>JAAFKB010000081.1 GCA_013299055.1 Sphaerotilus sp.
GGGGTGAAGGTGCTGACGAAGGGCACGGCAGTCGCTAAACCGCCGACAGCGCCGGCGCAGCCCGACGCGATCAGCCACGTCCGCTTGGCCTGGTCGACTTGCTGGTCACTCATGTGATTCCTCGGGGAAAAAAGGTCCGGTCTGAGATGGGGACAACCCCTGATTCTAGCCCAGCGTCACACCGCTTCTCCACATCCAGCACCCGCCGCCCCCGCTGCAGGCGCGCTTAAGCTGAGGCAAAAACAACACGCCAGCACCGCAAGAATCCGACTTGACAGCCAGCTTACAGCGGCAATACTTCACGCCAGCGTAACGGCGTGTTGTCATGCGCTTCAACAGAACTCAGGAGAAAACCAATGGGCATGGTCAGTGAATTCAAGGAATTCGCCCTCAAGGGCAACGTGATGGACCTCGCGGTCGGCGTGATCATCGGCGGCGCGTTCGGCAAGATCGTCGACTCGCTGATCGGCGACATCGTGATGCCGGTCGTCGGCAAGATCTTCGGCGGCCTGGATTTTGCCAACCAGTTCATCGCCTTGAACGGCCAGACCGCCACCACGCTGGTCGAAGCGAAGAAGGCCGGCGCGGTGCTGGCCTATGGCAACTTCATCACGATCGCGCTGAACTTCATCATCCTGGCTTTCATCATCTTCATGATGGTCAAGACCATGAACCGCATGAAGCGCAACGAACCCGCTGCCCCGCCGGCTCCGCCCGCACCGCCGGCAGAAGACGTGCTGCTGCTGCGCGAGATCCGCGACGCGCTCAAGAAGCGTTGATCCCCACGGTGGATCACCCTGCCGGCGGCCGAGGCCAGTCCGGCAGCGGGCTGCGCTGTCGCTCGAACCAGCGGCACAGGCGCAGCACCCCCAGATCGTCGTGCCGGTGGCCGACGATCTGCAGGCCGACCGGCAAGCCCGCGTCGTGCCAGCCGGCCGGCGTCGACGCCGCCGGCTGCTCCCCCATGTTCCACGGCAGCGTGTAGGCAATGTGCTCGAACGGCCGCTGTGGATCGTTGAGCGGACTCGCCCATTCGGCGGCAAACGCCACGCACGGCGCCACTGGCGACAGGACAAAGTCAAAGGGCTGCATCGCCCGCACCGATGCATCGCGCATCGCGGCCATCTGGCTGTGGCCATGGAAGACCTGTGATGCCGACAGTTCGGCGCCAGATGACACCCATTCGCGGATATAGGGCAGCACACGCTCGCGCCGCTCGGCAGGCAGTGCCGAGATGTCCAGCCACGAGCGCATCCGCCAGAAGCGGTCCAGGCCATCGGCCATCTCGCGGGTCATGAAGGCGGGCATCGGCTCGACGATGGCCCCGGCCGCCTCGAAGCGTCGCGCAGCATCCTCGACCACCCGCCGCACCTGCGGGTCCAGCAGCATGCCCCAGCCGGCGTCCAGTTGCAGGCCGATACGCAGGCCGCGCGGGTCGATCTCCAATGCGTCCCAGTCCATGTCCTGTGCAGGCAGGCTGGTCGCGTCGCGCCAGTCCGGCTGACTGAGCACCCGCATCATCAGCGCCGCATCGGCGACGGTGCGCGTCATCGGGCCGGCGACACGGCCGGCATACGGCGGCTGGATCGGGATGCGGCCGAGGCTGGGTTTCAGCGTGAACACGCCGCACCAGCTCGCCGGCAGGCGTACCGAGCCACCGATGTCGGTGCCCAGGTGCAGCGGCCCGTAGCCCGCGGCAGCGCCCGCCCCGGCCCCTGCGCTGGAGCCGCCGGGGTTCTTCGTCAGATCCCAGGGGTTGCGTGTCAGCGGGTGGAAGCTCGACAGGCCCGAAGACAGCATCCCGTAGTCCGGCATCGTCGTCTTGCCCAGCAGCACGGCGCCCGCCTCGCGCAGCCGGGCAGCGGGCGGGGCATCGGCGACGGCAGGCGTGAGGATGGTCGCGGCGGTGCCGAGCGGCGTCGGGGTGCCGCGGGTGGCGATGTTCTCCTTGACCATCGTCGGCACACCGTCGAGCAGACCGCACGGTTCGCCACGGCGCCAGCGCGCTTCGGACGCCCTCGCCTGCTCCAGTGCGCCGTCCGGGTCCAGCGCATAGGTGGCGTGCAGGTACGGCTCCCAGCGGGCGATGTGGTCGAGCACGGCGCGGGTGGCCTCGACCGGGGAGAGATCGCCCTGGCGGTAGAGGGTCAGGAGCGCGGTGGCGGGGAGGTCGTGCAGGACACTGGACGCATGCATCTTCAGCTCCCCAGCACCTTCGCCATCGCCTCCGCCGTCCGCTCCACATTCCCGCTGTTCAACCCCGCCACGCACATCCGCCCCGAGCGCACCAGGTACACGCCGTGCGCCTCGCGCAGCATGTCCACCTGCTCGGCCGTCAGACCCGTGTAGCTGAACATCCCGCGCTGCGTCAGGAAGTAGCGGAAATCCCGCCCCGGCACCTTCTCCGTGAGCACCGCGTGCAGCCGCTCGCGCATCGCCTGGATGCGCACGCGCATGGCGTCCAGCTCCTGCGTCCACGACTGCCGCAGCACCGGATCGGCCAGCACGCGGGCGACGATCTGACCGCCGTGGGTCGCAGGGCTGGAGTAGTTCTTGCGCACGGCCACCTGCAGCTGCCCGATCACCAGCCCGGCTTCGACCACCGTCGGGCAGACCACGCTCAGGCCGCCGACACGCTCGCCGTAGAGCGAGAAGCTCTTGGAAAAGCTGTTCGCCACGAAGAACGCGATGCCCGCATCCGCCAGCGCCCGCAGCGCAAACGCATCCTCCTGCACACCGTCGCCGAAACCCTGGTAGGCGATGTCCACGAACGGGATCAGCCCGCGCTTGGCCAGCACCGGGATCAGCTCGCCCCACTGCGCCGGGGTCAGGTCCACCCCGGTCGGGTTGTGGCAGCACGCATGCAGCAGCACGATGGAGCGCGCCGGCAGCCCGCGGATCGTCTCCAGCATCGCGTCAAAGCGCAGGCCACCAGTGGCCGGGTCGTAGTAGGGGTAGGTGTGGACCGGGAAGCCCGCGCCTTCGAAGATCGCGCGGTGGTTGTCCCAGGTCGGGTCGCTGATCCAGGCGGTGCTGTCGGGGAAGTACTTCTTCAGGAAATCGGCGCCCACCTTGAGCGCGCCCGAGCCGCCCAGCGTCTGGATCGTCACCGTGCGGCCGCTCGTCACCGCCTCGTGTTCGGCGCCGAAGAGCAAGTGCTGAATCTGCGTGCGCGTGTTGGCCGCGCCGACCATCGGCAGGTAGCCACGCGGCCCGATGGATTGCAGCATCGCCGTTTCCGCCTCGCGCACGGCGCGCATCACCGGCAGCCGGCCCGCATCGTCGAAGTAGATGCCGATCGACAGGTTGATCAGGCCCGGCCGGGGGTCTTTCTGGAAGTTCTCGTTGAGCGTGAGGATGGGGTCGCCGGCGTAGGCATCGACGTGTTCGAACATGGACAGGACTCCTGCGAAAGGGGATCGCCGATTATCTGCCGCACCGCGACCACCGAAAGTCGGGGGACGATCAGGAAAAAACGCAGGCCACAGGTGTGCATTCCACCCCGAAGGGTGGGCGGTACCACATCGTATTGAGGGGGATCGGCGCCTTGACGCTGGGCGAGGGGTCTCCAAGAATCGACTGGTCACAGATCAGTTACAGACCGGAGCCTCCCCATGCGCACAGTTGCCCAGCGAATTGCCATCGTCGGCTTCAGTGCGTTCGAGCGCCGCACGCTGGAGAGCTACTTCCGGCTGGTGGACGCCGTGCCGGTCTACACGGTGGGCGAAACCGTCGCCGACTGCGACTGGCTGGTGGCCGATGCCGACCAGCCGGAGGCGGTGCTGGCGGTCGAGCAGGCAGGGCGGGTGCGCGACACGGTGTTCATCGGTGGGCGCACGGTGCCCGCGACAGCCGGCGCCCACCTGAGCCGGCCGATCGACGCCCTGCAACTGCGCCGCGCACTCGATGACCTCAGGAACCACCGCGCCGCCCGGGCGCTGCGGGAATCGGGTCTGATGCCCCGGCTGCGGCTGGCGGCCCAGCGACCCAGCGGCCTGACGCGGCAGCAAGCCCTCAACGACCATGACGTGCAGGACTTCCGCGCCAGCTCCGGCTACAGCAACGCGGTGCTGGCCGATGGCGATCTGCGGCTCGACCAGGTGCTGGTGGTGAGCAACAGCCCGGCCGAATGCCGCCTGCTGCGCGAGCGGCTGCTGGCGTTCGGCTACCGGGTGCTGCTGACCCGCACCAGCGACGAGGCGGTGGCGCTGACGGAGCGGCTGGTGTTCGGCTTCGTGTTCCTGGGAACGGGCCAGGGGGGATCGGCTGGTTTCCAGACCTGCCGCCGCATCCGCCGCCATCCGACATTGGCCGGGATGGCGCCCGTGGTGGTGGCCTTGACGCAGAAGATGGCGCCGATCGAGCGCATCCGCGCCACCTTCGCCGACTGCGACGCCTGTCTGACCACGCCCATCGACGACCAGGCGCTGGCGCAGTTGCTGGCCCGCCATGACCGCACCTTCGACCGCGTGTTCCAGCCGACGGCGCCGATGGCCCTGTGAGCTGACCTCGGGCGTCAGTGCCCGCCGTCGCTGCGGGCGATCTGCATCAGGCGCTCGACCTCGTCGGCGTGCTCCACCGTGTTGCGGCGGTGCCAGCGGCGGATCAGCTCCATGGTGCCGGCCACCAGCAACCCGAAGATCGTGATGGCCCCGAACGCGGACAAGCCGCCGCGTGTCATGCCGGTGTAGAACGCCCCCAGCGCCAGGATGCACGCCTGTTCGTTGAAGTTCTGCACGGCGATCGAGCGGCCGGCGCCCATCAGGTTGTGGCCACGGTGCTGCAGCAGTGCGTTCATCGGCACCACCAGATACCCGCCCAGGGCGCCCAGCACGATCAGGAACGGCGCGGCCAGCCAGACGTTGTCGATGAAGTTCATCAGCACCACCAGCAGCCCCATCGCCACCCCTAGCGGCATGACGCGCGTGGCGTGCTCCAGCCGCATCAGCATCGACGCGACCACGGCCCCCACCGCTGTGCCGACCGCGACGACGCCGACCAGCGACGAGGCCTGCGTCGTGCCATAGCCCAGCGCCGCAGCAGCCCAGGCCAGCACGATGTAGCGCAGGTTGCCCGAGACACCCCAGAACAGCGTGGTCGTGGCCAGCGAGATCTGGCCCAGGCGGTCGTTCCACAGGCGCGAGTTGCAGTCCGAGAAATCACGTACCAGCGCCACCGGATCACTCGACAGCGGCTGCAGCGGCGCGTCCGTGCGGGGAATGTAGAGGTTGAAGACGGAGGCAATGACGTAGAGCAGCACCAGCGACGCGATCGCCGCCTCGGCCGCCGTGTCCACGCCCAGGTCGAGCAGCGGCACGTCCAGCGCCAGCAGGTGCGGCGCGATGTGCGGCCCCACCAGCTGCCCGCCCAGCAGCACGCCCAGGATGATGGAGCCGATGGTCAGCCCCTCGATCCAGCCGTTGGCCTTGACGAGCTGGGACGGGGGCAGCAGCTCGGTCAGGATGCCGTACTTGGCGGGCGAGTAGGCGGCAGCCCCCAGCCCCACGACCGCGTAGGCCACCAGCGGGTGGGTGCCGAACAGCATCATCAGACAGCCCACGACCTTGATGCTGTTCGAGATGAACATCACCTTGCCTTTGGGCACCGCGTCGGCGAAGGCCCCCACGAAGGGCGCGAGGACCACATAGAACAGGGCGAACATCGGCACCAGCGCCGCACGCTGCCACTCGGGAGCGCCGGAAGTCCGCAGCAGCTCGACCGCTGCCACGAACAACGCGTTGTCTGCCAGCGAGCTGAAGAACTGCGCCGACATGATGGTGTGAAAGCCTTTTTTCATGCGGCGCGGTTATAGCACGCGCCCCTGCGCCCACCGCTGGACAAACCCCCAGGCCCAGGCCGGCTGGCACAATCTTCGCCATGCCACGCCCGATCGAAGCCCTCCTCCACCCCGATGCCCTGGCCGCCAATCTGCGGGTGGCACGCCGTCACGCGGGCGATGCACGGCTGTGGGTGGTCGTCAAGGCCAACGCCTACGGCCACGGCATCGAGCGCGTCTGGCCCGGCCTGCTCGGGGCGGACGGCATGGCACTGCTGGACCTGGACGAGGCGCAGCGCGTGCGCGATCTGGGCTGGCGCGGGCCAGTGCTGCTGCTGGAAGGCTGCTTCGAGCCACGGGATCTGGAGCTGTGCTCGCGGCTCAACCTCTGGCATGTCGTCCACCACGAGGCCCAGATCGACTGGCTGGCTGCGCACAAGACCCACCAGCCGCACCGCGTCTTCCTCAAGATGAACAGCGGCATGCACCGGCTCGGCTTCACCGGCCACCACCTGCGCAGTGCGTGGGCGCGGCTGAACGTGCTGCCGCAGGTGGACGAAATCTCGCTGATGACGCATTTCTCCGATGCCGACGGCCCGCGTGGCATCGCCGAGCAGGTCGCCGCCTTCCACGCCGCCACGCACGACCTGCCAGGCGAGCGCAGCTTGAGCAACAGCGCGGCCATCCTGCGCCACGCCGAGGCGGCCGACGTGCGCGCCGACTGGGTGCGCAGCGGCATCCTGAGCTACGGCAGTGCGCCGGATTTCCCCGAACACGACATCGCCCACTGGGGTCTGTCGCCGACGATGACGCTGCGCTCGCGGCTGATCTCCACACAGGCGCTGCAGCCCGGCGACACGGTGGGCTACGGCAGCCGCTTCCAGGCGGAGCGGGCCATGCGCATCGGCACCGTCGCCTGCGGCTACGCCGATGGCTACCCGCGCCACGCCCCCACAGGCACGCCGGTGCTGGTGGACGGGGTGCGCACCACGACGGTCGGCCGCGTCTCGATGGACATGCTGGCGGTGGACCTGACGCCAGTGCCGCTGGCCGACGCAGGCAGCGAGGTCACGCTGTGGGGCCACGGGCCCCAGGGCAGCGGCAGCCTGCTGCCCATCGACGAGGTGGCGCATGCGGCAGGGACCATCGGCTACGAGCTGATGTGTGCGCTGGCGCAGCGGGTACCCGCCCATGTTCTTCCCTGAACTGGCTTGATCCTTCGCCCTGGACACTGTATGCCGCCGACTCTGCCCGCACTCGACGAACCCCATCGCTACGGCCGCCTGTCCCGTCTGGCCCACTGGGGTGGCGCGCTGCTGACGCTGGTGCTGCTGGCAAGCGGCCTCATCGCCGAGGACGTGCTGCCCCACGGCCCGGCGCGCAAGGCACTGTGGGCGTGGCACCTGGCCATCGGCGTGTTCGCCGCCGTGCCGCTGCTGGCGCGCGTTGCCTGGCGGGTGCAGGCCACGCTGTCCGGCCGCAGCCCGCAGCCCCTCTCGCCTGCCGGCTGGCAGCGGCTGGCAGAGAAGACCGGCCACGGCGCGCTGCTGGCCGTGCTCGCGGTGATGGTCGTCACCGGGCCGCTGATGGTGTGGAGCGACGGCGGCGTCATCCATGTGCTGGGCTGGTTCGCGCTGCCCTCGCCCATCGAGGCGAACAAGGCGCTGCACTACCGCACCGGCCTGCTGCACCAGATCGGCGCCAAGCTGATGATCGCGCTGGTGCTGGTGCATCTGGTCGGCGTGGTACGCCATGGCACGGGGTCGCTGCGCCGCATGGCGGGTCGGTGCAGCTGAGCGGCCACCACCATGAAACCCCTGCGCATCGATCCCCGAGAAGTCGAGTTCACGGCCATCCGCGCCCAGGGCGCCGGTGGGCAGAACGTCAACAAGGTGTCGAGCGCGGCGCACCTGCGCTTCGACATCGGCGCCTCCTCGCTGCCGGAGTCGGTCAAGGCGCGGCTGCGGCAGTGGCCCGACAGCCGCATCGGCGCGGACGGCGTGGTCGTCATCAAGGCGCAGGACCACCGCAGCCTGCCGCGCAACCGAGCCGATGCGCTGGCCCGTCTGCAGGAGCTGGTAGACCGCGCCGCGCACATCCCCAAGACCCGCCGCGCCACCCAGCCGACCCACGGCTCGACCCTGCGCCGGCTCGAATCGAAGACACGGCACAGCGCAACCAAGGCCACACGCGGCCGCCGCACCTCCCCGCTGGACTGACCGGAGCCGACCATGGCACGCGACAAGACCGTCTACACCTGCCGTGACTGTGGCGGCACCAACGCCAAATGGCTCGGCAAATGTCCGCACTGCGGCGCCTGGAACACGCTCGACGAGACCATCGCCGAGCCACCACCCGGCCCCGGCAGCAAGAACAACCGCTTCCAGGCGCTCGCCAGGAGCCAGCCAGTCGCCACCCTGGCCGACATCGAGGCGGCCGACGTGGCACGTACCCCGACCGGGCTGGAGGAGCTGGACCGCGTGCTGGGCGGCGGCATCGTGGAAGGTGGTGTCGTGCTGATCGGCGGCGATCCGGGCATCGGCAAGAGCACGCTGCTGCTGCAGGCGGCCGAGGCGCTGTCGCACCAGATGAAGGTGCTGTACGTCACCGGCGAAGAATCCGGCGCCCAAGTGGCGTTGCGGGCGCACCGGCTCGGGCTGGGCGGACAGCAGCTGCGCGTGCTGGCCGAGATCGGGCTGGAGCGCATCCAGGCCACGCTGGCGCTGGAACAGCCCGCCTTCTGCGTCATCGACTCGATCCAGACGCTCTACTCCGACCAGCTCACCTCCGCGCCCGGCTCGGTGGCCCAGGTCCGCGAGTGCGCCGCGCAGCTCACCCGCACCGCCAAGGCCAGTGGCTGCACCATCGTCCTCGTCGGCCACGTCACCAAGGAAGGCGCACTGGCCGGCCCGCGCGTGCTGGAGCACATCGTGGACACGGTGCTCTACTTCGAAGGCGACACGCATTCGAATTTCCGGCTGGTGCGCGCCATCAAGAACCGCTTCGGTGCGGTCAACGAGATCGGCGTGTTCGCGATGACCGAGAAGGGTCTGAAGGGCGTGGCCAACCCGAGCGCGATCTTCCTGTCGAGCCACAGCGAGCCGGTGCCGGGCGCGTGCGTGCTGGTGACGCTGGAGGGAACGCGGCCACTGCTGGTGGAAATCCAGGCGCTGGTGGATGCCGGGGGACCGAGTCCGCGCCGGCTCAGCGTCGGGCTGGAGCGGGACCGGCTGGCGATGCTGCTGGCCGTGCTGCACCGCCATGCAGGCGTGTCGTGCGCGGACCAGGACGTGTTCGTGAACGCGGTCGGCGGTGTGCGCATCAGCGAGCCGGCGGCGGATCTGGCGGTGCTGCTGGCCATCCAGAGTTCGCTGCGCGGGCGCCCCTTGCCCAAGGGCTTTCTGGCCTTTGGCGAGGTGGGCCTGGCCGGGGAAGTGCGGCCGGCGCCGCGGGGCCAGGAGCGGCTCAAGGAGGCCGCCAAACTGGGCTTCACGGTCGCCCTGGTGCCCAAGGCCAACGCGCCGAGGAAGGCAATCGAGGGATTGACCGTCCACCCGGTGGAGCGGATCGAGCAAGCCATCGACGCCGTGCGTCAGATGGGCTGACCAGCACGACCGATCGGCGGCGCTCCATTACCAGAACTCGCCTGCAGTGGAAATCCTGCAGCGAAGGGTAATGACCTCGCCGGGGGCCAGCCAGGCGGGAGCCACTAGAGATGACGCCCTATTCGTGCATCAATTTGCACAACATGCGGCAAGTGCTTGATTTGAAATGATTGAACAAGGGACCGGCTGCGCCATGGCTCGCCATCTTGTGGATCTAAGTGTGACGGAATGTTCCATTTTTATCGTTTCAAGCCTACATTGCGTGGCATCTTCCACACCGGCAGCACGACCGACCGGCACCTCGGCACCCCCCGCACTCCCGGGGGTGATACCTCTCGTTACGCGGCCGTGCTGGCAACTTTCACCCACTCCAGCGATAAGATTCGGTACATGAAAGTTCCATTCCAACGCACACTCAACTCGGTCCTGACCGCAGCGGCCTTGCTGGCCGGATGGTGGTCCTTCGGCTGGCCGGGGCTGGCGCTGGCCATCACGGTCCTCGCCTTCTGGACCGTCCTGCAGTTCAACCAGGCCTCGCGCCGGTTGCGCAACGTGGCCGACCGTCCCAAGGGCATGGTCGACAGCGTCGTGACCCTGCAATCCAAGCTCGGCCACGGCATGACGATGGCCGAAGTGCTGGAGATTTCGCGCAGCCTGGGCCAGCGGGTGAACGAGCGCGGCAACGAGTGGCTCTGGCGTGACAGCTACGGCAATCAGATCGTCGTGACGTTCCGACGTGGTGCCGTCGAACGCTGGAGCGCCACCCGCACGGCCGAGCAGCTGCCCGCACCGGCACAGACAGCAGCGTCCGTCAGCCGTGCTCCTGCCGCAGCGGTTCACGAACCCAGGCGCGGCGCAGTGGACCACACGCCGATCGCCTCCGCGGCCTGACCAGACCCGCACGACACCGGCACCGCCGAAGATCAGCGCCCCAGCCAACCCATCCGGCTCAGCAGCTCCTTGGCTGTCTCGAACTGACCGCGCAGCCGCCGCGCAGCCAAGGCCGCCGTCTCGTCCGTGAGGGTGTCGGCTTCGGCTTCCAGTTCGATGTCGCGCGCCGTGTCCGCGATTTCGCGCAGCCCGAGGTTGGCAGCGGCCCCCTTGAGCTGGTGACCTGCCTGGGCACGTTCGAGGGCTGGACAGTGCGGCCGTTCGAGACACGCCAGCAAGCCGGCCAGTGACGCGCTCTCGTCCGCCATGAACCCGCTCAGCAACACGCCGTAGGACACTGCGGACAGTGCCGCACAGGTGTCGGCGATCAACGCCAGATCCAGCAGGCGTGCGGCATCGCCCGGCCGCAGTCGCACCCGCTGGCGGCGCTCAGATCGTGGCGGTCCCATGATCGGCGAGTCCTCCAGCCGCCTGGCTGACACGGACAAGGCGCCTGGCACAGCCGCCGGCACCAACGCGACCGGTGCAGTCGGCGCCACGCAGCCGATGGCCCGGCCACCAAAATGCCTGCGCAACATCTCCTCCACGTCGTGGATCTGCACGGGCTTGGCCAGGAAATCGTCCATGCCCGCCTCTCGGGCGCGCTCGCGGGACTCGGCAAAGGCATCCGAGGTCAGCGCCATCACCCGCACCTGTGCGCCAAGGCCGGGCAGCGCACGGATGGCACGCGCCGCAGCGAAGCCATCCATGACCGGCATGTGCAGGTCCATCAGCACCAGATCACAGGGCTGCGACCGCACGATGGCCACCGCTTCCTCGCCCTGCGACGCCAGCAGCACCTCGTGACCCAGACGCTCCAGCAGCACCTGCATGAACTTGCGGTTGACCGGGTGGTCATCGGCGACCAGCACCCGCAAGCCCACCGATGTCCCTGCTTCAGCAGCCAGTGTGGACACCATCTGCGCCGGCACCACGTCCCCGGATGGCGATGGTGCAGGAGGGGCGCTCAGCAACACACCGGGATCCAGCTCCTGCAGCGGCAGCACCACGGTGAACACACTGCCCTGCCCTACCTCGCTCTCCACCACGATTTCACCCCCCATGCGCTGGGCCAGCATGCGTGAAATCTCCAACCCCAGGCCAGTCCCGCCGAAGCGGCGCCCGATGCTGTCATCGCCTTGGCTGAAGCGCTGGAACAGGCGTGCGCGGGTCGCCTCCCCGATGCCGATGCCGGTGTCCATGACCCGAAAGCGGGTTGCCGGCTGCCCCTGAGGCAGATGGCCGCGCTCGACCTGCAGCCGCACACCACCCGCATCGGTGAACTTGATCGCGTTGCCCAGCAGGTTGAACAGTATCTGCTTGACCCGCTTGGCATCCGCCTGCACCACCGGGTGCAGGTCCGCCGACAGCTCGACCGCAAACTCCAGCCCCTTGTCGCGGGCCTGGGGAGCCATCAGGGCCTGCACCTCGTTGACGGTCTGTCGCAGGTCGACGGGCCGAGACACCAGCTCCAGCCGCCCGGACTCCATTTTCGAGAAGTCCAGCACATCGTTGAGGATGGTCAGCAGATGCTCACCCGACTGGCGCGCGATGCCCAAGTGGTCGCGCTGCTGCTCGGTCAGCGGCGAGCGGTCGAGCAGCGACATCATGCCCAGCAGACCATTGAACGGCGTGCGCAACTCGTGGCTCATGTTGGCCAGGAAGGCGCTTTTGGCACGGCTGGCCTGCTGGGCCGCATCGCTGGTGTCTTGCAGGCGCGTGGCCAGGGCTTCGAGTTCGCTGCGGCGCTGCTCCAGTGCCCGCACCTGCCGCACCACGATGGCGGCGAACACGCCGATCAGCAGACACTGGAAAACCGTCAACCCGATGCCAATGCGGTTCTGGTCCCGCACGGCCTCGTTGCGGCGCGTGGTGCCTTCGGCAACGGCCTGGTTGGCCAGCAGCGAGAGGTCGCGCACGGCGTGACTGATGCGGTCGAATGCTGGCAGCAACGCCTCGATCTGTGCAGGATCCACCAGCACGGGGCCGTCCATCCCAAGCACCGGATCCATGCGCTCCACCAGTGCCAGCAACTGGGCATGGACTTCGCGGTGGACCGGCAGGTCCGGCATCACGTCGCGGGTACGCTGCGGATCCACCAGACTGATGCGGCTGACGAACAGTTCGTAACGCTCGCGCAGCGACTCGAACGCCGCGGGCTGCTTGTGCTGTGCCGCTTCGCGCAGCGCCTGACCCAGCCGAAGTGCCTCGGTTTCCAGTTGATGGAAGCTCCAGACGATGTTGTCGCCCTGGTAGAGGGCGTTGGCATTGAGCAGCTTCAGCGACTGTGCCTGCAGCCAGCCAATGCCCCCGAAGATGACCGCCAGCAGCAGCACCATCAGCGCCATCAGGCGCGCCACGCGCACTGGCTTCATTCGAGGATGTCGATCGTCTTGAGCTGCCACGCTGCGCGGCTGTAGTAGCGTTCGTTGCGCAGCTCCTCGCGCGAATCGAACGGGTAGATGAGGAACAGCGGTCCCTTGTCACGCACCGGCATCGGCTTGTCGTCCATCAGACGGGCCAGCACCAGATCGAACTGGGCTGCATCACCCGCCGGCAGATCGACCTTGTAGTCGTTGAGCGCCACCGCCCGCAGCTTCTTGCCCTGGGCATCGACGGCGGCCAGCACATCCCGCAGCAGCGGCCCGGTGAACTTGCGGGCCTGCGGGTACCACGGCGTCTTGGTGGAGAAACTGTGCTGGGGCAGCGCGGCCAGCATGTCCATGTCGAACTCGGCCACCTTGTCGGCATTGCGGATGCCCAGGCGGCCGGTGAGGGTCAGCACGACACGGCTCTTGGGGCGGTCCAGCGCGTGCGCGGTGGGCAGCACCAGCGTACATGCCGCAGCGGTTGACAGGAAATGACGGCGCGTGAGGTCCACAGTGATTCCTTCTCCACGAAGACGGCCGCCAGCAAGCGTTCGGCCCGCAGGAATCATGCCGCAACCCCACCCGATTGGCGGAGACCACCCGGCACCGGTGTGTGCAGGACCACACTGGACGGCCCCGCACACCACCGCCCGGACCTCAGCCGAAATGGCAGAGGTAGTGGTACGGCTCGCCTTCGACGCGGATCTGGAAGCTCGCGTTGCCCGGCACGTCGAAGGACTGGCCCGGCCCGAAGGTCTGCCATTCGTTCTGGCCCGGCAGCAGCACGCTGCACGCACCCGCCACGGTTTCCATGACTTCCGGCGCGCCGGTGTTGAAGGTCAGCGTCGCGGGCAGGATCACGCCCACGCTCTTCTTCGTGCCGTCGGCCAGCGTGATGCCGTGCGAGACGCAGCGGCCGTCGAAGTAGACGTTGGCCTTGGTGCCGACGCTGGCGACGCTCAGTTGTGGGTTGCTCATCGGGGGCTCCTCAGGCGGTTTTCTTGGCGGCGGCCTTGCGGGCAGCGGGCTTCTTCTTGGCCGGGGCAGCGACCTCGACGGGCTTCGGTGCGCGGGCGGCGCGGGCATTCGCAGCGATGCGCAGGCGCAGCGCGTTCAGCTTGATGAAGCCGCCGGCATCCGCCTGGTTGTAGGCGCCGCCGTCGTCGTCGAAGGTCGAGATCTTCGGGTCGAACAGCGAATCGGTCAGCGA
Source organism: Sphaerotilus sp. (assembly GCA_013299055.1). Lineage (GTDB taxonomy): Bacteria > Pseudomonadota > Gammaproteobacteria > Burkholderiales > Burkholderiaceae_C > Sphaerotilus. The sequence continues at coordinate 13,891 of JAAFKB010000081.1, forward strand.
CTCGCGGCCCACGCACATGATCGTGCCCTTGTAGAGCTTGAGCTTGACGGTGCCGTTCACGGTCGCCTGCGAGGCGTCGATCAGCCCTTGCAGCAGCACGCGCTCCGGCGCGAACCAGTAGCCGTTGTAGACCATGCGCGCGTAACGCGGCATCAGGTCGTCCTTCAGCGCCAGCACTTCGCGGTCAAGCGTGATCGACTCGATGGCACGGTGGCCGGCCAGCAGGATGGTGCCGCCGGGGGTTTCGTAGCAGCCGCGGCTCTTCATGCCGACGTAGCGGTTCTCGACCTTGTCCAGGCGGCCGACGCCGTGCAGACCGCCGATCTCGTTGAGCTTGCTCAGCACCTGGGCCGGCGACAGCTTCTCGCCGTCGATGGCGACCACGTCCCCCTTCTCGTAGGTGAGTTCAATGATCTGCGGCTTGTTGGGCGCCTTCTCCGGGCTCTTGGTCAGGCGCCACATGCTGTCTTCCGGCGCGAAGTTCGGGTCTTCGAGGATGCCGCCTTCATAGCTGATGTGCAGCAGGTTGGCGTCCATCGAGTACGGCGCGCCGCCGCCCTTGCGCTTCTTGAAGTCCACCGGGATGCCGTGCTGGTCGGCGTAGGC
>JAAFKB010000082.1 GCA_013299055.1 Sphaerotilus sp.
CACCGTCTGGCAGAACCTGGAACTCGGCGGCATCACGCTGGGCATGAAGACCACGCACGAGCGCATCCCCGAGGTGCTCAAGCGGTTTCCCCGCGTCGCCGAGCGGCTGCACAGCCAGGCGTCGGCGCTCTCCGGCGGCGAGCAGAAGCAGCTGGAGATCGGCCGCGCGCTGCTGATCCGGCCGAAGGTGCTGCTGATCGACGAGCCTTCGATCGGCCTGTCGCCGCTGGTGGTGGCCGACGTGTTCAAGCTGCTGCGCGGGCTGGCCGACCAGGGCACGACGGTGCTGATGGTCGAGCAGAACGTCAAGAGCGCGCTGAAGATCTCGGACGAGGCGATCGCGCTGGAGTCAGGGCGGCGGGTGTTGCAGAAGCCGGCGGGCGAGTTGCTGAGTGATCCGAACATCGAGCGGCTGTTCCTGGGCGGTGCCCACGCAGCCGCAGCAGCCAGGATCTAGTCCACCCGGCTCACACAGCAGCTCACCGTTCCTAAAAACCTATCCAAAAATACCTATATCTGAGTAAAGCTTCTCAGAACGGCACATCGTCAAAGACAGGCACGCCAGCCGAACAGTGCTGCTGACGATTCGCGCCAAGGAATCTCGCCTTGGTCCTCCGGGTTGCGCTCACTGCCTGAATTGCTTGAGACAGAGGCGCCGGGGCTGCTCTCGCTTGCCCGGACCGGAAGTGCCCTGCATGGGCCGCTGACTGGCTTGCTCTAACGGCCGCCCATTGCGTCCACACATGCTTTGCGCGATTCCTTGCAGCTGGCATTGGCATCGGCTGTGATCAGCGCATCGGGCACGCGCAGCCGCAGCGACACCGTGCCATCACCAGCCAGCGTGGCGACACACCCCTGGCACCCGCCCGTCTCGTCCTTGCTGCCCAGCACCGAGAACTGCGCCGACCGAGCACTGTGCCATGCATTTCGCCATGCCGCGTGGTCCGCGAAGCCGTTGCCCGACAGGTCGAACTGCGCTCGGAACAACCGGCGCGAACCGAAGGCGATGCGGACCTTGCCCGCCTTGTGGTCGGCCTGCATGCCCTCCAGCCGAGCGGCCAAGCTCACCATGCGGCGCGTCTTCTGGTGCAGCTTGCCCAGCCGCTTCACGCGGGCCTCGGGCGTCTCGGACTTGGGGGCGGTCCCCAGCTTCTCCGGCTTTACCCCCTGCGCCGTGGCCTGCGCGAACAGCGTGCGCTCGACTCGGCCGAACAGTTCGGCGTAGGCGTCCAGGGCCACCCCCGCGCCAGCATCAACCAGCACGCGGGCCTGGTAGGTGAAGGTCTTGCCTTCTGGCCCGTCAGCCTTGCGCATCCTCGGCCGCCTTCTTCACAGTGTCGATCAGCTTCTGATTCTTCCGGGACCGTGACCCGTACAGGCGAGCCGAGAACACCGTGACGATTTCGAGCACATCCTTCGCCAGATCCTCCTCGAAGCTGGTGTCCTCACCCCGATTGAGAATGACCACCTCGACGCCCTTGGCCTCGCAGATGGCAAACACCAGTTCGGCGCCGAACCTCAGAAGCCTGTCCTTGTGCGTCACCACCAGCCGCCCGACATCCCCGACCATGATCTGGTCCAGCAGGCGCCGAAGTCCCTTCTTCTGGTAGTTCATGCCGGAACCAAGGTCAGAGATCACCTCGAATGCCCATCCCTGCGCTGCGCAGTACAGCTCCAGCACCTGCTTCTGTCGTTCCAGATCAGCCTTCTGATCGTGGCTTGAGACTCTGGCGTAGGCCACGGTCAGCAGGGTCGCCACCGGGCGCGACGCGGCGGTAGCCGGGTCGATTTGCGACAGCAGATACCGACGCTGACCGCCTTCGGTTCTGGTCGGCACAAGGCGACCGACGGCCTCCCAGCGCCGAAGCGTCGTGATGCTCACGCCCTTGAGTTTTGCGGCCTCGCCGATCGACAAATACCTATCCATCTTTGGTAGGTTAGCATAGGTATGTGCAGGTATCAATCACACTGCTCGAACCCCCGCGGCACGCGGTACAGCCCACAGAGCTTGTTGCCGTCCGGGTCGCGCAGATAGGCCAGATAGAGCTGGCCCGAGGGGCCTTCGCGCAGGCCAGGCGGGTCTTCGCAGGCCGTGCCGCCGCAGGCCACCCCGGCAGCGTGCCAGGCATCGACCTGCTCAGCTGACTGGCAGGCGAAGCCGGTGGTGCTGCCGTTGGCGACCGTGGCCGGCTGCCCATTGATCGGCTGGCTCACCGCGAACACGCCGGTCTTGGTGCGCCAGAAGATGCGGTAGCGGTCCACGAAGCCAGGTGGCACGTCGAGGGTGCCGAGCACGGCGTCGTAGAAGGTCTTGGCCCGGTCGAGGTCGTTGGTGCCGAGCATGACGTGCGAGAACATGGGAGTCTCCTCATTGACGAAAAAAGCCCCCTCGGGAGGGAGCTTCCATGGACACAGGGTGGGCGAAGATCAGCCCGCGATGACGCGCGCCATCTCCAGGCACTTGTTCGAGTAGCCCCACTCGTTGTCGTACCAGCTCACGACCTTCACGAAGGTGCTGTCCAGCGCCAGGCCGGCTTCGGCGTCGAACACCGAGGTGCAGGGCTCGCCACGGAAGTCGGTCGCGACGACCTTGTCCTCGGTGTAGCCCAGCACGCCCTTCATGGCGCCTTCGCTGGCGGCCTTCATGGCGGCGCAGATCTCGGCGTAGGTGGCGGGGCTGTTCAGCTCGACCGTCAGGTCCACGACCGACACGTCAGACGTCGGCACGCGGAAGGCCATGCCGGTCAGCTTCTTGTTCAGCTCGGGGATCACCACGCCGACGGCCTTGGCCGCGCCCGTGGACGACGGAATGATGTTCTCCAGGATGCCGCGACCGCCGCGCCAGTCCTTGTTGCTCGGGCCGTCCACGGTCTTCTGCGTGGCGGTGGCCGCGTGGACCGTCGTCATCAGGCCGCGCTTGATGCCCCAGGTGTCGTTGAGCACCTTGGCGACCGGCGCCAGGCAGTTCGTCGTGCAGGACGCATTGGAGATGATGGCCTGACCGGCGTAGGTCTTGTCGTTGACGCCGTAGACGAACATCGGGGTATCGTCCTTCGACGGGGCCGACAGGATGACCTTCTTCGCGCCCGCCTTCAGGTGGGCTTCGGCGGTTTCCTTGGTCAGGAACAGGCCGGTGGACTCGATGACGACATCGGCACCAACCTCGTCCCACTTCAGTTCGGCCGGGTTCTTCACCGCGGTCAGGCGGATCGGCTTGCCGTTGACGACCAGCGTGTTGCCTTCGACGGCCACGTCACCCTTGAAGCGGCCGTGGACCGAGTCGTACTTGAGCATGTACGCCAGGTAGTCCGGCTCCAGCAGGTCGTTGATGCCGACGATTTCGATGTCGTCCGCAAAGTTCTGCACCGCAGCGCGGAACACCATGCGACCGATGCGGCCGAAGCCGTTGATGCCAATCTTGATGGTCATGGGAAAACTCTCCTGTGGGGATGAAAAGGTTACCGATTAAAAATTACTTGCCCAGAACTTTCCGCACCGTGGCGACGACGTTCTCCGTCGTGAAACCGAAATGCTTGAACAGGACACCGGCCGGAGCCGATTCGCCGTAGGTGTCGATGCCGATGACCGCGGCGCAGCCGTACTTCCACCAGAAGTCGGTCACACCCATCTCGACGGCGATGCGCGGCACCTTGCGCGGCAGCACCTCGGACTTGTACTCGACGCTCTGGCGGTCGAACACCGTCGTCGAGGGCATGCTGACCACGCGCACGGCGATGTCGTCCTTGGCCAGCTCGGCCTGGGCCGCCAGGGCAAGCTGCACCTCGGAACCCGTTGCCACGATCACGGCGTCGGGCTTCTTGTCCTTGCCCTTCTTGAAGCCGACCGCACTCGGCTCGGACAGCACGTAGGCGCCCTTGGTGATCTCGTCGGCGCTGGCCTTCGGGGCATAGGGCAGGTTCTGGCGCGACAGCAGCAGCGCGCTGGGGCGGTTGCGGTTGGCCAGCGCCATCGTCCACGCCACGGCGGTTTCGCAGGTGTCGGCCGGGCGCCAGACATCGAGGCCCGGAATCAGGCGCAGGCTGGCGGCGTGCTCGATCGACTGGTGGGTGGGGCCGTCTTCGCCGAGGCCGATGGAGTCGTGGGTGAAGACGTGGATGACGCGCAGCTTCATCAGCGCGGCCATGCGGATGGCGTTGCGGCTGTAGTCGCTGAAGGTCAGGAAGGTGCCGCCGTAGGGGATGTAGCCACCGTGCAGCGCGATGCCGTTCATGATCGCGGCCATGCCGAACTCGCGCACGCCGTAGTTGATGTGGCGGCCGAGCTGGCCTTCAGCGTTGCGCACCGGGTTGCCCGAGGCATCGAAGCGCAGCGCGGGCGTGCTCTTCGTGTTGGTCAGGTTCGAGCCGGTCAGGTCGGCCGAGCCGCCGAGCAGTTCGGGCAGTTGCGCGGTGAAGTGTTCCAGCGCGAGCTGGCTGGCCTTGCGGCTGGCGACGGTCTCGGCCTTGTCGTGGGCGTCGGCGACGGTGTCCACGGCGATGTCGGCGAACGCATCCGGCAGGTCACCGACCATGCGGCGCTCGAACTCGACGGCTTGCGTCGGGCAGGCGCGCACATAGGCTTCGAAACGCTCGTCCCACTCGGCCTGTGCGGCAGCGCCCGCAGCGCGGCAGTCCCACGCAGCGGCGATGTCGGCGGGAATGGTGAACGGCTCGGCCGACCAGCCGATCGCCTCGCGGGTCAGCGCGATCTCGGCGGCGCCCAGCGGCTCGCCGTGGGCCTTCGAGGTGTTGGCGCGGTTTGGCGAGCCCTTGCCGATGTGGGTCTTGCAGACGATCAGCGTCGGCTTGTCGGTGCTGCGCCTGGCCTGGGCGATGGCAGCGTCCACGGCGTCCACGTCATGGCCGTCCACGGCGTCGATGACATTCCAGCCGTAGGCGACGAAACGCTGCGGCGTGTTGTCGATGAACCAGGGGGCGACCTGGCCGTCGATCGAGATGCCGTTGTCGTCGTACAGCGCGATCAGCTTGTTCAGCTTCCAGGCGCCCGCCAGTGCGCACGCTTCGTGGCTGATGCCCTCCATCAGGCAGCCATCGCCCAGGAAGGCATAGGTGCGGTGGTCGACGATGGTGTGGCCGTCGATGTTGAACTCGGCCGCCAGCAGCTTCTCGGCCAGCGCCAGGCCGACTGCGTTGGTGATGCCCTGGCCGAGCGGGCCGGTCGTCGTCTCCACACCCGGGGTCACGCCGACTTCCGGGTGACCCGGGGTCTTGCTGTGCATCTGGCGGAAGGCCTTCAGGTCGTCCAGCGAGAGGTCGTAGCCCGTCAGGTGCAGCAGCGCATAGATCAACATCGAGCCGTGGCCGTTCGACAGCACGAAGCGGTCGCGGTCGTGCCACTGCGGGTTGGCCGGGTTGTGCTTGAGATGGCGCTTCCACAGCGCCACACCGATGTCGGCCATGCCCATCGGGGCACCAGGGTGGCCGGAGTTGGCTTGCTGCACGGCGTCCATGGCCAGTGCGCGGATGGCGTTGGCCATCGAAGTGGAGGTGGGTGCGGGTGTGGCGGCCATGGACGCAGAGGAAGTAAAAAGGGATCGGAGGGGCGAGAATCGGCGATTTTACGGCGCCGCGCGCGCCCCACCCCGTGACGCCTGTGAAGACATCCCTGACGCCGCCCCTGCGCGCCATCCTCCTCGCCGCCGGCCGCGGCAGCCGGATGCGCCCGCTGACCGACACGACGCCCAAGCCGCTGCTGCCGGTGCGGGGCCGCCCGCTCATCGAATGGCACCTGCTGGCGCTGGCCCGCGATGGCGTGCAGGAGGTGCTCGTCAACACCGCGTGGCTCGAAGCACGATTCCCCGCCGTGCTTGGCGACGGCAGCCGCTTCGGGCTGTCGATCCGCTACCAGCACGAGGGACATGACTTCGGCGACGCGCTGGAAACCGGCGGCGGCATCGCGACGGCACAGGCCTGGCTCTGTGAAGGCGGGCGCGCCGCGTTCTGGGTGGTGTCGAGCGACATCTGGGCACCGGACTTTCGTTTCGATGCGCACGCCGCCGCCGATTTCCTTGCCAGTGGCCAGGACGCACGGCTCTGGGTCGTGCCGAATCCGCCCTACCACCCCCGCGGCGACTTCGACCACGCCGGCCAGCGCGTCACCTACGCCAACCTCGCGCTGATGCGGCCCCGGCTGTGCGCAGGACTGGTACCAGGACAGCGTGCAGCCCTCGGGCCGCTGCTGATCGACGGTGTGGCGGCCGGTCGCATCGGGCTGCAGGATTGGTCGGGCACCTGGGAAAACGTCGGCACGCCGGCGCAGCTCGCCGCGCTGCAGGGCGAGGCTGGCCCTGACGCCTAGAATCGACCCCGAACACTGCCAACACACCGCCAAGTCGGCCCGCCGGTCTCCTGTCCATCGTCCTGCCCATCTGCCCACCACCATGCTGACCTTCCAGCACATCATTCTTCGCCTTCAGGAATACTGGGACGCCCAGGGCTGTGCGCTGCTGCAGCCCTACGACATGGAAGTCGGCGCCGGCACCAGCCACACCGCCACCTTCCTGCGCGCCCTCGGCCCCGAGCCCTGGAAGGCCGCCTACGTGCAACCCAGCCGCCGCCCCAAGGACGGACGCTATGGCGACAACCCGAACCGCCTGCAGCACTACTACCAGTACCAGGTCGTGCTCAAGCCCGCACCGGCCAACATCCTGGAGCTGTACCTCGGCTCGCTGGAGGCCCTCGGCTTCGACCTGAAGAAAAACGACATCCGCTTCGTCGAGGACGATTGGGAGAACCCGACCCTCGGCGCCTGGGGCCTGGGCTGGGAAGTCTGGCTGAACGGCATGGAAGTGACGCAGTTCACCTACTTCCAGCAGGTCGGCGGCATCGACTGCAAGCCCATCACCGGCGAGATCACCTACGGACTGGAGCGGCTGGCGATGTACCTGCAGGGCGTCGAGAACGTCTATGACCTCGTCTACGCACCGGGGCTGAAGTACGGCGACGTGTTCCACCAGAACGAGGTCGAGCAATCCACCTACAACTTCGAGCACAGCAACGTCGAGTTTCTGCTCACCGCGTTCGGTGCGCACGAAGGCAACGCGCAGCACCTGATGGCGCAGAAACTGGCGCTGCCCGCGTATGAGCAAGTGCTCAAGGCCGCGCACACGTTCAACCTGCTGGACGCCCGTGGCGCGATCAGTGTCACCGAACGCGCCGCCTACATCGGCCGCATCCGCAACCTCGCGCGCAGCGTGGCCGCCGCCTACCTCGACAGCCGCAAGCGCCTGGGCTTCCCGATGGCGTCGAAGGACTGGGCCGACGAGGTGATCGCGAAGATCGACGCTGAAGCCGCCAAAAAAGCGGCCTGAGCAGCTTCAGCACTGACCGAGTCCCACCATGCTGACCAAGCTGCGGATCAAGAATTTCAAGCGGTTCGACACCGCGGAGATCGACCTGCGCCAGTCAGTGGTGTTCATCGGCCCGAACAACTCGGGCAAGACCACCGCACTGCAGGCACTGGCGCTGTGGGATGCGGGCTGCAAGCAATGGCTCGCCAAGCGCCCTGCCGCCAGTGGCCGGAAGGACTCGGCCAAGGCCATCACGATCGGGCGCAAGGATCTCGTGTACGTGCCGCTGCCCTCCTCGAATGCCTTGTGGAAAGACCTCAAGGTTCGCGAAGGCTACCGAGAAGAAGACAAAACCAAGACGCGCAATATCCATATCGAAATCATCGTCGATGGTGTGGACAGACACGGCAACGCCTGGTCATGCGGTTTCGAATTCGAGTTCGCGAGCGAAGAGTATTTCTATTGCCGCCCCCTTCGGCTAGATAACTCCGACAAGCCGGCCCGCATGCCGGTACCGACGACAGAACTGGCCGAAATCACCCTGGCATTTCTGCCGCCCATCAGTGGCCTGCTGATGGACGAAGCCCTGCTGCAGCCCGGCAGAGTCGAGGTGCTGCTTGGCAACGGCCGCAGCGGCGAGGTGTTGCGCAACCTGTGTTATTCCGTCTTCGAGCGCAGCAAGGACGATTGGCGAAGCATCGTCGGCCACATGAAGATGCTGTTCGGCATCACGCTCAATGACCCCGTGTTCATCAGCCAGCTCGGCACCCTGGAGGTGGACTACACGGCACAAGAGGGCAAAACACGCCTGCCCCTGACCTCCGCTGGCTTGGGCATGCTGCAGACCTTGCACTTGCTGGTGTATCTCTACCTGAAACCCGGTGCCGTGCTGATGCTGGATGAACCAGACGCCCACCTGGAGATACTCCGGCAGCGCCAGACCTACCATTTGCTGACCGAGATTGCACGCCGGCATGGCAGTCAGGTCGTGTGTGCTAGCCATTCGGAAGTGGTGCTCAACGAGGCGGTGGAGCGCGACACCGTGATCGCCTTCGTCGGCAAGCCGCATGTCGTCTCGGGCAGACAAGGCTCTCAGGTGCTCAAGGCGTTGAGGGACTTTGGCTTCGAGCACTATATTCAGGCTGAAATCTCTGGGTGGGTTCTGTATCTGGAGGGCAGCACGGATTTGGCCATCCTCCAGGCGTGGGCAAAAATCCTAAAACACCCGGCTCAGTCCGCATTGAAAAAACCATTCGTTCATTACCTGAACAGCAATGTCCCGTCGCAGGCCCGCGTGCATTTCAACGCCGTCGGGGAAGCCAATGCTGACCTGACCGGTTTGGCACTGTTCGACCGCCTCGACATGGCGCCACAAGGCCAGCAATTCGGACTCACGGATCTGCAATGGCAGCGCCGAGAAATCGAGAACTATTTCGCCTCGCCCGAGGTATTGCTGAACTTCGCACGCGGAAACTCTCCAGACGACCTGATCGAAATGGCGGAATCCCAGCGCCGGCAAGACGCCATGCAAGAAGCCATCGCCGAAATCGAGCAGGCGCTCAAGACCTTGGGCGAAGATCTCTGGTCTCCCGACAGGAAAGCCAGTGAACAAGTATTGCCCCAGATTCTGAAACGCTACCGCGACAAGGTACAGGACATACGGGTTCCTGAAAAAGGTTCTTACTACACGCTGATCGAGCACCAGCATCCGAACGACATTGCACCTGAAGTGATCTCGGTTCTGGATTCAATTCACGACGTCGCAAGCCGCGCCAAATCCCACGACCACCCATGACCATGCAGAACCTCCTCGTCGAACTCTTCGTCGAAGAACTCCCCCCGAAGGCGCTGAAGAAGCTGGGCGAGTCTTTCGCCGGCACGCTGGCCGCCTCGCTGAAGGCCAGCGGTCTGGCTGGCGCCGATGCGGTGGTGACGCCGTTCGCGTCGCCGCGCCGCCTCGCGGTCCATGTCACGGGCGTTGCCGCCAAGGCCGCCGACAAGTCGGTGCAGCAGAAGCTGATGCCCGTCGCCGTGGCGCTGACGGCCGACGGCCAGCCCACGCCCGCGCTGCTGAAAAAGCTCGCTGCGGTCGGCGCCGATGCGTCCGTCGTGCCGCAGCTCAAGCGCCAGCCGGACGGCAAGGCCGAGGCGCTGTTCCTCGACTCGGTCGTCGCCGGCGCCACGCTGGCCGACGGGCTGCAGAAGGCGCTGGACGAGGCGCTCGCCAGGCTGCCCATTCCCAAGGTCATGACCTACCAGCTCGCGGACGGCTGGAGCAGCGTCAACTTCGTGCGCCCGGCCCACGGGCTGGTGGCGCTGCACGGCGATGACGTGGTGGACATCGCCACGCTCGGCCTGACCGCCGGCCGCACGACCACCGGCCACCGCTTCGAGGCCGCGCAGCCGACCGTCACGCTGCGCCACGCCGACACCTACGCCGAGCAGCTCGCCAGCGAAGGCGCCGTGATCGCCAGCTTCGACGCCCGCCGCGCCGAGATCGTGCGCCAGCTCACCGCCGCGGCTGCGAAGGAAGGGCTGAAGCCGATCGACGACGACGCGCTGCTCGACGAGGTCACCGCGCTGGTGGAGCGGCCGAACGTGCTGACCTGCCAGTTCGAGGCCGAGTTCCTGGCGGTGCCGCAGGAGTGCCTCATCCTGACGATGAAGGCCAACCAGAAGTACTTCCCGCTGCTCGACGCCGCCGGCAAGCTCACCCACAAGTTCCTCCTCGTCAGCAACATCGCCCCCGCCGACCCGAGCGCGGTGGTGCAGGGCAACGAGCGCGTCGTGCGGCCCCGGCTGGCGGACGCCAAGTTCTTCTTCGACCAGGACCGCAAGAAGACGCTGGAATCCCGCGTGGCCGGACTGGACAAGGTCGTCTACCACGGCAAGCTCGGCACCCAGGGCGAGCGGGCCGAGCGCGTGCGCGCCATCAGCCACAGCATCGTGCAGCAGCTCAGCCTGGCGACGCTGCCCTACACCGTGGACGTGGAAGACCACTTCAAGCTGCTCGACCACAAGGCGCAGCAGGCTGCCCGGCTGGCCAAGACCGACCTGCTGACCGACATGGTCGGCGAGTTCCCGGAGCTGCAGGGGATCATGGGCGGCTACTACGCCCGCCATGAAGGACTGCGTGATGGCGTGGCGATCGCCATCGAGGACCACTACAAGCCGCGCTTCGCCGGCGACAGCCTGCCGCGCAACCAGACCGGCACCATCGTGGCGCTGGCCGACAAGCTGGAGACGCTGGTCGGGCTGTTCGGCATCGGGCAGCTGCCGACTGGCGACAAGGATCCGTTCGCGCTGCGCCGCCACGCGCTGGGCGTCATCCGCATCCTGGTGGAGAAGCACCTGCCGCTGGACCTGGCCGAGCTGGTCCGTGCCGCCGTGCCCGCCTTCGGCGAACGCATCACCGATCCGAGCGCCGCACTGCGGGCCTTCTTCGGCGACCGGCTGGCAGTGTCGCTGCGCGAGCAGGGCTACAGCGCGCAGGAAGTGGACGCCGTGCTCGCGCTCTCGCCGAGCCGGCTGGGCGACATCCCGCGCCGCCTCGCCGCCGTGCGGGCGTTCTCCGCGTTGCCGCAAGCCGCTTCGCTGGCCGCGGCCAACAAGCGCATCGGCAACATCCTGAAGAAAGCCGAAGGCGTGGTCGAGGCGACGATCGACCCTGCACTGCTGCAGGAAAACGCCGAGCGGGCGCTGGCCGAGGCCCTGCAGACCGTGCAGCCCGGTGCCGACCAGCAGTTCGAGCAAGGCGACTACACCGCCAGCCTGCAGGCGCTGGCTGCGCTGAGAACGCCGGTGGACACCTTCTTCGACGACGTGATGGTCAACGCCGAAGACCCCGCCCTGCGCGCCAACCGCCTCGGGCTGCTCAAGACGCTGCACGGCGCGATGAACCGCGTGGCCGACCTGTCCCGCCTGGCGAGCTGAGCATGGGCGAGCGCAGCCCCTTCCGACTGGTCATCCTCGACCGCGACGGCACCATCAACGAAGACCGCGACGACTACGTCAAGTCGGCGGACGAGTGGGTGCCGATCCCTGGTGCGCTGGAGGCCATCGCCAAGCTGCACCAGGCGGGCTGGCACGTCGTGGTCGCCACCAACCAGTCGGGGCTGGGGCGCGGGCTGTTCGACATGGTCACGCTCAACGAGATGCACCTGAAGATGAACGCCCTGCTGGCCCCGCTGGGGGGCCGGGTGGACGCCGTGTTCTTCTGCCCGCACGCCCCGGAAGACGGCTGCCGCTGCCGCAAGCCGCTGCCGGGGCTGTTCGAGTCGATCCGTGAACGCTTCAGCCTGGACGAGATGTCAGCCGTGCCCGCCGTGGGCGACACGCTGCGCGACCTGCTCGCCTGTCGGGCCGTCGGCTGCCAGCCCCATCTGGTGCGCACCGGCAAGGCTGCCCGGCTCGACGAGGCGGGTGTGCAGGCCCTGCGCGACCAGGTGCCGGGCCTGACCGTCCACGCCAGCCTGGCCACCTTCGCCGACGCCCTGCTCGGCGCCGAACGCAAGAAACACAGCGACGCCCGCGCCGAAGGCAAGCGCCTGGCCAGCGGCGGCGCACCCCACTGATCCGCTGCCCTGCTGCCCATGCTTGTCTACCTGCGCTCCGCCGTCTTCCTGCTCTGGCTCATCGTCACGGTGATCCCGTGGAGTCTGGTCGCCGTGGTCGGCTCGGTCTTCACGCGGGGCGCGCCGCTGTACTGGCTGTGCGCCGGCTGGCTGAAACTGGCGGTGCTGGGGGCGAAATGGATCTGCGGCGTCCAATGGCGCGTGCAGGGCATGGAGAACGTGCCCACGGCGGCGGACAACCAGGCCTCGGTGATCCTGGTCCCCAAGCACCAGTCCACCTGGGAGACCTTCGCCTTCCCGGCGATCATGCCGCACCCGCTGGCCTACGTGTTCAAGCGCGAGCTGCTGTGGATCCCGTTCTTCGGCTGGGCGATCGCGCGGCTGGACATGGTCCACATCGACCGCGGCCGCCGCTCGGACGCCTGGCGCAAGGTGGTCGAGCAAGGCACGCGCATCATGGGCCAGGGCACCTGGATGATCATGTTCCCCGAGGGCACGCGCACGCCGCGCGGCAGCCAGGGCGAGTACAAGACCGGTGCATCGCGGCTGGCCGTGACGACGGGCACGCCGCTGGTGCCGATCGCCGTGACCTCGGCACGCTGCTGGCCGCGCAAGAGCTTCCTGCTCCGGCCCGGAATCGTCGACATCTCCATCGGCCAGCCGATCGTGCCGCAGGGTCGCCGCCCGGACGAACTGATGAAGGAAGTCGAGACGTGGATCGAGGCCGAGATGCGCCGCCTCGACCCGGAGGCCTACCCGGCCACACCCACCTGAACGCCTTGCGAGCGCCTGCCGTGTCCCAACGCGCGTTCGCCGACACCGGGCTGGCCCACTCCGAGGCCCTGCTGCGGCCCAGCGAGGCCAACCGGGAACTGGTGCTCGGGGAGCTGCGGCTGGGCTACCTGCTCAAGCGCGCCACGCGGCGCACCATCGGCTTCGTCGTCGGGCCACGCGGACTGGCGGTGAGCGCGCCGCGCTGGGTCAGCCAGCCGCAGATCGACAGCGCCGTGCAGATGAAGGCGGACTGGATCCTGCGCAAGCTGGCCGAGCAGGGACAGCGTCTGGAGCAACTGGACGCGGCGCGCATCGACTGGTGCGATGGGCTGCGGCTGCCCTACCTCGGCACCGAGCTGGTCGTGCGCACCCGCGGCGGGTTGACGCGCAGCGTGCTGCAAGCCGCGCAACCCCTGCTTGGCCAGCCGGCCACGCTGCACCTGCGTCTGCCCGAAGGCGCCACCCCGGCGCAGATCCGCGACGCCGTGCAACGGTGGCTGCAGCAGCAGGCCCGCGCGGTCTTCGAGGCCCGCATTGCCCACCACGCCGCACCCATGGGCGTGCAGGTCACGCAGCTGCGGCTGAGTTCGGCACGCACCCGCTGGGGCAGCGCCAGCAGCGACGGCAGCGTGCGGCTGAACTGGCGCCTCGTCCATTTCCCGCTGGCCACGCTCGACTACGTCGTTGTCCACGAACTCGCGCACCTGCGGGAGATGAACCACAGCCCGGCGTTCTGGGCCATCGTGCGCGCCGTGATGCCCGACTACGAGCAGCGGCGGCGCACGCTGAAGGACGGGGTGGTGCCGGTCTTCGACTGACCAGAGCCACCCCGCCCGATGGTCAGCCAGTCAGCGCGGCATCACCACCGTGTCGATGACGTGGATCACGCCGTTGCTGGCCACCACATCGGCGGCGGTGACACGGGCGCTGTCCACCGTGACGCCGCCGGTCGTGCCCAGCGTCAGCTCCTGGCCCTGCACCGTGCGGACCTTGCCGGCCTTCACGTCCGCAGCCATCACCTTGCCCGACACGACGTGGTAGGTCAGCACCTTGGTCAGTGCCGCCTTGTCCTTGAGCAGCGCGTCCAGCGCCTCCTTGGGCACCTTGGCGAAGGCTTCGTCCGTGGGGGCGAACACGGTGAACGGGCCCGGGCCCTTGAGCGTGTCCACCAACCCGGCCGCCTGGACTGCAGCCACCAGGGTCTTGA
>JAAFKB010000083.1 GCA_013299055.1 Sphaerotilus sp.
CGGCAGCACCGCCCGCTGCACCTCGGGCAGGCCGAAGGTGGCGTGTTCGGCGGCGATGCGCAGGTCCGTGCCGAGCATCAACTCGCATCCGGCGGCCATGCAAGCCCCGTTGATGGCCGCGATGACCGGCTTGTCGAGTGCGAAGTCCCGCAGCCCGGAGGCCGCCAGCACCTGCGGATCGTCCAGCACGCGCCGGTCCCAGTCGTCCTCTGGTGGGCGGAGGCCGGTCATCAGCGGCAGGGTGCGTGCCAGATCGCCGCCGGCGCAGAAAGCACGGTCGCCGGCCCCCGTGATGACCGCCACCCGAAGAGCCGGGTCCGCTGCGAAGGCCAGGACCGCATCCGCCAGCCGGCACAGCATCTCGGGGGTCAGCGCGTTGCGGCGCTCCGGCGCATCCAGGGTGATGGTCAGGATCGCCTCGCGGACCTCGACTCGAATGGGGGCGCTCATGCGGGCCTCGTCATGGTGAAGTCACGGTGAAGGCCAGCGGGAAGGGCGCCATCATGTGGCGGACCCGGGCCTCTGCGGTGGTGTCGTTCTCCTGATGGACCAGGTGGAACTCGATGGTCAGACCACCAGGGCTTTCCTGCACGAGCGCCCGGACCTGCGCGGCCAGTCCGTTCGAGTCCAGCAGTTCCTCGATCACCCGCTGCGTGGCCAGCCTGCGCAGCGCCGGCTTGTAGACCTTGCCGACCGCCGTCATCGGAATCGCCGGGACGATGTCGATGCGTTTGGGCACGGCGGGACGCTCCGCGATGTGGGGTGCCGCGAAGGCCGCCAGGGTCTCGGCGCTGAGCTGCGCGCCCGGCTTGAGCGAAACGAAGGCCACGGGCAGCTCGCCCGCGTAGGCGTCGGGTGCGCCGACCGCTGCGGCCATGAGAACGTCCGGGTGGCGCAGCAGCGCGCTTTCGATCAGGCCGGGATCGATGTTGTGCGCACCGCGGATGATCACGTCCTTGGCGCGTCCGGTGATGAAGAGGCGACCCGCCGCATCGACATGGCCGATGTCGCCGCTGACGAGCCAGCCGTCTTCGAAAGTGCCCGTGTCGCGTGCGGCTTCGGTGTAGCCGGGGCTGACGTTGGGGCCGCGCACGCGCACGATGCCGGGTTCTCCCAGGGCCGCCAGCGTGCCGTCGCCGCGCAGCACCCGCACGTCGGTGAAGGGCAAGGGCAGGCCGCAGGAGCCGGGGGTTCGCGGGCCGGCCAGCGGCTCGATGCTGATGACCCCCGCGCTCTCGGTCATGCCGAGGATGTTGCGCACCGGGATGTGGTGGCGCTGCTCGAAGCGGGCCGCCAGTTCGTCCGGCAGTGGTGAGCCTCCGGTCAGCAGGGCACGCACCGACCGCAGCGGCGCGTTGTCCAGATTCAGCGACAGCAAGCCCGCGATCACCGTCGGCACGGCCGCGAGCAAGGTGACGCCGCGCTGCTCGATCACCTCGCCGAGGCGCGCCATCAGGCCGGCATGGCGCAGTCCCAGGCGCGTGGGCAGCACGATCTCACCGCCCGCGAGCAGGGTGGACAGGCCGAAGACGAACGCGCCGGCCACATGGAACAAGGGGAAGCCATTGAGGATGACATCCTGCTCACGGGTGCTGAACATCTGCGCTGCGCCCCAGGCAGCGTGTAGCTGGTTCTGGTGGGTGTGGCGGGTGAGTTTGGGGGCGCCCGTTGTTCCACCGGTGTGGAACAGGGCGGCCAGGGTCTGGGGCGAGGGGTCGAAGTCGAGGGCATCGCCCCGCTGCCGCGACAGCTCCAGCCCGAAGCTGCGCACGCCGACCGGCAGCGCGTCCTGCGGATCGGCGGGCACGGCCAGGACATGCTGCACGCCAGGGCATTCGGCGAGGATGGCGTCCACCCGCGGCCAGATGTCCAGGTCCGGCGCCGGCCCCAGCGCCACCAGGATCTCGGCGCCAGACGCACGGACGATGGCGGCGATGTGCTCGGTGTTCAACTGGAAGTTGATCGGGCAGACGGTGCCGGCCGTCTCGGCCCCCCACAGCGCGAGGTGTGCTTCCGGGATCGGCGGCAGCAGCAGGGCGATGCAAGGCGCCCGGCCGGGACACAAGGCGCGGAACAGGTTGGCCGCCCGCCGCACGTCGGTCAGCAGTTCCGCGTAGGTCCATCGGCGCGGATGCGCCATCGACGCCGGGTCGTCAATGGCGGTCAGGGCCATGCGCTCAGGGAATCGAGACGCTACTTGCGCCAGGGCGGCGTGAACCGTGGTGTGTGCCATGAAGGCGGCGTAAGGCCCCTGTTCGACACCTCGAACATCGGCGATCGATGCAATCTGGAATGGGGTCATGGGAGAGCGTCGTGTCTGGGACAGCCTGGCAGCCTGGGTCGGCGGACAGTAGCCCGTTTGGATCGCGTCGGCTGTCCTCCTGAATGAGGACGGGCGGACACAGCGGATGGCTAGCCGAGGCGCCCGCTGACCAGCGCGAACAGCTCGTTCAGCACATCCCGGCGCTGGCTGCCCAGGTGCTGGCGCACGCAGGCCAGCAGCAGCCGTGCGCTGCGGCCCAGCGCCTCCAGCTCCTCGTCCTGGAACTGGGGCTGCGCGTCGTGGCGGTAGAAATTGACGGCCAGCAAGGCGCCGCTGTCCCCTTGGCTGGACACGATGGACACCCGCTCGCGCAGGCCGTGGCGGGTGTAGATCTGCTCGCGGTGCGCCGCTGAAAACTCGTGCGCGTGCCAGTGCATCAGCAGCGGCTGACAGTCCCGCAAGGCTTCATGCGCCATGGCGAACGTGGCATCACGGCGGTACAGCGACGTCCGGTAAGCCTTCCAGGAGGCGTGTGTGCCGTCCTCCACCCCGTGGCTGCCGGACAGGTGCATGGCGGGCGGCTGGTCGCCGAAGAGCTGGTACACCGACCACCAGCACAGCGGCATCCACCGGTTCAGTTGCGCCAGGGCTTCGGTGCCAAAACGGGGGTCGCCCATGGCCCCGACCACACCGGCCAAAGCGTCCTGTGCTTTCCACGATGGATCCAAGTCTGGCGCAGCCGTGGCGGGCATCGGGATGATTTGCATGGTCGCAGCTTAGCCAGAACCGGTTGTCGCGCCATCGGGACTTGCCTGCCTCCCGGGTGTCGTCCTTGTCCCCATCGCAGACGACAGGCCACTCGACAGGCGGCGCTTAGCCTGTCGCCACACCGCCCGTGCAAATGGCGTGCGCCAGCGTCAACACGGCCGCCTTGAACCTGTCCGGGCTGGCGGTGGCCTCGGCCGTGTCCAACGCGGCCAGCGGCGCGACAGGCTCGGCCAGCAGCTATCCGGCGCACTGCCAGGTCAAGGGTGCGGTCAACCAGCGCACGGGCATCGACGGCAAGCCCTATGCGATCGGCTATGACATGCGCCTGCCAGCCGCCGGCTGGAACGGGAAGTTCTTCTACGCGGGTGACGGCGGCTTCGGCCTCGATCCCCAGGCACGCGCCGACTACGGCTACCACGCACTGGGCACTCCGGCCTGATGGCGGCATCCCGGTTCGCGGACCAGTTCGACGGCATCATCGCCGGCAATCCCGGCATGGACCTGCCGAAGGCCAGCATCGCGCAGATCCACGATACCCAGCAGTTCGCCGCGGTCAACGCCAACATCGCCAATGCGTTTGCCGCCAAGGATCTGGCGCTCGTCGCGTCGAAGATCCTGGCCAAGTGCGACGCGCTCGATGGGGCCACCGACGGCATCGTCACCGACCAGGCTGGGTGCAAGACGGCATTCAACTTCAGCACCGACGTGCCCCAGTGCGCCACGGGCGTGACGCCGGACGGCACCTGCCTGAGCGCGGCGCAGAAGACCGCACTGGCCGCTGTCTATGCGGGGGCGAAGACCAGCGCGGGCGACGTGCCGCAGTCCGCGATGGACTTCATGGGCATGCCGGACCCGCTGAACCTGCCGACGCTGAAAGCCAAGGGCAAGCTGCTGGTCTACCACGGCACGGCCGACCCGGTGTTCTCGTCCAACCACACGGCCTCGTGGTACAGCCGTCTGCAGGCCAAGGACGCGGCGGCGGCCAGCTACGCCCGCCTGTTTCTGGTTCCCGGCATGAACCACTGCGGCGGCGGGACCGCGACGGACAGCTTCGATGCGTTCACGCCGCTGGTGGAATGGGTCGAGAAGGGCAGCGCCCCCGACACCCTCGTCGCCACGGTCGGTGCCGGCAACGCCGACAAGCCGGCGGCGTGGTCCAGCACGCGCAGCCGCATGGCTCAGTCGGTGTGAGAGCAGGTGTCCTCGGGCAGCTTGTCCCGCACCATGTCCACGTAGGCCCGGTCGATCAACTGCGCCGGCGTGATGCCGAGTTGCTGCATCAGCGCCTGCGCTTCCTGCTCGCCGGTTTCGACCGGCTCGCCGTCGCGCAGCACGACCTCCAGTTCCATGAACGTCCCCAGCCCCGCCACCCGGTCCAGATGCACCCGCGTGCGCCCGACGAGGTAGAGCGTGCGCTGCTTGACGACGCGGCCGGTCTGGCCGTGCGCGAGCGTCAGCACCTCGCGCAGCGTGTCGGGCGAGGCGGTGGGCGTGAGGGCGTAGAACGAGGTCTTCGGGCCGGTCTGGTCGGCGCGCTGGTAGAAGATCAGCTCGCCGCGCCCGTCGCCGAAGTCGCGCAGCTTCAGGCGGCCGTGCGGGCAGGCGAAGAAGGTGTCGTCCTGGGCAATCTCGGTCGGCCCGGTGGTGGCCAGCGGAGCGACGCGGCGGGCGAGGGCGTCGAGGTCGGTGATATGTGCCTTGATTTCGGTGTTGCGGGCCATGTCAGGTGCTGGGGGTGCTGACCCAGTTTTCCAGCCGCAGCCCTGGGTAGTCGCGGAAATCCGCCTCGTTGTTGGTGACGAGCACGCAATCCGCCGCCAGCGCGTGGGCGGCGATGAGGCGGTCCAGTGCATCGCGGCGGCGGTCGCGCACCGCCTTGTAGAGCTGTGCGTACTGGTCGGCAGCCTCCTCATCCAGCGCCAAGGGCGGCACCAGACCCGTCAGCCGCTCGATGGTGGCCGCCACCCGCGACCGATCCTCGCCGCGTTCGCTGACGCCGCATTTCAGCTCCGCCAGCGTCACCACCGACATGACCACCTCCCCATAGATGCAGCGGGCGAAACGCTCGGCCACCTCGGGCGGCTGGTGGCGCATCAGGTAGATGCAGATGTTGGTGTCGAGCATGTAGCGCATGGGATGGGGTCAATCCGCCGTGGGTTGGTCATCGGACAGCCCTGACCAGTCGCGCGCCTTCTGCTCGTGGAACTCGCGGCCCTCCGCCATGAAATCGGCGGGAAAAGCGCGGAACACGTCCATCAACCCTGCCAGCGACTGCCGGTGCAGCGGGCGGATGGTCCACACGCCCTGGTGCCACTCGATCTGGGCTTCTTCGGGAATCTCCGCAGGCAGCATGTCCTTGGGGATGCGAACGGCCAGTGAATTGCCGCTCTTGAAGATGCGTGTCGTCGTGGTGCGCATGCGGTGCTCCTGGCAGACTGTGTGATGACAGTGTATACATTGCAGGTGGCCCTGTCGCGCTTCAGTGCCACATCCACAGCAGCAGGTTCAGGGTCACGAACGACCCCAGCGTTGTCCCCAGCAGCGCGGCGGCACTGAAGCCTTCGTGTCCATGCCGCTGCGCCAGGATCGGGTAGATGCCCATGATCGGCATGGCGGCGGTCATCACCAGCGCGGTGCGCAATTCGGGTGCGAGCGCGGGCAGGCCGACCGCCGCGCCGAGCGCCAGCGCGGCGAGGATGAACAGCGGGTGCAGCACCAGCTTGCCGAACACGATCGGCCCGATCTGGCGGCCCATGCCAGCGAGCGACAGGCCGTGCAGCGCGCCGCCGATGACAAACAGCGACAGCGCGCTGCTGGCCTGCGCGAACAGCGTCACCGTGCGCGCCAGCGGCCCCGGCAACTGCCAGCCGATCGCCGAGGCCAGGAAGCCCAGCACCAGCCCGATGATCATCGGGTTCGTCGCCAGCCGCGCCAGCGACTGACCGACCACGCGCCACCAGGGCAGGTGGTGCGAATCATCCCGGTCGGCCAGCGCCAGCAGCAGCGGCAGCACGACCAGGTTCTCGACCAGCATGTTCAGCGCGAGCGCCACCCCCGCCACCGTCGGCAGCAGCAGCACCATGATCGGATAGCCGACGAAGCCGCTGTTCGAACACGCCATGCCCATGGTGCAGATGGCGCTTTCCGACCACGACTTGCCCGCCACCCGCCGCGCCCAGACCATCCCCGCCGCGACCAGCGCCAGCGTGCCGCCGGCGTAGAGCAGCAGGTAGCTGACGTTGAGCACATCGGCGATGCGGCGCTGGCTCAGGGCGTTGAACAGCAGTGCCGGAAGGGCCGCGTGGATGACGAACTTGCCGTAGGCGCGCAGCTCGGTTTTCTCGAAGACGCCGCGGCGGGCGCAGACAAAACCGATGGCGATGATGAGGTAGATGGGGCCGGTGATGGCCAGGATGTCGAGCATCGGGCCAGTCTAGCGCCGCCGACGGTTCACACCATTTGCGGCACATGGATCTCCAGCGGCACCAGCGTCTGCCGCAACTTGTCGTCTTCCGGGCAAGCCAGCACATCGGCCATCTGCGCGACCAGCCCCGAACACAGCAGCGGCAGCGGGTGCGAGAACACCGCGTGGAGCTGCCCGCCGAGCAAGGCAGAGCGGGTGATGCTGGTCAGCTCGTTGCCGAGGCCGATGATGCGGCGCGTGGGTTTGTGGGTCCGCAAGGCGCGCATCATCCCTTCGATGCCGCTGCCGCCCATGTAGAAGCCGCACAGGTCTGGGTGCTGGTGGAACAGGTTGTGCGTGCGTTCTTCGCCGTAGTCCTCGTTTTCCAGCGTCGTGAGTGTCTCCAGCAGCTCGAACTCCGGCGCATGTTCACGGATGTAGCTGCGGAAGGACATTTCGCTCAGTTCCTGGCACTGGAAACGCGGGCTGCCCACGTACATGACGATCTTGCCGGGCGTCTGGGCCAACTCGGTCAGGAACCACGCGGCGGTGCGTCCGAGCTTGCGGTTGTCCATGCCCGCGTAGCCGGCGCGCTGCGCGGCGCTCAGGTCGGAGATCAGCGCGAACACTGGCACGCCTCGGGCTTTCAACTGGTCGATGGCCTCCGTCACCAGCGGGTGGTCTGCCACCACCACGGCCAGCGCGTCCACGCGCTCCCCCATCTGCCGGATGTGTTCGGCCACCAGTTCGGGAGACTGGCTCTTGACGTAATCCACCACGGCCTTGCCCCGCAGGTCGGGTGCTCCCCGCGTGGCGCGCTCCAGTTCCTCTGCCAGTCCTTTGTAGAACGCCGCATCGGGCCGCTGCAACAGGAAACCCAGCGTGCGCCGTGGCCGGACATCGCGCATCCGCTCCCGGATCACGCCTGCCGCGAAGTAGCCGAGCGCCTCGGCCGCTTCCCGGATGTGCTGTGCGGTGTCCGAGCGCACGTTGGCGCGGCCGTTCAGCACGCGGTCCACGGTGGAGATGCTGTGGCCGGAGACGCGGGCCACGTCTTCCATGGTGATCCGCGAGGACTTTTTGCCTGTCATGGAGATGTCAAGGTGTTGAGGGGAAATGAGCGGTTCTCCGATTGGATGATTTCATGTTTGACGAGAACTGGACAGCCGAATCAGGGACTTTCCCTAGTAAAAAAGCCCTGCGTGACATGAACATTTCAAGATGCCCGCAGCACATGACAGTCGCTGATGGCTTATTCGGCCAAGGACTCAACAGCAGGCAGATACCTCATTAGAGTGGACTGCACGCAATGACCGATGACAAAACCACTGGTTCGGGAATACCCCGACCAACTGCGGTTCTGCAATGGTTTTGCCGTGCGCTGTCCTGTCACCTTCACGTCACATGGACGGCATCCACCCGATGAGGTATGAGGAGATCAACATGAAAACCCTGAAGAAAATCGCCGTCGCTGCTGCCGTCACCACTGCCGCATTCACCGCCAGCCCGGTCATGGCCGCCAACATCGCCGTCATCGCCGGTTCGATCCAGGATGGTTTTTTCAACAAGATCAAAAAGGGCGTGGACGATGCCACGCTCGTGGTCAAGGCCAACGGCGGTACGGTCAACTACATGCGGACGCAGAATTACGACAACTTCGGTCCCGATCTGGCGCAATTGATCAACACCGCCGTGAGCCAGGGGGTGCAAGGCATCGCCATTCCGGTGTGGGTGCCCGAATCCCAGATTCCGGCCCTGCAGGCGGCCGCCAAGAAGGGCATCAAGATCATGATGTACAACTCCGGCGCCGAACACCGCGCTGCCGTCAACGGCATCAATTACTTCGGCTCCGACGAGCATGTCGCGGGCCTGGCCGGTGGCGAATACATGGCCAAGAACGGCTCCAAGCACATGCTCTGCCACATCCAGTTGCCGGGTGCCGTGAACCTGGAGGCCCGTTGCAAGGGCTTGCAGGAAGGTGCGGCCAAGAACGGCGCCAAGGTGACGGTCCTGCGCGTACCCGCCAACCTGGACGGTAACGCCACCGCCACGGCAGAAGCCATCAAGGCCGAGCTGGCGAAGGATGCTTCGATCGACTCCGTCATCAACCTCGCTGCCTGGGCCTCGGATGCGGCAGCGATCGCTGTCCAGCAAGCGGGCAAGACCGGCAAGGTCAAGCTGGGAGCGTTCGACGTGAGTCCGGCCGTGCTGGACCGCATCCAGAAGGGCACCCAGACCATGGCCATCGACCAGTTGCCCTACCTGCAGGGATTCCTTGCGACCACGATGCTGGCCGCACACATTGACTTCGGCACGTCCCTGGCCACGATTCCTGTGCTGACCGGCCCGGACATCATCGACAAGAGCAACATCGACACGGTGCTGGCTGGCGTGAAGAAGGGCGCCCGCTGAACTCCTGGGCACTGCCCTGAGGCTGTCACCGGGTCGGCGCTGCGTCGGCCCGGTTTGTCAGGCTGCCCAACGGGTGGTCTTTCACACCGCATCACTCCCCCGGTCGATCCAGCGCCAGCGCCTCTCCGGGAAGGACACCCCCATGTTTGCACATCTTTTGCGACGGCCCGAAGCGGGTGCCGTTCTGGGGATGGTGTTCGTCACCATCTTTTTCGCCGTCTTCGGTGGCGTCAATTTCCTGACCGGCGGCGCAGTGGCCAGTTGGCTCAACGTCGCGGCCAACCTGGGCATCATCGCCATCCCCATCGGATTCCTGATGATCGCCGGGGAACTGGACATCTCGATTGGTGCGATGGTTCCGGCCTCCTCCATGATCATGGGCGTGGTGTCGGGCCACTTCGGTTTGCCCATTGCGGCGGGCATCGCCATTGCACTGGGGTTTGCGCTGCTGGTGGGACTGGTCAACGGCATCCTGGTGGTGCGGACGAACGTGCCATCGCTGATCGTGACCATGGGGACGCTGTTCGCCGTGGCCGGCCTGACGCTGTTCGGCTCCATCGTGCTGACCGGCAATACCGCCGTGGCCATGACCGCCCCGGACTGGGCCAAGACGCTGCTGGGTTCCTTCATCAACGATTCATTCCAGGTCATCATTTTCTGGTGGCTGGGTTTCGCCGCGCTGTGCGTTTACTTTCTGCATTACTCGCCCTGGGGTAACTGGATATTCGCGCTGGGCGGCGACCGCGTGAGCGCCCGCAACGCTGGTATTCCCACCGACAAGCTGACCATCGGACTGTTCGTGCTGTCGTCGGTGAGTGCGGCATTTGTCGGCCTGTGCCAGACCATTCTCTTCAATTCAGCCCAGGTGTCTTCGGGCATGTCCTTCATCTTCAACTCGATCATCTCGGTGGTGATTGGCGGGGTGTTGCTGACCGGTGGCTTTGGCTCGGTGATCGGCATATTTTTCGGCACCATCACCTTTGCCATCGTCAACCAGGGCATTTACTACACCGAGTTCGACCGCAATCTCTCCAGTCTCATCATTGGCGTGATGCTGCTGGCGGCGGTCCTGATGAACAACACCTTCCGCAACATGGCGCTCAGCTACACGCCCAAAGCCCCCAGAGCCGCCAAGACACCGCAGACAGGAGGGCAGCCGTCATGACCGCCAATCCCGCTACCCCCACCATCCCCGTGCGCCAGCCGATCTTTGAACTGCGGAACGTTTGCAAGTCCTTCGGCCCGGTCGATGTCCTGCAGGACATCTCGCTCAAGGTCCACACGGGCGAGGTGCTGTGCCTGCTCGGCGACAACGGCGCCGGCAAGTCCACGCTGATCAAGACGCTGTCGGGGGTTCACCCACCGACTTCGGGCGAGATCCGGATGGACGGGCAGCCGGTCGCGTTCGAGCGGCCCCGCGACGCCGCCGATCGCGGCATCGCCACCGTCCACCAGTTCGGCGGCACCTTCCCGCTGATGAGCATCGGACGCTCCTTCTTCGTTGGGGTGGAGCCGTACAAGTCCTTCGGTCCGTTCCGCGTGTTCGACCGCAAGAAGGCCAATGCCGTCGCCGTGGCCGCGGTGCGCGAGTTCGGCATCACCCGGATCGACGACGGCGACCGTCTGATCGGTGGGCTGTCCGGCGGCGAGCGGCAGTCGCTGGCGATTGCCCGGGCGCTGCACTTCGGCGCCCGCGTGCTGATCCTGGACGAGCCGACGGCCGCGCTCGGCGTCAAGGAAGCCGCCCACGTCCTGCGCGTCGTGCTCGAAGCCAAGCGGCGCGGGCTGGCGGTGATCTTCATCACCCACAACGTGACGCACGCGATGACGGTCGGCGACCACTTCGCGGTGCTGATCCGGGGGGCGAAGGCGGCGGACTTCCGGCGTGGGGAAAAGACCCGCGAGGAGATCACCGACCTGATGGCGGGCGGCGAGGCCATGGCCGAGCTGGAGGCCGAGATCGCGTCGCACCAGCAGCGGCACCCGACCGCACAAGCGCACTGACCCCTGACCACCCAGAGCACCCGTGATGAACGACCTCGACTTCGGCACACGCAACAAGCGGGGCGATTTCCGACCCAAGGAAGCGATCGGCCTGCCGCCCTTCGTGAACAGCCCCCACACCACCAGCACCCTGGGCTGGTTGAAAGGACTGGTGTGGCCGTGGAACGCACTGATCATTGGCATCAGCGTGTTCTGGTGGTTCGTGGTCGTGCCGGACTTCGAGACCATGAAGACCTTCGCGTTCGGCTGGATCGCACAGCTCTTCCTGGCCAAGTGGGTGGCGCTGTTCCTGTGGACAGGCGTGTTCGAGTGGCGGCTGTTCACGCAGCGCAAGCAGTCCAGCCGCTTCAAGTACAACGGCAAGTTCCCGGCCGACCAGCCCTCGGACTACTTCTGGTTCAAGAGCCAGAACCTCGACAACTTCCTGCGCTCGATGTTCGTCTCGGTGCCGATCTGCGTGGCCTTCGAGGTGGTGATCTTCTGGGCCTTTGCCAACGGCCATGCGCACTGGATCGACGCAGCGGCACACCCGGTCTACCTGGGCGCGATCGTGGTGCTGACCGCGGTGTTCCACGAGGCTTACTTCTTCTTCGCGCATCGGGCGATGCACTGGAAGCCGTGGTACGACTGGTGCCACAAGATCCACCACAACTCGGTCAACGTGTCGCCGTGGACCGCCATGTCCAACCACCCGCTGGAAAGCGCACTGCAGTTCGCTCCGGCCTTCCTCTACCTGCTGATCCCGGCCGCCCCGTTCCTGGCGATGCACCACCTGAACTTCGTCGCCTTCAGCGCACTGGTCGGGCACATCGGCTTCGACAAGATCGAGCTGGGTGAGCTGGGTGAGCACGCCGCCGTGGACAGCGCCTGTTACTCGCACTACCTGCACCACAAGCACTTCGAGGTGAACTACTGCGACAACGGCTCGCTGCCGTGGGACCACTGGTTCGGCAGCTTCCATGACGGCACCGCCGAAGGCGACCGCCTGATGGCCGAGCGTTACCAGCAGAAGCTCGCCAAGCTCAACGGCGCCACCGGCGCCACCGGCGACGGCAACCACAAAGACTGAGACGGAATCACCATGACGATACGCATTGCATTGATCGGAACCGGCGTGATGGGCATGGACCACGCCCGCCTGTTCGCCGAGGAACTGCCGGGCGTCGAGCTGCACACGGTCTGCGACATGTCCGCCGAGCGCGCGGGCCAGGTCGCCGAACGCTTCGGCATCCGGCAGGTGCTGACCGACGCCGTGCAGGCCGCCACCCACCCGGACGTGGACGCCGTGGTCATCGCCAGCCCGGACGACACGCACGCGCCGCTGACCCTGGCCGCGTTGCAGGCCGGCAAGCATGTGCTGTGCGAGAAGCCGCTGTCGCCTTCGTCCGAGGAATGCCGGCAGGTGATGGACCTCGAATCCCGCCTCGGCCATCAGCGGGTGCAGATCGGGTTCATGCGCCGGTTCGATCCGTCCTACACCGACATGAAAGCGACCCTGCAGCGGAACGCGGTGGGTCGGGCGATCATGTTCCATTGCTTCCACCGCAACGTCACCGCGCCGGCCAACTTCACCGGCCAGATGGCGATCTCGAATTCGGCGCCCCATGAATTCGATGCCGCCCGCTTCATGCTGGACGACGAGATGGCGGCCATTTCGGTGTTCCAGCCGCGTGCGGTCGATGCCGGCAAGACGGGCGCACCCGTGTTCATGGTGCTCGAATCCCGTGGCGGCCGGCTGGTCAACGTCGAGATCAACAACAACGCCGGGTATGGCTACGACGTGCGCGCCGAGCTGGTGGGCGAACGCGGGAGCGTGTTCCTGCGGGCACCGGTCCACAGCGAACTCCACGCCGACCTGCGCGCCAGCGAACGCTACGCCCCCGACTGGCGCCCGCGTTTCGCCGAAGCGTACCGGCTGCAGAACCTCGCGTGGCTGCGCTCCATCGTCAGCGGCAAGCCCTCGCCGATCGCCTCGAACGCCTGGGACGCCTACTGCGCCACCCGCATCGCCGAAACCGGCGTGCAGGCCCTCGCCAGCGGCACCCGCCAGACGATCGACCTCATCGACAAACCGGCTCTCTACGCCTGAAGACACCAGAAAACGCCCGAACCATGCAATACCGACCCTTTGGACGCACCGGCTGGCAGGTCAGCGAGATCGCCTTCGGCGGCTGGCAGATCGGCGGCGACTGGGGCGCGGTGGACGACGACGAATCCATCCGCACCTTGCTGCACGCCTATGAGCGTGGCGTCAACTTCGTCGATACCGCCGAACTCTACGGCCACGGTCACAGCGAGGAGGTCATCGGCCGCTCACTGAAGGCGTGGCGCGGACAGAAGATCTATGTGGCGACCAAGGCCCAGCCGGTGCCATGGCCGGACAAGACGGACGCTGACCCGGTGATGCGGGGCCGCTACCCCGATGCCTACTTGCGCCAGCAGGTGGACCAGTCGCTGAAACGCCTCGGCGTCGAGCGGCTGGACCTGTTCCAGTTGCACTGCTGGGCGCCGCGTGGCACGACCGAGCTGGACTGGCTGGAGACGCTGAACGACCTGCGCCAGCAGGGCAAGATCGACCAGATCGGCGTGTCGATCCGCGACTACCACGCCGAGGAAGGCGTGGCGCTGGCCAGGCTGGGGCTGGTGAGTTCGCAGCAGGTGATCTTCAACCTGTTCGAGCAGACACCAGCGCACGACCTCTTCCCCGCTGGCGAGGCGACGGGGCAGGCGTACATCGCCCGCGTGCCACTCGATTCCGGTGCGCTGACGGGCACCTGGACCGCCGACACCTACGCCACCTGGGCGCCTGACTCGATTCCGCACTGGCTGTATCGCGGCGAGCGTTTCCAGCACACCTTCGAACGGGTCGAAAAGCTCAAGGCCCTGTGCGCGCCCTACTACCCGACGCTGGCCGAAGCGGCGATGCGCTACGCCCTGAGCGAGCGGGGCGTCTCGACGCTGATCCCCGGCATGAAGAACACCGCCGAGGTGGACATGA
>JAAFKB010000084.1 GCA_013299055.1 Sphaerotilus sp.
GGGCGTGCTGTCCTTGATGGCGCGCGAGGTCAATCAGGTGTGGAACTACTGTAACGAGACCAGTTCGCGGGCGATCCGCGAGCGCGGAAAGTGGCTGAGCGGGTTCGACCTGCAGAAGCTCACGGCGGGGTACTCGAAGTGCGAGGGCGTGCGGATCGGTAGCGCCACGGTGCAACTGGTGTGCGAGGAATACGCCACCCGGCGCAAGCAGTTCAAGAAGTCGAGGCTGAACTGGCGGGTGTCGAACGCGAAGGCGGCGAAGCATTCGCTGGGCTGGGTGCCGTTCAAGGCGGGCGGCGCGAAGTACAAGGCCGGGCAGATCGCTTTTCTCGGGCACAGGTTCAGTCTGTGGGACAGCTACGGGCTGAGCCGGTTCGATCTGCGCGCAGGATCGTTCTCGCAGGACGCGCGCGGCCGGTGGTACCTGAACGTGTGCGTCAAGGTGGACGTGCTGAAGTCGGCCGGCACTGGATCGGTGGGGATCGACCTTGGCCTGAAGACTGCAGCGACGTGCTCGGACGGCGAAGAGCTGGCGTCCGGCCTGTACCGCAAGCATGAGGGCGCGCTGGGGATCGCCCAGCGAGCCGGGAAGAAGGACCGGGTGCGTGCGATCCACGCGAAGATCGCCAACACGCGCAAGGACGCGATGCACAAGTTCAGCACCGGGCTGGTCGAGCGCAACGCGGCGATCTTCGTCGGGAACGTGCAGGCCGGCGCGATGGTGAAGACTCGGATGGCGAAATCCACGCTGGACGCCGGGTGGTCGATGATGAAGACGATGCTGGAATACAAGAGCCATCAGGCCGGCATCGTGTTCGAGGAGGTAAATGAAGCCTACACAACCCAGACCTGTTCGCGCTGCGGGGGCATACCCGCCAGCAGTCCGAAAGGTAGGACAGGTCTGCGAATGAGGCGATGGACATGCTGCGATTGCGGCGCGGAACACCACCGCGACGTGAACGCCGCCAGGAACATCGCCGCGCGCGGACATGCGCGTCTCGCAGGAGGAATCCCCGTCCTTTAGGGCGGGGAGGATGTCAACTGATGTGTACGCGGATCTATCCGGGGCTGTCGAGAGAATTTGCCTTCAACCTCGGCGGGGAGGTGCTGCCGGGTCAGATGGGAGCGGCGCAGGTGCAGGGCTTGGCGGAACAGATCGGCATGGGGCATCGCTACCTGCAATCCGTGGCGCGGACGCTGGCGGCGAAGGTGCCGGAGGCAATCGACCAGGCGGTGAACGAGATCTCCCCTCAGCTCACCCCGCGCGGGCGGACCTTTGCCGGGCAGCTTGCCGTGGAGGTGAAGTCGATGACACGGCGTCTTGCTGCGCGTCTGGGTGCCTGAGCAGCGTGGTCAAACCGGGCGCTTCATCACCCTATCGATCGGTAATATTTCGGGTGGCGAGCCTCCTGGCCCGGTCGCCACCATGAGCAAGGTTCAGGGCGGGCTGCGGCATCACGCAAAATCGTGAACCATCAGCGGATGATGACCAGCGGCCAATGAATGGCCAAATGGCGAGCGACAGGGGAGAAGACAGATGGGTCATGGTGGACACACGCCAGTTTGGCGGGGACGTTTCGTGCTGGCCGCGCTGGCCTTGGTGACCGTGCTGACCGGGTGCGGCGGCGGTGGCAGCAGTGGAGACAGTGCCGGAGCACCTCCCGCGTCGGGCGGTGGCGATCCGGCCAACCTCTATCCGCTGGCCGTCGGCAACCGCTGGATCTGGCACAAGACGAACAGCGTTTCAGGGTCGTCCACGAAGATCGACGAGATCACGCGCCTGGCCACCGTCCAGGACACCCAGGTCCATGTCCTGCAGCGCCGCGACGCGCTGACCGGCCAGCCCGACGAGGACGAATCCTTCCGCCTCAAGACCGATGCCGGCGTGTTTGCGCTGGCCCGATCCACCGCCGCCGCCGACCTGCTGCTCGGCCTGCGCCGCATCGAGCTGCTCCGGTTTCCGCTCAAGCCCGGCACGCACCACGTCGCCGTCGATCAGGCCGGGCTGGACTTTGGCTCCGACCTCGATGGCGACGGGGTCAACGAGCGGTACGCGGTTCACTCGGAGATCACGGTCTCCGGCGTGGAGACCGTGACCGTGCCCGCCGGCACCTTTCCGGACTCGGTGCATGTGGTGACGGTGGTGCGCGAGACCATCACCCTCTCGCGCGTTGGCGCCCTCACGCCGACGCCGACCTCCACCACCACCTACGACGACTGGTACGCCCCCGGCATCGGCCCGGTGAAAAACAGCCAGCTCAGCGTCTACCCGTCCGGACAGGAACGGGACAGCCTCGAACTGATCGACTACCGCGTCGGCGAGCGCGTGAAGCCGGGCGTGTCGGCGGCCCCCTGGACGCTGGTCAGCCCGTTCGACGGCCAGGTGCTGCTGACCGACCAGTTCCCGGGCACCTGGAGCGGCCCGGTCGCGGTGCGCTTGTCCGGGCAGCAGGTGGACCCGGCCACGGCGGCCAACGGACTCGTCGTCACCGACGCGGGCGGCCAGCGCCTGTCCGGCACGACCACCGCCGCCCCGATGATGCGGGGCGACACGAGTGCCTGGGAGCTGTCCTTCACCCCGACCACGCCGATGCCGTTCGGACGCTACCGGGTCGCGGTCGCCTCGTCCGTGCGTGACCTCGCCGGACGCGCACTGACCGGCCCGGTCGAAGGCGCCGCAGCGTTCACCGTGCTCGACCGCTCCGCGCCCATCGTCCGCGCCTGGCCGTCATCGGTCGTGGTGACACCAGGGGAGACGGTCACGACCTTCGCCATCGATTTCAACGAACCCCTCGACCCCGCCTCCGTCACCCTCTCGGCCTTCAGTCTGACCCAGAACATCACCCGCCAGACGATCCCGCTGACCGCCCTGGCCGTCGAAGGTTCACGCGTGCGACTCTCTGCGCCGCTGGCCATACCGGGCTATTACGTGCTCGACGTGGCCGGCACCCTGCGCGACCTGAGCGGCAACACGATGGTCGCCGCCTCGATCGGCCCGTTCACCACCGAATCGTCGGATCGAACCGCGCCGGTGCTCGTCGCCTCCTCGCCCGCCAGCGGGGCCGTCGGGGTGTCGCCTGATCTGGCCTCGATCACCCTGGATTTCGACGAACCGATCGCGCCCGCGTCGGTCACCCTGGCCGCGATCTTCGTCGGCGACACCCGGACCACCCGGCTGCTGAGCATCGTGCAGGAAAGCCCGACGCGCCTGCGGCTCGGGGTGATGCTCATGCCCGGCAGCACGCACCGATTCAACGGCTCTGCCAACAGCGGGCTGGCCGATGTCCACGGCAACACGGCCCGCTTCGAGCTGACCCTGACCACCGCCGGCCGGACGGCACCGCTCCAGTTCGCGGCCGACTTCCGCACCGACAGCCAGCCCGGGTTTGCGCAGCAGATCGTCACCGCCGACCTGGAGGGCAACGGCCGACCGTCGCTGATCGTGATGCAGTCGCCCACCAGTGCCGCACCGGTCACCGAGATGCTGGTCTACAGCCCGCGCACGGGCTTGCCGCTGGGCGCGCCGCTGCGCGTGGCCCTGACCCCGCCGACCAGCCCCACGGGGACCAGGTGCTGGCCGGTCGGGCTGGTGGCGGGCGATGTCAGCGGCGATGGCCGACCCGACCTCGTGCTGACCTACAGCGAGGACTGCGGCACCCAGGTGATCGAGCGCGACAGCCTGGGCCGCTGGACCACGTCGGTCGTGTCGCTGCCCGCGACGTGGGTCAGCCCCATCCTGGCCGACCTGGACGGCGACGGCCGCCTGGACCTGATCAGCCTCAGCCGCGACACCCTCACGCTCGACGTGGCCCGCCAGCGCGCCGGGGGTGGTCTTGAGCCGGTTCGGTCGATCGCGCTGCCGTCGCCGGGCGGCTATCCCGCGCAGTCGCCTTACCGGGCGGTCCAGGTCACGGACCTGGACGGTGATGGTCGGCCGGACGTGTTGCTGCTGACCTACGACCAGAACCCTGACCGGCGCCTGATGCTGCTGACGCAGCGGGCGGATGGCACCCTGGCGCCGGCCCGCTACCTTCCGGCGCCCCGCGTGTTCGGTCAGGCCGCCTCTGTGGAGCAGCTCGGCATTGCGGACCTGAACCGGGACGGCCGCAGCGATGTCGTGATGATGACCACCGCTTCGGGCTGGTACCACCTGGCTTACCTGGTCCAGCAGGCAGATGGCGCGTTCGTGTCCTCCGACGCCACCGCGTCGCTGCTGCCGGCCAGTCAGATGGTTCGCCTGATCGTGGCGGACCTGAATGGCGACGGGCGTATCGACGCGGGCCTGGCCGGTGAATACCAGCTCGTGTATGCCCTGCAGGGCAGCGCCGGGCTGTGGGCGCCGGAAACCACCGCGATCAATTGGTTCACCACCTTCATGACCGCCGTGGACCTGGACGGCGACGGCCTGCCCGATCTGGTGGGACTGCCGCGCTACACCCTGGGGCAGGACGACGGTGACGTGCGGGTCCAGTACCAGCTCGCGCCGACCCCCACCGCCGTGGCCGCCACCGCCGCCGGGGCCGCCACCGCCGCCGGGGCACAGGCCCAGCGCGCCAGTGCGCTCGCCGCCCAGCAGGCGATGGGTGGCCGCATCGGTCTGGGTCGGACGGCGCTGACCCGTTGGCGGGCGGCCAGTCGCTGAGCGAGTGGCCGCCAGCGTTACCGCTCGATCTCAGCCAAACCGCCCCGGCCCATACGCTGCCGCATCAATCCAGGGCCGCTCCCCCGCCACCATCTCCGCCACCAGCCGCCCCGCCACCGGCCCGAGCGTGAACCCCTGGTGCGAGTGCCCGAAGTTGAACCACAGCCCCGGATGCCGCGGCGCCGGCCCCATCACCGGCAGCATGTCCGCCGTGCAGGGCCGTGCCCCCAGCCACGGCGCGCCGGCCACGGGTTCGCCCAGGTCCACCCACTCGCGGGCGAGGGCTTCCGCCTTGGCGAGTTGCACCGGGGTGGCGGGTGCGTCGATCGGCGCGAACTCGGCCCCGGTGGTCAGCCGCAGCCCCTGTTCCATCGGCGCCAGCACGTAGCCCCGCTCGGCGTCCAGCAGTGGCTGGCGCAGCGTGACCGGGGCGCGGTAGTGCTGGTGGTAGCCGCGCTTGAGGAACAGCGGGAAGCGGTAGC
This sequence comes from Sphaerotilus sp., assembly GCA_013299055.1. Classification (GTDB taxonomy): domain Bacteria; phylum Pseudomonadota; class Gammaproteobacteria; order Burkholderiales; family Burkholderiaceae_C; genus Sphaerotilus. Next base: position 5,125 of record JAAFKB010000084.1, read on the forward strand.
CCAGCGTGCGGATCAGTCCGTCCGCCCAGGGGCCGAGCGCGAGGACAGCCTGTGCCGCCTCCACGCGGCCGGCGTCGGTCTGCACGGTCCAGGCGGCGCCCGAGCGTTGCAAGGTGGCCGCGTCGCCGGTCAGCACCCGCCCGCCGCGTGCGACGAAGAGCGCGGCATAGCGTTGCACCAGCGCGCCGGGGTTGCGCACCGCCCAGGGATCGAGCCAATGCACGGCGCCCGCCAGCGTCTGGCGCAGCGCGGGTTCGGCCAGCGCCAGTGCCGCGCCGTCCTCGACCCGGTGCCGCACGCCGAAGTTCGCTTCCAGCGCCTGTGCCCGCCGAACGCCCTCGTCGAAGGCCCGCGCCGTGCGGAACCCGAAGCGAAACCCCTCGCGCACCACCAGATCCTCCGCCCCGGCCGCGGCGATCAGCGGTGCGTGTTCCGCGATGGCGTGGGCGATCAGGCGGCTGTAGTGCTGCGTCGCCAGGGCGTGGGCCTGCGGGTGTGAGTTCCGGAAATACCGCAGCAGCGGCCCGGCCATCTGCCACAGGCCGCGCAGATGCCAATGCACCTCGGCCCCACGCCCGAGCGCGACATTCAGCAGAAACCCGGCGTCACGCGGAAACGCATACGGCTCGACCGACTCGCCCTGGATCAGCCCGGCGTTGCCGAAGGAGGTTTCCTGTCCGGGCGGGCGGCGGTCCACCAGCGCCACGTCGAAACCGCGTTGCTGCAGGTGCAGCGCGGTGCAGGTGCCGACCATGCCGGCGCCGAGGACAAGGATGGGCGTTCTCATGGCTGACCTCAAACCGCCGTGCGCGTGTCGGTGACCAGACCACCCGGATGCCCCGCCCCGTCGGGGTACAGCGGCGGGTGAGTCACGATGCTGCGCAGTGCTGGCCGTGGGGTCTCCAGCGCGGTGAAATCCGGACGCGGACGGGCCAGCGCGGCATGACCGGCGAAGTGCCGCTCGAACGCCGCCGCCATCGCCAGCAGGCGGCCGTCCTGGTGCAGTGGCCCGACGAGCTGCAGCCCGAACGGCATCCCCGCCTCGTCCCGCCCGCAGGGCAGCGACAGCGCCGGGTTGGTCGCCAGCGTCACCAGGTAGGTCAGGCTCAGCCACTCGTAGTAGTGGCGCTGCGGCTGGCCGTCGATGACCTCGGCGTGCGGCTGCGTCCAGGGGAAAGGGGAAACGGGCGTGACTGGTGCGAGGATCAGGTCATACCGCTCGAAGGCCGACTGGAACTGCCGCAGGAGGCGGGTCTGCTCCAAGTGTGCCCAGGCGCGGTCGGCCAGGGTGATGCGGGCGGCCATCTCGACGTTGGCGCGGACTTGCGGGCTGAGGGTCTCGGGTTGGGTCCGGGCCACTTCCTCGAAAGCCGCGACAAAGCTTTCCGCCCGCAGCACGTCGAAGCAGCGGTGCCCGTCCTGCAGCGCCCAGTCCAGCGGCTCGCAGACGGCCACTTCACGCTCGATGGCCGCGATGCGCTGGAGGAAGGTCCGGCGGATCATCGGGTCCACCGCGCAGGCGCCGAAGTCTTCGGTGTAGGCCACCCGCAGACCGCGCAGATCCATCTCCGGCACCGGCCACACCGGGGCGTGGCGGACCCCCAGGCTCAGCGGGTCCATCGGATGCGGCCCCATGCTGGCCTGCAGCAGGAAGGCGGTGTCGGCCACGTCGCGCCCCATCGGCCCCAGCACCGAGATCGCGGACCAGCCCAGCGGGCGCTGGTCGTTGGCGATCAGGCCCGGCGAGGGGCGCAGGCCGACGACGCCGCACAGCGCCGACGGAATCCGCAGCGAGCCGCCCGTGTCCGAGCCGGTACACAGCGGCAGCAGGTCGGTGGCCAGCGCGGCGGCCGATCCCCCCGACGAGCCGCCCGCGTTGAGCGTCGGGTCGAAGGGGTTGCCCGTGGCGCCCCAGACCGGGTTGCGGGTGTTGGCGCCGGCGCCCATGTCGGGCGTGTTGGTCTTGGCCGTGACGATGGCCCCGGCCTGACGCAGACGCGCGACCAGCGACACGTCGGCGTCCGGCACATGGCCGCGCAGCCGCACGTTGCCGCTGGTGGTGAGCAGGCCGGCGGTGGCCTGCAGATCCTTGACGCCCAGCGGCAGGCCGTGCAGCGCGGGCAGCGGCACGCCCCGCATCACCTGGTCCTCGGCCACCCGCGCCGCCTGCAAGGCCCGCTCGAAGTCGGTGGCGCAGAGCGCGTTGACCGCCGGGTTGAACCGCTCGATCCGCGCGATGCACGCCCGCATCAGCTCCAGCGGCGAGACCTGCCGCTCGCCGATCAGCCGCCGCAGCGCGACCGCCCCCAGTTCCGGCAACGACGCCATCGCATCCGGCATGGCGCTCACTCCACCGGGATGTTGGCGCGGTGGACGTAGGCGCGCAGCAGCGGCAGCTCCTGCGCGACCCGTGTGTCGTAGACCGTGCCGGGCTGGTGGAGCACGTCCAGACCCGCTTGCACCAGATCGGCCTTGGTCGCGGGGTCGTTCACGCTGTCCTTGAGCGCCTGGGCCAGCTTGCTGCGCACGTCCGCCGGCAGGCCGCGTCGGGTGACGACCGCGATCCAGGGAACCATCTCGTAACTCGGAAAGCCGGCTTCGGCCACGGTCGGCACCTGCGGCATCTGCGGCGAGCGCCGGAGCGTCGTCACGGCGATGGGCTTGACCTTGCCCGCGGCGATCTGGGGCTGGGCGGCCACGGTGGTGTCGATGCTCAGGGGAATCTGGCCGCCGATGAGGTCGGTCATGGCGGGTGCGCTGCCGCGGTAGGCGACATGGACGAGGTTCGCGCCGGTCATGACCTTGAACATCTCGCCGGCCAGGTGGGCGGACGTGCCGACGCCGAAGGAGCCGTAGCTGAGTCCCTTGGGCGTGCGCTTGGCCAGCTCCAGCAGCTCCTTGACGTTGTTCGCCGCCACGCCGGGGTGGGCGAGCAGGACCAGCGGTGAGCTGCCGATCAGGCCAATCGACTCGAAATCCTGCTGCGGGTCGTAGGGCAGGGTCTTCTTGAGCGCCGGGTTGACCGTGAACGTGGTGTTCGAGGAGATCAGCAGGGTGTAGCCGTCCGGCGCCGACCGGGCCACGGCGGTCGCGCCGATGGCGGTGCCGGCACCGGCCTTGTTCTCGACGACGACCGTCTGCCCGAGCCGCTGTCCCAGCGGGCCGGCCAGCTTGCGGGCGATGATGTCCGTGGCGCCGCCGGGCGGGTAGGGCACGACCAGGGTGACGGGCTTGTCGGGGTAGGCCGCCAGGGCGGTCTGGGCGAGCAGGCTGGTGCCCAGCAGCAGGGCCGGCAGTGCCGTGGTTTTCCAGTTCCAGTTCATCTCAAGGCTCCTCGGGGCGGAAGGACTGCAGGTACTGCGCGAGCACCTGCAGTTGGGGCGGGATGGCGTGCGGGGGCGAGAACGGGGCGACCATCCCCATGCCGCGCAGCGCCGACAGCACGAACTGCACGCGGGCCGCCGACGCGGGGCCGTGGCACATCTCGGGGAAGGACTCGGCCATGCGCTGCGCCAGCGCGGTCGAGAGCTGGTGGCGGCGGTCGAGGATGACGGCCAGCGCCTGGGGGTCTTCCCGTGCGGCCAGGTACGCCGACCAGGCCACGGCGAAGCGGGGCTGGCCGTAGAGCCGGCGCCAGGCGTGCTGCACGAAATGCTCGGCCCGCTGCGGCAGCGGCCAGTGGGCGGGGGGCCAGAAGTCGCCCGCCCCTTCGAGCTGGTCCAGCAGGCGGGTGACCACCTCCAGCATCAGCGCCGCCTTGGAGACGAAGTGGTGCTGCACCGCCCCCGAGGTCATGCCGGCGGCCCGTGCGACCTCATGCACCGACCACTGCGCATGGCCCTTGGTGTCCATCAGGACCACGGCCGCGTCGAGCAGGCGTTCACGGGTCTGCTCGCTGCGGAGTTGGTGCAGGGTGGCGGGCACGGGGCGGGGTGGGGTGGGTTAGCGCGGGGGTGGGGGCGAATGCATTATGGGCGTAATGCAATTGGGGTGGGGGTTGGGGCTAACCCGGGATGGGGTGGGCGGATGGGCTACTGGAAACGGATGCGCGCAAGACCGCTTTTTGTTGACTTTGCGGGGATGCCCTTGTAATCAGGCATCCGTCTTTGGGCGCACGTACAGCAGTTTGTGATTGCTACCGGGCGTGCTTCGCTCTTCGGTGAGAAAGAGGTCGGTTCTTGCCCTCACTAGATCGGACAGTTTCTTAAACCCGTGTAGCCGAGTGTCGAAATCGGGCTGAATCTTTTGAAGATAGCTGCCAAGAGTACCCAGGTGCGACCATCCCGAGTCGTCTGCGGAACTATCCATTGCCTCACGAAGAAACCTCTCCGGAAACGGAGGACGTTTCAGTGCTGCGATGACCGCCTCTGCTCGAACCGGAGCAGCAGTCTGGCCTTGTGTGGCCGGAGTGGGATTTGGAGTCGGTGGCTGCAGCAGTTCGGTGAAGATGAATCGATGGCAGGCATTGCGGAAAGCTTCGGGTGTCTTCTGCTCTCCAAAGCCATAAACCTGAAGACCTTCCTCTCGGAGTCGTACAGCGAGCCCTGTGAAGTCGCTGTCGCTTGTTACCAAACAGAATCCATCAAAGCGCCTTGTGTACAAAAGATCCATGGCATCGATGATCATGGTGCTATCTGTCGCGTTCTTCCCGGTCGTGTAAGCGAACTGTTGAACTGGTTTGATCGAGTGTTTGTTCAGGAATTTCTTCCATGATGCGCTGCCAGGTGAGGTGAAGTCTCCGTAGATTCGGCGCACAGCAGCTTCGCCAAACTTGGCAACTTCCTCAAGCAAGGCTTCTATAACAGCAGCCTGAGCGTTGTCCGCATCTATGAGGACCGCAAGGCGCTTCGATGACTCGGCGGGTTCTGCGCGGGAAGATGTGGGATGCATGTGAATTCGAATACCTAACTGAATATTGACGATACGCCTTGCTGGCGTAATCTGTTACGCCATCACAGCCCCGGAAGCATAGTTTTTCACTTCGATTTTGCGAGTGAAAAAAGTCACGACTTGTCGGGCAGTCTGGTCAGTGCGAGTGACAGCCCTCGTCGATCGGCAGCTTCGGCGAAGGCAGGAGACCCTCCCCGATCAGGTCAGATCGACCGGGTGATGCCGAGCTTCGTAAACCTGGATCAGCGCCAGCAGCACCTCGAAATGCTCGCCCGCTTCGCTGGTCGGATCAGGCTCGGTGTCGAAATGGCGTTCGACGGTCTTCAGCGCGGTGAGGTAGTCGCGCTCGGTGCGGATCGGGTGGATGTCCATGACTGGCGACTTTGGGCGGGACAGTCTTTGAAATCGAGATCGTTGGGGCTCTTGAGCTTCGACGCATACGGGCTGCGACGCGACGTCATCTTGGACAGATCGTATTCAGCCTTCATGCGCTTTCGTCTTCCAGCATGTCCCATGCAGCCCCGTGCCGTTCCAGCTCACACCACGAAGATCTTCCCCGGATTCAGGATGTCCTTCGGATCCAGCGCCCGCTTGATCGCCCGCATCACGCCGACCGCGCCCGCACCAGCCTCCTCCAGCAGGAACCCCATCTTGTGCAGCCCCACCCCATGCTCGCCGCTGCAGGTGCCTTCCATGCGCAGCGTGCGCTCGACCAGCCGGTGGTTCAGCGCATCGGCGAGATCACGTTCGGCAGGCTGGTCGGGGTCGATCAGGTAGCCGAAGTGGAAGTTGCCGTCGCCGACGTGGCCGACGAGGAAGTAGGGCAGGCCGCTCGCATCGACATCCGCCACCGATTCGGCGATCAGATCGGCCAGCCGCGAGATCGGCACGCACGCATCCGTGGACATCACGCGGCAGCCCGGCCGGCTCTGGATCGCGGCGAAGTAGGCGTGGTGGCGCGCTGTCCACAGCCGCGTGCGCTCCTCCGGGGTCGAGGCCCACTCGAACGCCTCGCCGCCATGTTCCGCCGCGATGTCCTGCACCGTCTGCGCCTGCTCGGCCACGCTGGCGGGCGAGCCGTGGAACTCCATCAGCAGCATCGGCCGCTCCGCCAGCCCCAGCCCGCTGTGGCGGTTCACCAGCCCGACGGTGTTGGCGTCCACCAGCTCGACCCGGGCGATCGGCACGCCCATCTGGATCGTCGCGATCGTGGTCTGCACCGCCGCGTCAATGCTCGGGAAATGGCAGACCGCCGCCGACACCGCCTCGGGCAGCGGGTAGAGCTTGAGCGTGACCTCGGTCATCACGCCGAGCGTGCCCTCGCTGCCGACGAACAGGCGCGTCAGGTCGTAGCCGGCGGCGGACTTGCGCGCCCGCGTGCCGGTGTGGATCCACTCGCCGGACGCCGTGACGACACCCAGCCCCAGCACGTTCTCGCGCATCGTGCCGTAGCGCACCGCGTTCGTGCCCGAGGCGCGGGTGGCCGCCATGCCGCCGATCGAGGCGTCCGCACCGGGGTCGATCGGGAAGAACAGCCCCGTGTCGCGGATCTCGCGGTTGAGCTGCGTGCGCGTCACGCCGGCCTGCACCGTGACGGTCAGGTCTTCGGCGTTGACGCGCAGCACGCGGTTCATGCGCGACAGGTCCAGGCTGATGCCTCCTTGCACCGCCAGCAGATGCCCCTCCAGCGACGAGCCGACACCGAACGGAATCACCGGCACCTCGAAGCGGTCCGCCAGCCGCACGGCGGCGATCACGTCCTCGTTCGACGCGCAGAACAGCACCGCGTCGGGCGGCGCCGCGTCATACGCCGACTCGTCGCGGCCGTGCAGGTCGCGCACCACCTGCGCGGTCGAGCAACGGTCGCCGAAGTGCTCGCGCAAGGCGGCGAGCATGGCGTCAGGAATCGCACGACGGGGGCGTGGCAGGGCGCTGGGGGCGTTCATGGTGGCGTGTCTCCGAGTTGTCTGATGACTGGGCATTCTAGGCAGTCCGACATCCGGGGAGACGAGCACTGCCTTTCCATCTGGACGTGATATAGATCACGGTGCGCGGCGCTGGATGGTCCACACTGCGCTGGTCCCATGGCCTTGTTCCTGTACCGCATTCTGGAGTCGCACATGCTCAACATCAACGTCGGTGGCGCAGACCGTATCCTGCGCATCGTGGTCGGATTGCTCCTCGTCGCACTGGCCGCCACGGGGCAGGTCGGGGCCTGGGGCTGGATCGGCGTCGTGCCGCTGGCGACCGGGTTGTTCCGGATGTGCCCGCTGTATTCGCTCTTCGGCTTCAAGACCTGCCCGGTGTCGCAGCCGAAGTAGCGCGTCCGCCGGGGGGGCCGGCCGCGCAGGCAGAATCCTGCGCATGTCCTGCCGCGCCCTCACGCATCCTGTCTTTCCGCTGGTCGTTGCCAGTGCCTTGGCGTTGCCGCTGCCGGTGGCGGCCCAGGCGGCGTGGACGCTGGAACTCGCGCCGGGCGTGGTGTCGGACGCCGAGGCCGGTCGGTCAACGGGCGGGCGCGTGTCGGCGGGGCGGATGTGGCCGCTGGGGGATGCGGGGGCATCGGTGGGCGTGGTGCTGGGCGTGGCGTCGTTTGGCGAGACGCGCACCGGCCCGTGGGTGCAGCGCCACCGCCTGCACACCCGTGGCGCCTTCGCCGCGCTGCAAGCCGCCTTGCCGGTTGCCGGTGGCTGGCAGGTGCAGGCGCGCCTCGGCCTCGGGCGCTGGCAGACGGCTCTGACCACCGCCGTGGCAGGCGCCGACGCCTTCGACGCCACCGAGTCCCATCTCGGCCCGCTGCTGGGGGCCGGATTGGCGTGGCGCCTGCCGCGGGGGCTGGGGGTGGTCGCTGCGGTCGATGTCGGGCAACACCGCTTCGACGGGCTGCCCACGGTGCGGCCGGTGCTGTGGTCGCTGGGGATGTCGGCGTCGTTCTGATGGGGACGGGCCGCCTCAGGGCATGGTGTCGCGGTACGGCTTGAACACGTCGCGCACCGGACGCACCGGGTTCAGCGAACGCTCGATCTCCTGCAGATGCCGCCGCATCTCGGTGGCCGCCGCCGTGCCCTGCCTGCCGAGTGCGCCGATCAGCTCCACATGCCGGTGCAGCACGCAAGCCGGCGTTCCCTCCGGCTGGTAGAGCGCCATCAGCAGCGAGGTCGTCGGCAGCAGCCCCTCCAGCACCCGCACGAACACCGGGTTGCCCGCCATCTGCGCCAGCGCCCGGTGGAACTCGCCCGACAGCCGGATCGCCGCCGAGCGGTCGCCGAGCGCGTCGGCGCGGGCCTCTGCCTCGACCAGCGCCTGCAGTTGCGCAAGCTGCGCCGGCGACAGCCGCCCGGCCAGCCGCCGCGCGATCTCGCACTCCACCACCCGCCGCGCATCGAAGACGTGCGCCGCGTCCGCCCGCGTCGGCGCCGGCACCTGGGCGCCGCGGTTGTGGTTCAGCTCGATCACCTGGTCCTGCGCCAGCCGGTGCAGCGCCTGCCGGACCACCGTGCGCGAGACGGCGAAGCGGGCGGCGAGTTCCTCCTCGCGCAGCCGGGTGCCGGGGGCGAGGCGGCGCTCCAGGATGTCGGTGTAGAGGGTGTCGCAGACCCGCTCGGTGGCGGTGGTCGGGGGAGCGACAGGGTGGGCGGTGCGTGCAGGATCGTCCGGGTTCATCGGCGGCGACTTTGCCAGCGTCCGACGACCGCCAGCGTCACCCCCATCACCAGGAACGACACCACCGTCGTCACCGTGCCCAGCGCGTAGATCACCGGGGTCGTCACCGTCGTCGTC
>JAAFKB010000085.1 GCA_013299055.1 Sphaerotilus sp.
CGTCATCGGCGCCGGCCCCGCCGGCCTCATGGCCGCCGAAATCCTCCTCGCTGGTGGCGCCCGTGTCGATCTCTACGACACCATGCCCTCCGTCGGCCGCAAGTTCCTGCTCGCCGGCAAGGGTGGCCTGAACCTCACCCACGCCGAGCCGACCACCACCTTCCGCCCCCGCTACGCCGAGCGCGAACCCGAGGTCTCCGCCTGGCTCGACCGGCTCGACGCCGACGGCCTGCGCGCCTGGGCGGGCGAGCTGGGCATCAGCACCTTTGTCGGCAGCTCCGGCAAGGTCTTCCCCGCCGAGATGAAGGCCGCGCCGCTGCTGCGCGCGTGGCTGCACCGGCTGCGCATGGCCGGCCTGACGCTGCACATGCGCCACCGCTGGAATGGCGCGCTGACCGCTGCGCCCGCCGAGGCCGCCGACGGTGCTCGCTGGACGCTGCAGTTCGACACGCCCGCCGGGGTCAAGACGGTCCACGCCGATGCGGTGGTGCTGGCCCTCGGCGGCGCGAGCTGGGCGCGGCTCGGCTCGGACGGTGCGTGGCAGCCGTGGCTGGCGGGGCAGGGCGTGGACGTGCGCCCGCTCGTGCCGTCCAACTGCGGCTTCGACATCGCCTGGAGCGCGCACCTCAAGGACAAGCAGGCCGGCGCGCCGCTCAAGGGCGTGCGCCTGACCTTCACCGACCGCCTCGGCCACCATTTCAGCCGCCTGGGTGAAGCAGTGGTCAGCGCCAACGGCATCGAAGGCAACCTCGTCTACGCGGCGTCCGCCTTGCTGCGCGACGAGATCGCGGCGAACGGCCACGCCGACCTGCACCTCGACCTGCTGCCCGCCAAGGAGTTGCCGACGCTGACCACTGCGCTGGCCAAGGGCCGCGGCGCCCGTTCGATGCCCAACCACCTGAAGGAACAGGCGGGGCTGGCGGGCGTGAAGGCGGCGTTGCTGCGCGAGGGGCTGGATGCTGCGCAGTGGACGGCGTTGTGCGCCGATCCGGCTGCACTCGCCGGACGCATCAAGGCGCTGCCCCTGCGGCTGACCGCCCCGCGCCCGATCGACGAAGCGATCAGCAGCGCGGGTGGCGTGCGGCTGGAGGCGATGAACGCGGGGCTGATGCTGTCGGCGCTGCCAGGCGTGTTCTGCGCGGGCGAAATGCTCGACTGGGAAGCGCCGACCGGTGGCTACCTGCTGACCGCCTGCTTCGCCAGCGGGCGCGTGGCGGGGCAGGGCGCGCTGGCCCTGCTGGCGAACAAGAGTAGTTGACGGACGGGAGGCGGTTCAGGCGCGGCGACGGCGTGCCACCGTGCCCACCACGCCGAGACCGGCCAGCATCAGCGCCAGCGATGCCGGCTCTGGCACGGGGCTGACGTTCATGTAGCTGGCTGCCAACGGTGTCAGACCGCCTAGACCGCTGACCGAAGCACCGGACAACGCGATGAACTGGGAGGCAGGGTAGCCGCCCGAGAAGCCGAAGAATCCGACGTGCGGCTGACCGATTGCCAATGCTTCGTCGCCGGTGATGGTGCTGGGCAGCCCCGCGTCGTTCGCGGTGCCGTTCCAGTACAGGAATGCAGCATGTTCCTCGTTGCCGAACACCGTGGCGAATTGCCCGATGGCGCTGAGCGTCTGAGTGCTGTTCCAAGTGGCTTCCGACACGTACGCCTTGCTCCAGGAGGGGTACTCCGACCACGGTTCTGCGCCGGCTGGTGCTGTGGTGCTGACCGCAAAAGCCGTGATGTCTGCTTGCGAGTCGTTGGTGATGCCGTACGACGCACCGAAGCCGAACCCGTTGCTCCATCCGCATTCCTCGACCGTCACACCGCTGGTGGAGGTCAGCGATGTGCATTCGTTGCTCACAGCCAAGGCGTGGCTGTGTGAAGCGGTGAGTGCCAGCGCGGCCAGCAGCGTGTTGGAAAGCAAAGGGCGGAAGTTCATGTGGGCCTCGACGGAAATGTCTTGTGGTTGGGTGAAAAAGGGAACTTTTTCACTTTAGCAACCCCACCACTGCAAGACCCTCCCCCGTATGGAGGGTTTGGCGGCCGTTCAGGCCGACTCGTCGCCGTAAACCATTCGCGCCGCGCCGCACGTCTGCGCTTTCCACCACGCCAGCGCGGCGTCACTCGGGAAGAACCGCACTGCATTGCCGAGATCCACGTCCCCCATGGCCGTTTCACGCTGGATGCGCAGGCGGATCGCCACCCCTTGCGGCCGGCTCTCCTCGCCGAACTCGGACGGTGCACCGGGCTTGGCGGGGTGCTCGGCCAGCAACTGCTCGAACGCCGGCAACGTGTCGGTCACCGGCACGAGCAGGTGCCGCGCCCGCTGGCTGCGCGCCGTGGCGAGGTCGCTGATCTGCTGCACGTTGAAGCGCAGGCCGCCGCTGAAGCGGTCGTTCTGCACCTTGCCCGTGAGGATGAGCAGCTCGTCGTCCTTGAGCTGCGCCAGATGCGCGTTGAGCAGCTCTTCGGCCACCACCGACTCGATCGCGCCGGTCTTGTCGTCGAACTTGAAGATCGCCGCCTTGCCACGCTGCCCATTGACGATGCGCAGGTCGGCGACGATGCCGGCCAGCGTCTGCGGCTCGCGGCTGTCCTGCGCGTCGCCGATGCAGCGGCGGGCGAACTGGCGCACCTCGGCCTCCACCTGGTCGAACAGGTGCCCCGAGAAGTAGTAACCCAGCGCCACCTTCTCGTGCGTGAGCCGGGTCTTCACGTCCCAGGTCTCGGCGACGGGGTAATCCGGCTCGCGGGTCGAGCTGCCGTGGGCATCGTCCGCACCACCGAAATCGAACAGGCCGACCTGGTCCGCGTGCGCGGCCTGTGAGTCGGCGTACTCCAGCGCGAGGCCGACGCTGGCCAGCAGTTGCGCCCGGCCATCCAGCCCGAGCGGGTGCAGCTTGTCGAAGGCGCCGGCCTTGATCAGTGCCTCGACCACCCGTTTGTTGAGGCTCTTGCGGTCCACCCGTGCCGCGAAATCGAACAGCGAGCGGAACGGCCCACCCTCGCTGCGCGCCCGGAGGATGGCCTCGATCGCGCCTTGCCCCGTGCCCTTCACGGCGCCGAGGCCGTAGCGGATCAGCTTGTTGCCCGCCTTGCCTGGCGCCGGCTCGAAGCGGTAGACGCCGAGGTTGATGTCGGGCGCCTCGAACGCGATCCCGAAGTTCTTCATCGCATCGTCGCGCAACACCTTGAGCTTGTCGGTGTCGTCGAGTTCGATGGTCATGTTGGCCGCGAAGAACTCGGCCGTGCAGTGGCGCTTGATCCAGCCCGTGTGGTAGGCCAGCAGCGAGTAGGCGGCGGCGTGCGACTTGTTGAAGCCGTAGCCCGCGAACTTCTCCATCAGGTCGAAGACCTCGTCGGCCTTGTCCTGGCTGATGTCCTTCTCGGCGGCACCCTTGCGGAAGATCTCCCGGTGGGTGGCCATCTCGTCGGCCTTCTTCTTGCCCATCGCGCGGCGCAGCATGTCCGCGCCACCGAGCGAGTAGCCGCCCAGCACCTGCGCGGTCTGCATCACCTGTTCCTGGTAGACCATGATCCCGTAGGTCTCGGCGAGCACGCTTTCCACCAGCGGGTGCGGGTACTCGACCACCTCGCGGCCATGCTTGCGCGCCACGAAACTGGGGATCAGGTCCATCGGGCCGGGGCGGTACAGGGCGTTCAGCGCGATCAGGTCTTCCAGCCGGCTCGGTTTGGCGTCGCGGAGCATGCGCTGCATCCCGCCGGATTCGAACTGGAACACCGCTTCGGTCAGCCCGTCGGAGAACAGCTTGTAGACCGCCGGATCGTCGAGCGGGATGGTCTCGAAGGCGAAGTCCTTGCGGTGCTCGTGGCGGGTGACGATGAACTCCTTGGCCAGTTCCAGGATCGTCAGCGTCGCCAAGCCCAGGAAGTCGAACTTCACCAGCCCGATCGCCTCCACGTCGTCCTTGTCGTACTGGCTCACCGCCGAGTCGCTGCCGGGCTGCTGGTACTGCGGGCAGAAGTCGGTGATCTTGCCGGGGGCGATCAACACGCCGCCTGCGTGCATCCCGATGTTGCGCACCATGCCTTCGACGCGCATCGCCAGGCTCAGCAGCTCGGCGACTTCCTCCTCGTTCTTCTCGCGCTCCTCCAGCTCGGGCGCCTCCTTGCGGGCGTAGATGACGCCGCTGTCCGGTTCGGCCGGCACGCGGGCCAGCGTCACCGACTTGCCCGGCGGCGCGGGGATCAGCTTGGCGATCGAGTCCACGTGTCCGTAGCCCATGCCCAGCACGCGGCCGATGTCGCGCAGCGCGGCTTTCGCGGCCATCGTGCCGAAGGTGGCGATCTGGCTCACGGCAGGCCGCCCGTAGCGTTCCTTCACGTAGTCGATGACGCGGTCGCGGTTGCCCTGGCAGAAGTCGATGTCGAAGTCGGGCATCGACACCCGCTCGGGGTTGAGGAAACGCTCGAACAGCAGGTTGTAGTGCAGCGGGTCGAGGTCGGTGATCGACAGCGCATAGGCGACCAGCGAGCCGGCGCCAGAGCCCCGCCCCGGCCCGACCGGACAACCATTCGCCTTGGCCCAGCGGATGAAGTCCGACACGATCAGGAAGTAGCCAGGGAAGCCCATCTTCAGGATCGTCCCGATCTCGAACTCCAGCCGTTCGACGTAGCGCGCCCGCTCGGCATCGCGCTTGGCGGAGTTCGGGTAGAGCAGCGCCAGCCGTTGCTCCAGTCCCTCGAAGGAGAGCTGGCGGAAGTAGTCCTCCATCGGCATCGGCGAGCCGTCCGGCAGCGCGGGCGTCGGGAAGTTCGGCAGTTGCGGCTTGCCCAGCACCAGCGTCAGGCTGCAGCGGCGGGCGATCTCGACCGTGTTCGCCAGTGCGCTGGGCAGGTCGGCGAAGAGGGTGGCCATGTCCTGCTGGGTCTTGAAATGCTGGTCGCGGCTGAAGCGCCGGATCCGCTTGGCGTTGCCGATGGTGTCGCCTTCGGCCACGCAGACCCGCGCTTCATGCGCATCGAAATCGTCGGCTTCGAGGAACTGCACCGGGTGCGTGGCCACCACCGGCAGCTTGAGCTTGGCCGCCAGCGGCACGGTGGCGCGCACGTTGGCGTCCTGGCCGGGCAACTGCGCGCGCTGCACCTCCAGGTAGAAGCGCGTCGGGAACATCGCCGCCAGCCGCCGGGCCAGATCGCGTGCCTTGGGCAGATCCCCCATCGCCAGCGCCTGTCCCACGCAGCCCATCACGCCGCCAGACAGCACGATCAGCCCCGCGCCCAGCTCCTCCAGCCACGCCCACTTCACCCAGGCCTGGTTGTTGCGCTGCACATTGGTGATCCACGCCCTGGAGAGCAGCTCGCACAGGTTCAGATAACCCTGGTGGGTCTGCACCAGCAGCAGCAGCCGCGAGGGCGGGCGCGCATCGCCGGTGGTGGCAGGGCCTTCGGGTTCGAGCCAGATGTCGGCGCCGAGCAGCGGCTGCACGCCCTTCTTGCGGGCGGCGTTGTAGAACTTGATGGCGCCGAACAGGTTGGACAGGTCGGTGATGGCCATGGCGGGCTGGCCATCCTTGGCTGCAGCCTTCACGGCGTCGTCGATCCGCAGGGTGCCATCGACGACGGAGAACTCGGTGTGGGTGCGCAGGTGGACGAAGTGCATCCGGCGATTGTAGGCAGTGGCATCACCGCGCGAGCCAGCCGTGGCCTGTGCAGATCCCGTGCGCGACAGAGGATGGTTGTGGTGGAAATTGGCAATTTCCACTCCTGCCTTGAATTGAGAATATCGCAAAATGGCAGTCTGATGGCCCACCGCCTGCGGGTGGTCCGCGCGCGATCCACGGTCCACAGCTACGGCGCCGACCAGGCGGCCCTGACGGCTTGATGCTTGATTCCTCGGTACGACCAATTACATGAACCATCTGATTCTCGGACTCGGGGGCGCCGGTGTGCGGGTCTGGCAGGCGCTGCAGCGGCGTCTGCAATCGCGGGCGGAGGGGACGCCCGTGCACCGGCGACCTGCCGTCGAGACCGTCCTGCTCGACACCGACGCCTGTGCCCTGGCCGACAGCGCGCCTGGCTGGCGCGTGCTGGGCGCGCCCATGGTGCCACCCGCCGCCCAGCGGGTGCTGCTGACGGCCGAGGCTGCCGCCCTCGGGGCCTTGTTGCAGGGCCGCCCCGACTTGCGCTCGACTGTGGCCCCCGGCGGACTGGACTGGGCGGTGCGGCTGCAGCAGCTCGGGGCCGTTGACGGGCCGCTGTCGCGTGTGGGCGAGCGGCTGCCGGGCTGGCCCACACGCCGCCTCGGTCGGTTGCTGCTGGCGCTGCACCAGGCACGGGTACGGGGCGCGGTCGCCGCGGCAGCCCAGGCACTGCAGGCCCGCAGCGGCGACACTCCGCTGATGCTCCACCTCGTGGTCCATCTGGGGGGCGCGACCGGCGCTGCCTTGCTGCTCGATGTGCTGGCCTTGCTGCAGCGCCACCCGCCGGCGAACCGCTGCGTGGTGCAGGTCTACGCCGAGCTGCCCGACCACGACTCCGCTGGTGCGCGTCCGGGACCGTTGTCCGAAGTCCAGGCCTACGCCGCGCTGCGCGAGCTGCAGGTGGCGGCGCAGTCCGGCTGGTTCTCGCTGTGTTTCCTCGGAGGGCTGGCCGACGAACGGGGCCTGCAGCCGCTGGACGCCACTGGCCGCGAGCGTCGACTGGCCGACTGGCTCTTCCACCGCGTGACGGACGTGGTCGATCTGCTGCCGGGTTCTGGGCGGTCGGCGGGTGCCGGTGCGGGCGTGCGAGAGGGCGAGTTCGCGGCCTTTGGCCTGGCGCAGCGCGGTGCGGACCGCGAGGCCGTGCGCACCCACCTGAGCCACGAGCTGATGCTGCGCCTGCTGGCCCAGCTGCGCTACAGCCATTGGCGCGCCGGGCTGGGCTACGTCACCCATCCACGCCCTGCAGGCCAGGAGGTGCTGGGCGAGCTGATGAACACCTGGGGCCTGAGCGACGCTCACCTGCAGCTCGCCGTCCCCCTGCCGGAAATCGACGGCGACATGCTGCCCACCCTCTCGATCGAGCAGGAGTGGAAGGTGCTGGAGACGCACTATGTCGGCCTGGTCGCACTGGTGGCACCGTCTCGCCGCATCAACGAGCTGCGCCGCCTGTTCGACCAGGGCTTGTCCGAGCGGTTCCGTGACCGGGGCGTCGAGGCCATGTTCGACTTGCCGGACCACGCGCTGCGTCGGCGCGCGGTGGTCGTGCGCCAGCGGGTCGAGGGTGCGCTGTGGGACGACTGGCGTCAGGGCCGTCGGGCGTTGCACGAATGCGGACAGCTGCTGGCGGCGGTGCTGGCCGATCTGGCCGACCGCATCGAGCCGCTGCAGCAGGAGCAGCATGGCCTGGAGACGCAGGCCTCCGTGCTCCACCGCCAGCTCGACGCACTGGAGCAGGCCACCACCGGCCCGCTGCAGGCGCTGGGACTGCTGCGGGGTGTGCGAGACCGTGATCTGAACGAGGCCACTGTGCTGCTGCGCGAGTACGTGCTGGCCCGCACCCGCTCCAGCGTCATCAGCCTGAACCTGCGCCTGCTGGCCGAGGTGCAGTCCCAGCTCACCACGCTGCAGGGCATGGTCGATGCCGGTGAAATGGCGCTGGCATCGCTGGCCGAGGAGATCGACGTGGTCGCCACGGCCACGTTGCCGCCGCTCAACGCAGTCGATGCCGACGGCCGGCTGGACAACCGCGAGTTGCTGGCCCACTGGCGCACCCAGCTGGTCACGCGCGAGTCGGTCCAGCGCGAGCACTTGCGGGTCTTGCGTGCCGGCCTGTTCACGCAGCTGGGCGAGCACGCCAATTTCCGCATCTTCGCGCAGCGCATCGGTGAGCACGAGACCTGTGAAGGGCTGCTGGCGGCGTGCGCCCGACGCCTGCCGCCAGGGGCGCTGCAGCCTGTGGTGTCGGCGGCATGGGATGCCTGGGTGATGCGGCTGCATGGCGAGTCGGACGCGGCGGCCCGTGATCTCTCGCTGCTGCTGACCCGCGCCAGTGTCGGGCTGGCCTGGGTACCGGCGGCTGCGCCCCGGTGTGTCCAGCACGACCTGCTGCGGGTACCCGCCCTGCCGCGTCCGGAGCCGGAGCCGATCGAGGCCGTCGAAGGCGAGGGAGCCAGCACGGAGCTGTCCGTGGTGGAGCGTCCCCTGGCGCGCGCGGTGCCTGCGCTGCCTGGCGTGGCCGATCTGATCCATCGCATCGGTCGGGTGCAGACCCAGGTGCAGGAGCTGCCGGAAGGCCAGGGCGAGCTGGTGCTGCTGCGTGTCGTGCGCGGGCTGCCGCTGCAGGCGCTGCCGCGTGTGCAGGAGCTGCATCTGCGCCACGAAGCCCACCGCCTGCAGGCCGGGCGGGCGGCACTGTGGCTGCAGCTGGACGACCAGGTGGAGCTGCCGGAGCTGCTGGCGGCCGATGTCGAGGCCCAGAAGGCCCGCGCCCGTACCGTGGTGCTGCTGGCCGAGGCGTTCGGCTTGCTGCGCGAGGAGCCTGATCCTCTGGAGGGCGGGCCGGTGCTGCTGCATGTGCGCCTGGACGAGGATGGCTTCGAGCTGGACCGGGTGCGGCTGGGCGGCAGTCCGGTCGAGGCGGTCGAGCAGGCCCGCGAGCGGGTGCTGCACGATCTGCACGACGAAGTCACGGCCACCCTGCGCGGCCGGGACATGCAGCAGGCGACGACCCAGGCAGAACTGCGCGACGCGATGCGTCAGCGCATCGAGCGGTTGCGGGCGCAGGCAGCCCCCGAGCAACGCGACGCCATCAGCCGTGACTGGAACGAAGCGGCGCGCGCCGCGATGAAATTAGTCAGACAGGAATCCGTGCAATGAGCCAAGGTGTGTGTACCAATCTGCCGCGGGCCTGTAGCCAGGCCGCATCCCGTGCCCTGCTGCCGTGTCCCGACCAGGATGCCCGCTGTCCGACCTGTGGCGCTCCGCTGCTGCCAGTGGGCGATGGCGTGACGTCCGGAGCGGGGGGGGCGGCGGTGCGGCGTGCCGTGGTGTCGCTGGCCATGGCGGCAGGGGTGCTGGGCGTGGGCTGGCAGTGGTGGGCTGGCGACGATCTCCAGGCCGTGGCGGCCGCACCGACTGCAGCGGCGCTCCCCGTCACCGCAGCCGTCTCCTCCCCCGCCGCCCTGGCGGTGGCCCAGGCGGCGACCGCCCTCGAAAGCGACCCGCCCAGCGTCGGCACGGCCCATGTCTTCGCGCTGCGTGGCATGGACGTGTTCGGCCCCGTGCTCGGCCCCGATCTGCTGGAGGTCTTTCTGAGGCAGGAAGGCCATGTCGAGATTCACCGCAGCCCGCCGGATCCGCACGGTGCGGTGCTGGTCTCGGCGCGGCGTCCGGGCGGACTGCGCCAGGACATCCGGCTGGCGTTCGACGGTGGTGCTGCATCCCCAGGGGACGCCAGCTTGCGCCGGGTGTCCTCCACCTCGGGCGCAGAACTCAAGGACAACCAGGTGCTGGTCGGTTTCGACGCGCTGGCGGTCGTGGTACACCCGGCCAGTCCGATCGAGCAGATCCGCCTGCCCCAGCTCCGTCAGGCACTCACTGGCACGGGGCTGGATGCGGCGCGGCTCGGTGGGGCAGCGGGTCCGCTGCGGGTGCATGTGCGTCAGCTGAACGCCGATGCCTGGACCGTGCTGGCGCAGCCCCTGCTCGGCGACACGCCCCACGGTGCTGCGCTGCAACAGCACGACAGCGATGCCGCGCTCGTGCAGGCCGTGATCGCGGACGAGCGGGCGCTCGGGGTGGTGCCGCTGTCGGCGGTGGGCGATGCCAAGGTGCTGGCGGTGGTGGACTCGCTGGGTTCGGTCTGGAAGCCCACACCCGGTGCAGTGGCCAGCGAGCGTTACCCGCTCTCGCACCGACTGGTGATGCAGCTGCCGACCGCTGCGCCGTCACCCGTGGCACTGCGGTATGCCCAGTTCCTGGCCAGCCCGGTCGTGCAGGCCCGGCTGCGCACGGCGGGATTCGCCACCGCCTCGCCCGTGCTGGTCACTGCAGCGGAGGTCGAACCACTGGTGGTCGGCACCTCGGTGAAGATCCCCAAGGACTACCTGGCGCTGGTCCGCGGCGCGCAGCGCATGAGCGGCCGCATCGGGTTCTCGGCCGAGTCCGCGGAACTCGATGCCGTGGCGCGCGTCGATGTGGACCGGCTGGCGCGTCAGCTCAAGGAGGCCACGGGAGCCCGGCCTCTGTCGGTGATGGTGGTGGGGGTGGCCAACGACCCAGGCGGGTTCTGTGCCAACCGGACCCTGTCCGACCAGCGTGCAGCCAGTGTCGCCGATGCCCTCACCGCCCAGGGTGTGACGGTGCAGGTCGTGCGGGGCGTCGGCCGCTTTGCCCCCATGCCTGTGGCCGGCGCGGACGACGCGGCACGCGAACGTCGCGTCGAGGTCTGGGTCTCCGACGCCCCGGTGCGCCAGCCCGCGCCGTTCAAGTGCCTGTCGGGCACCGGGCAGGTCGCCGTCGTCGGTGCCGCGGCGTCGGCTCCCGGCTTCCTACAATCGGGGCTGTGAACACCTCCTCTCTGCCCATCCTCAACATCTCCTGCTACCAGTTCGCCACGCTGGCCGACCTCCCGGCCCTGCGTGCCCAGCTGCAGGGCAACGCCGCGGCGAACCACCTCAAGGGCACCCTCCTGCTGGCGGAAGAAGGCATCAACCTCTTCCTGGCTGGCCCGGCGGACGGGGTACGCGCCTTTGTCGCCTACCTGCGCGCCTGTGCCCCCTTCGCTGGTCTGACGCCCAAGGAAAGCTGGAGCGCCGCGGCCCCTTTCCAGCGCCTGAAGGTCAAGATCAAGCGCGAGATCATCCGCATGAACCACCCCGGCATCCGCCCGCAGGCTGGCCGTGCCCCGAGCGTCGCCCCGCAGGTGCTGGCGCGCTGGCTGGCGCAGGGCCACGACGACGAAGGACGTCCGGTTGTCACGCTCGACACGCGCAATGCCTTCGAGATCGACCACGGCACCTTCACCGGCGCGATCGACTGGCGCATCACCAAGTTCAGCGAATTCCCCGACGCCGTGCAGGCCCACCGCGACCAGCTCGATGGCAAGACCATCGTCAGTTTCTGCACGGGCGGCATCCGCTGCGAGAAAGCGGCGATCTACCTGCAGGACATCGGGCTGGAACACGTCTACCAGCTCGAAGGCGGCATCCTGAAGTATTTCGAGGAGACCGACGGCGCGCCTGGCTGGCAAGGGAGCTGCTTCGTGTTCGACGAACGCGAGGCGCTCGGCGCGCAGCTCACTCCGGTGCGGGCGGATGCAGCGGCGCCACCGGCTCGTTGAGCAGCGCCAGCACGTCGGAGTGGAACTCGCGCCGGTAGAGCACCGCGATCACGACCACCGTGCCCACCACGAAAGCCAGCGGTGACAGGAACCACAGCACCGCCGCGAAGCTCAGGTACACCGCCCGCAGCCCGTCGTTGAAGGTTTCGGCGGCCAGACCGAGCACCCGCCCGGCCCGCTCGGCGTGGAGCCGGCGCTGCAGCGGATCGGCGGCGGCGTCGAAGTCCTTGGAGGACGGGGTGGCGCCGATCAGCAGCGCGCCGAAGCTGTACTGCCGCATCGACCACGTGAAGCGAAAGAAGGCGTGGACGAAGATGCCCGTCAGCACCAGCAGCTTCAGGTCGAGCACCAGCGTCGTGGTCGGCGTGGTGAAGGGCAGGTCATGCACCATCTCGGCCGTCTTGTCGCCCGCGCCGATCGCCGCGATCAGGCCGCCGATGATGAAGATCGTCGTCGAGGCGAAGAAACTCGGGCTGGAGGCCATGCTCTGCGAGACGGCGGCGTCCACGATGCGGTTGTCGCGGTAGGTGGCCTCGTGCATCCAGTCCAGGCGCAGGCGGTTGGTGGTGGCCAGCACCGACGGCCGCCGTTGCGCCCGCGCCTTGGCGAAGCGGACATAGCCGATCCAGCCGAAGCAGAACGTCAGCAGCGCCAGCCAGTCGGCCAGCGGCAGCACCCGGATCACGCGCAAGAGAAAGTCCATGCGCGCCACTGTAGCGCGGCGGCGTCAGGCGGCGAGATCGAACACCAGCACTTCCGCATCCTCTCCCGCGCGGATTTCCAGCCCTGTTTCGCCGGCCAGCAGCAGCGCATCGCCTGCCTCCAGCCGCTGGCCGTTGACCGTGAGCCGACCGCGGGCGAGGTGGACATACCCCTTGCGTGCCGGATCGAGCGCCAGCGTCGCCGACTCGTCGCCGTCGAACAGCCCCGCCCACAGCCGCGCATCGGCGTGCAGCTGCAGCGTGGCCTGGGCTGCGTCCGCACTGCCGATCGGCGCGGCGACCGGGTGGAGCCGGCCGCGCTTGTCCGCCGCCGCGATGACCTGCTGGTCGTAGCCGGGCGGCAGATCCCGCGCCGTGGGCAGCAGCCAGATCTGCAGCAGGTGCGTCTGCGCGCCGCTGTGGTTGAACTCGCTGTGGCGCACCCCCGTGCCCGCCGTCATGCGCTGGACCTCACCGGTGTGGATGGTCTCGCCATTGCCCATGCTGTCCTGGTGCTGCAGCTCGCCCGCCAGCAGGTAGGTGACGATCTCCATGTCGCGGTGGCCGTGCATGCCGAAGCCGGTGTGCGCGGCGATGCGGTCGTCGTTGAGGACGCGCAGGTTGCCCCAGCCCATGTGCGCAGGGTCGAAATAGTCGGCGAAGGAGAAACTGTGGAAGCTGTCCAGCCAGCCGTGCTGGGCATGGCCACGGGCGAGGGAGGGGCGCAGGGTGATCATGGTGGTGGAGCCTTTCGTCAGGATGTCCATGATGCGCGCCGGGGCACGGTCCGGGGCGGTGCGGGCGTGATGGCATCATTCAAAAGCCTTGAACCCCAGCGCGCGCCCACCCCGGCGCCCCACCCGCCGATGACCGACCGCCGCCACGCCCTGACCCCCGAAGCCCTGGAGATGATGGACAC
>JAAFKB010000086.1 GCA_013299055.1 Sphaerotilus sp.
CGCCGAAGCCGCGCACGAAGGCGGCCATCGACTGGCTGGCGGAGTCGAACCCGGCCGCGATCTGCGTCCCGACGTCGGCGCCCAGGTAGTCGCGGAGTGCCGTCAGGTCGCCGAGCTTCTGGCGGGCGGCGATCTCGCGCTCGATGGCGGCGACACGATCCGTCTGTCCGCGGGCGGTGGCGTCTGCGCGGGCTTCGTTCAGCCTGGCGTTGGCGACCTGCTCGACGGCCTGGGCCAGGTCGAGGTGCTTGGTGCGCACCAGCTCGACGGCGGCCATCTCGTCCCGCATGGCCTGCAGGCGCTGCTCGGCAGAGGCGGCGCCGTCCGTGGCCGGCTTCGCGGTGGCCTGGTCTGCCGCGAGCTTGGCGCCGGCGTTGATCTTGTCCAGGCGCTCCTGCAGCGCGCCGGCCATGCCCGAGGCGGTGGCGGCCTGCTGGCCCTGCTCTGCTGCGAGCTGTCGCAGCTCTGCGGCGCGCGCGGCACTGCGGGCGGCGGATGCCTGCGCCAAGAGGTCGTTCTGCGCCTGTACGGCCTGCGCGGCCTGGCCGCGGAGGATGTCCGCCTCGTTGCCGATCTCTCGCGCCGACTTCGAGGCGCTGCGGATGATGTTCTGCGCGGACAGATCGGCCTGAGCCTGGGCGCGCTGCAGAGGGTCGGACATCGAGGCGGCGAGGCCCTGGGCGGTCTGGTCCGCGAGCGACTTGACCAGATCGTCGGCCTGTTGCCAGGTCTGCGCCCAGCGCGCGGCGTCTTCGCGCGCCCTGCTGAGGTTCGCGGCCTCGATCTTGTACTGCAGCAGGATCGGCGCTTGCGCGGCTTCGTTGCGCACCGCGGCGAGTTCTGCGCGCATGCCGACCAGCCTGGCCTGCTTCTGCGAGGCGCCGGCGGCGTCATCTGCCTTCAGTGGTCGCTTGGATTCGAGGTCGATCTGGTCTTCGATCAGCTTGCGCTGCTCGGCCAGCTTGGCGGCGCCGATGGCGGCCGACTGGCGCATGTAGTCGACCTCCGTCACCAGCCCCGCGGCGTGCAGGCTGTCCAGCGCGGCGGCCTTGTTGGACTCGATGGTGATCCGTCCGTCTGCGGCAGCTTTCGCTTGGGCGAGCTGCAGGTCGATGGCGGCCGAGGCAATGGCGCGTTGCTTGTCGCCTGCGCCGCCGTCGCCGTTGATCTCCGCCGTGACGCTGGCGGCCTCGCTTGCCTTCGTTGCGGCGGCGCGCTCCGTCAGCGCCTGCTGTTCGCGCAGGGCGCCCAGCTTCGCCTGCTCTGCGGCGATCTCGGTGTCGAAGGTGCTTCGGCGCTTGCCGCCCGCTGTGCCGCCACCGTCGCGGGCCGCCTGCAGGTCTGCCAGTTTCTTCTCGGCCTCTGCGATCTTGTCGCCGGTGGACTTCTCGCGGCCGACGTTCAGCATCGCGTCCCATGCCTCGCTGGCCCCGGTCGCGATTCCCTTCCACATCTTCTCCAGGGTGCCGAGGTTGCGCTCCAGCTCCGGGATGCGCTGCTGCATCGCGGCGGCATAGGCCTCCTGTGCGACCTTGGCGGCCTCCGTGGTGCGGCCCTGTGCCTCTAGTGCCCTGATTTGCCGGTACACCGACTGCGTTAGGTGCCCGGTCTGCTCGTTGAGCTGAATCGACGCCGAGAGCGGGGACTTGGCGAGCGAGGCGAAGGCCTTCGCCGTCTCTTCGACTGCCGGCCCGCCGACCGCCTGCAGTCGCAACGCGGTGGCGGCGATGCGCTCGATGTTGTCGGACGTTATCCCGGCTTGCCCCGCCAGCACCGCCAGCGCCTCGGACGCCTGACCGCGGGTGACGCCGGCGAGGTCATCCATTCCGGCGGCCATGTCGGACAGCTGCCCGGAGGTGAGCCCGAGGCGCCCGCCGGTCATGATCAGCGAGCGGTCAAAGGCGCGCTGCTCGCCGGCGCCGGCCTCGTGCGCCAGGGCCAGCAGCGCGAGGGATGCGCCCAGCACGGCCAGGGGGCTGACCAGCGCCACGACGTATCCGACCGTCGCGCGCGCTGCTGCGCCGATGCCGCCGAATGCATCCTTGAGCTGCCCGCCCTGCTGAATGGCCACCATCCACACCGGCATGCCGGAGGCAATGGAAACCGCAACGTCGGTCATCTGCATCGGCAGCATGTGCATCGCCTGGGCGTGCTGGCCGGCCGACATGCCCGCTCGGTCATGCGACTGAGCCAGGCCCTGCATTTCCTGCTTCAGCCGCTGGATGCTCGCCTGGCGCGCCTGGTCCGCCATGCCAAGCTCTTGCGCTGACAGCTTGCCGGAGTCGGTAAGTCGCTTGTACGCCGCTTCGACCTGGGCGATCTCGCGCGTGATGGCGTGGAAGGATCGGATGTCGAGGATGTCGCGGGCGGCGTTGAGCTTGTCGACCTGGGTCATGCGACGGATGGCGTCGCCCGCTTTGGTGCTGGCCGCGGCGGCGGCGTTCGCTTGCCCGGTCATGTCGCGCAGGGATTCGCCGGCGCGACGACCGCCGGCGGCGGCGGCGTTCGCGCCCTCGCCCATGCCCTTCAGGGCTTCGTTCGCGCGGTTGGCCCCCGCGGTGGTGGTGTCCGTGAACTGCTTGGCCTCCGCGGTGGCTTCCTGCAGCGTGCCGGAGAACTGGCGCCCGTCGAGCGTCAGCGTGAATTTCATTTCTCTGGTCATGTCCGGTTCCGGTCTGCTGCCTGCTCGCGCCACACGTCGAGCGCGGCGCGCTCCATGGCGGTAATGACCTCGAACACCCAGCGCCTGCCGCGCATCCGAAGCCCGTCGATGTCTGCCCAGACGGCCCGGTGATCAAGACCCGTTGCCGAGCCGTCCATTCCGGCCCGCAGCCATTGCGTCTGCAGTCCGCACCACAGATTCCAGACCCGCAGATTGCAGGGCCAGAGGTGCCACGGCTCGGCTGCGGCGGTCACAGGGATGCTGTCGTGATCCTCTGCAACGAAACCGGCGAGCGCGAGAATCCGGGCTTTTCTGGCCCGCTCCTCGTCCTGCTCGCCGGGATCGTCTTCCCCTTCTGAGAAGGCGCCACCCGCTTGAAGGCGGGCGGCCTCGATCAGTTTCCCGCGCGGCCCTTCTGGGTGTCGCTGATCGAGATGGCCTCGACGTAGGCGCGCACGATGTAGGACTCGATGCCGACGAGCTGCAGCATGGTGTCGAGCGCCTCGGGGCAGAAGTCCGCCGGCTGGCCGTCCTCGTCCATCACCAGCTTCTGACCCTCCCAGCCGGTCAGGACTTCCCGCACGAAGTCGGCGCCGAGCACCTGGCTGTCCTTGCCGAACGTGTCGCGGTAACGCTCGGAGTCGACGCGCTTGGCGGTTGCCTTGAACTCGACGGCGACGGGCTTCGGGCCGTCCGTGACGAAGCCCTTCACCTTCAGGGTGAGGGTGTCGCCGATTGCGAGCTTGAATTTCTTGGTCATGGTGCTGGGGTTCAGAGTTGGATCAGAACGACTTCATCGTTGCCGGACTTCGGCAGGACGGTGCAGCCATCGAAGGTGTGCGTTCGGATGCCGTCGCGGTTGGTTTTCTTGTAGCCGCGGCGGTGGATCATCGGCATGTAGAGCATCAGCTTCGAGCCCGCGGCGGAGCCAAGGGTGAAGCCGAGGCTCGTCGTCGTGTTCGCGAAAATGTCCGCTGCGCCCTGCACCTCCTGGGCCTCCGACAGCTCCAGCTCGAAGCTGCACTTGGCATCGCGGTCGGTGATCTCGGCGCGCTCGCTGCTGTTGCTGGTGAAATACTTCAGCGCGTTGCCCAGGTCCACCTCGATGCCGAACGAGCCGAAGGTCGTCCCGCCGGTGAGGGCGCCGGCCGCGTAGCTGCAGCCCAGCGTGATGTCCTGGGAAACGTTCGCCTTCGCCACAGCGGCAGGCGGCTTCCAGAGGCTGAGGGCGGCCGTCGGGTTGGCGGCGGCCGTCGGGTTGGAGTAGGCCCCCACGAACTCGAATTCGAGTTTCGGGGTTTCCTTGTGCTTCGCGGTCAGCTTGACAGAGCCCATCGCGCCAACGAGCTTGGTCAGGACGCCGTCGTCGTAGAAGTAGAAGGTTCCGGTCTTCAGGTACCGGCTGAGGGGCCAGGATTCGACGCGGGTCGGCAGCAGGAGGCCGGTCGACAGGGAGAAGCCTGCGCACTGCAGGAGCGGCCCCCACAGCGCGGTGACGCCTGCGACGCCCGACGCGCTGAGTTCGACGGAGAACTTGACACGGCTGCAGGAGGCGGCCAGCAGGTCTTGCGAGGCGCCGAAGTACGGGAACTGGATGTTCCGCTGTGCGTACGTCGGGTCAATCGGTGTCGGGTCGAAGTTGTCGACGAAGAGAATGCAGTCGGAGGCGGCGGCAGGGTTCGCATCCGTCCCCGGGTTGGCTTCGAGCTTGAAGAGTAGGAGCCGGTTTTTGTCGTAGCGTGCCATGTCGCACCTCCGTTTTCTGGTTGTTCATGGGGCCGGGCGGAGCGGATGCAGCCGCCCGGCGGGCGCCTATCAGGCGCCCGGGTTGGTGCCGCGCAGGGCGCTGGAGAAGTTGCTGAAGATGCTGCCGAAGCCGTAGAAGGCGGCGGTCAGTTGGCCGGACAGGCCATCGACATCGGTGCGCAGGGCGTTGATGTCACGGCGAGCGGCGGCGCTTTCCTGTTCCAGGTTCAGGACGCGCGCGGCCAGGGCCGACAGGTCGGCGATGACCTGGGTGACAGCGTTGGCGACACCGGCGGCGACCGTCTTCGCGTCAGCAGCAGCGGCCATCGCGGCGTCGAACTTGCTGGTGATCGTGGTGAACAGGTTCGTGCCTTCATCGAATTCCGGCGTGCCAGGCACGGCATCCATCAGGCGCTTGATCTTGTCCAGGAACGACAGAATCGCGGCGTCCTGACCGGTCAGTGCGGCGATCTTGGCGTCCACGTCGGTCAGGATCGCGAAGCCCTTCTCGTCGAGAACGGTCTTGATTTCGGCACCGGTGGCGGTGGCGTAGTGCTGCATGAATTGCAGGAGGGTCTGGTCCATGGTGATCTCTCGTTTCAGGTCTGAGGGTTGCCCGGTGATCGCCACCGGGCGAGCGTTCGACCCCGTGGCGGGTCAGGTGCTTGCAGTGCGCGCGGCGCGCTTCTCCGGCGCCTGGGCGGGCTTCTCCGCCATGACGACGGGCTCGCGCAGGGTCAGCGCCGGCGGGTCTTCTGCGGCCAGCTCGCGCTCGGCGTCGCCGGCGGCGGCCTTGTCGACGATCACGAGGCCATGACGGCGGGCGAGCGCCTTGACGTCCTCGGCGTACTGGTGCAGCGGGTGGGCGACGAGCCAGAGGTTTTTCGTGGGTGCGAGCGTGGCCATCATGGTGCTCACTTCGCGGCGTCGCCGATGCAGCAGACGCCAGCGGTCTTCTTGATGCTGGAGGCGACCAGATCCCAGTTCGAGCCGGTGGCGAGGGCGGCATCCGTGGGCGACTTGCCGCCGTTGGTTTCGTCCCAGGTGTAGCCGTTGAGCGCCAGGCCGAACGTGTAGTCGACCTGCATGGTCGTCTCGATGCGGGTCTGGCCGTTGACGGTCTGGATGTTGCTGATCAAGTCGCCGGCGTCCATGACGGTGGCGGCGCCTGGCACCAAGCCGAGGACGAACTGCTTGTTCGGCGTGCCGGCGACGTACAGGGCGGGCGCGTCCGTGACAACGGCCGACTTGCCCAGGATGTCGATGACGGTCACGCCGTCGCTCTTGAAGAGCTGTTGAGCGTTGGCCAGGTTCAGGCCGATCAGGCGGTGGTACACCTCGCCCGTCATGATGTTGGCGACCAGCTCGCCCGAGCGGTCGCCGAACTTGGCGTGCATGCTGTTCAGCGCGGACTGCGTGATGCCGGCGGTCGCGCTGATGTCGTGGGTCGCGGCGGCCTGGTTCGAGATCGCGGCCCGCAGCGCGGCGATGGCCGTGTTCAGCTGGTCGCGCATCAGCGCCTCGGCGAAGTTGCGCGAGGCAACCTCGATGCCGGCAGCGGTGGGCTTGTTGAGCCAGGTCAACTGGCTGGGCTCGAAGCGGATCGGGCCGAAACCGCCGGCGATCTTGACGGCCGAGAAACGGAGCTGCGTCAGGTCGGTGACCGGCGCGGCGGCCTGGGCCGCGTAGCGGTTCACGCGGCGCTGTGCGCCATGGACGGCCTGAAAAAACGACTCCTGCAGGAAGTCGCCGGTGAAGCCTTTGGTCGTCAGGCGGATGGTGCCTCGGCTGGCCTCGTTGAACTTGGCGACGATCTGCGCCAGCGTTTCGATGGTCGAGGGGATCACGAAGTCGTTGAAGACTTGCATCTGAGAAGTGGACATGCGTCGCTCCTGCTGTGGTTCAGCTCAGGGGGAGAGTGGGGAAGCGCGCGGCGATGGCGGCCGTGCGCTCGGACTTGTTGCCGCCGAGGTCGCCCTTGGACTGCTGGAACTGCTGGCGGCCCGAGCCGTAGCCGCTGCCCTGCCCGCCCTGGCCAGCCGGCGTGACGAGGAAGGGCGAGGCCTTGGCGATGTGGGCGGCGCCCTCTTCGATGCTGATGAGCTTCCCGCCCCCCGCATCGAACAGGAAGTCCTCGCCCTCTTGGCGAACCTGTGCGCTGATCAGCGTGGCCGCGATCGCCGCATCCTGAAAGCCCTGCTTCGAAGCGGCGGAGGCGATCAGGCTGTCACGCTTCGCGGCGGACACCTGGGCGCGCATCTGCTCCAGCGCGGTCTTGGCTTCTGCGCCTTCGCGCTCTGCGCGCTTGAGCTTGGTGTCGAACTGCGCGAGTGCCTCGGCCTGGCCCCGGGCATCCGGCAGTCCATCCAGGGCTGCAGCGTCATCGACGCCCAGCTTCTCCAGCGCCTTGGCGAGGTGAGCCTTCAGCGTGGTGCGGCCCTCGGCCGATTCCTTGTTCGCGGCGCGAACCTTGGCGTCTGCCGTGGTCGTGATGGTGCCGACATGCGCCTTCAGCTCGCCCAGAAGGGCGTCATCGAGGGTCTTGCCCTTCAGGCTGTCCAGATCCATGGTGTTCTGCGTGCGGTTGGTTTGCGATGCCTGGCACGCATCTCGCGGCCCTGCTCTGTGCGTCCGAGGCGTCACGCCGCGGCATCCGGCGATGCTGATTCACGCCCGTCCGGCAGATGGGCATTCCGGCGGACGCTGGCGGGTGAACGTGTCTTGATGAACTTCCAAATCGCAAAACGACGCTTCGCGCTGCTGGCCGAGGCGTATGCCGCAGAGGGCGGCTTTTCCCCACAGATCAGCACGGCCGGCGAGTGGGTCCAGATCAAGAAGGACGACGGGACCGCCAGCCAGGTGTGGCGGAACTTCTATCGCCTCGACGGCCCGTGCCACCTTGTGCAGTACCCGCGCGAGTCGGACGAGAAGTACGCGGCGCGCGCGGCGGTGTCGGTCTATGAAAACCATCTGCTCGAAGCTGTCGACCGCTTTGTGGGCTACCTGGGTCGGCGTCCGCCCATGCGCTCCGGGCTGGAGTCCCCGTTGCTGGCGGCGTTCGCGGAGGATGCGGACGGCCGCGGATCGAACATCGACCAGATGATGCGCGAGGTGTCCGAACAGATGCGGGCGCGAGGGTCTGCGCTGGTGCTGCTCGACATGCCGGACGTCGAGCCAGCGACATCGATGCAGGACCAGATCGCGCGCCGGGTTGTGCCCTGGGCGCGGGTCATCAAGCCCGAGCTGCTGGTGGCCTATGAGATCGACCGCGACACGGGGCTGTTCGTCAGCGCGACGCTGCCGGAGCGGCGCGAGGTGGACGGCACGGTGTCCGACTGCGAGATCACCTACACCGCGACCGAATGGGTGGTGCGGCTGCGGGGCGAGGTGGTCAAGCGCGGCGACCACCCGTTCGGTGCCTGCCCCGTGCTGCCCGTCACCGAGAACAACGGCCTCTTCCCCCAGGTGGGGAGCTATGCGCAGATCGCCGGCCTGAGCCTGCGGGTGTTCAACGCGAACTCTGAACTCGACGAGATCCTGCGCGGCCAGACGTTCAGCCTGCTGACGCTGCAGGTTCCCGCAGATGCGGCGCATGACTTCGACCCCGCCACGACGGCGGCGACCATCGGCACCCACAGCATGCTGGTGCACCGCGGCATAACGCCTGCGTTCGTATCCCCCGACTCCGGCCCGGCCACGGTCTACATGCAGCGCATCGAGCGGCTCGAAGCGAGCATTCGGCGCATTGCGCAGGACGACGCCACGACTGTGGAGGGCGCGCAGGAAAGCGGGATCGCGCGGCGCCAGCGGTTCGAGCGGCTGAATTCCGACTTGGCGACTTTCGCGAAGCAGCTGCAGGGGCTCGAACGCCGCATCTGGGCAATGGTCGCGCGGGCGCTGAATACGCCGAGCACGCGGGTGTCCGTGACCTACCCGACCGACTTCAACATGGTGGACACCATGGCCGAGCTGGGCGTCCTGCAGGAGATGCAGGCGGCCGGCATGCCCGAGGTGGTGCTGTCGGAGAAGCGAGCCCAGGTGGTCGGGAGCGAGTTCGACGCGCTCGACGGCGACACCAAGGCGCGCCTGGTCTCCGCGGCGCGGGAGAAGGCGCAAGAGACTCCGCCCGTATCTGCGCCTGGTGGTGCGCCATGAATGTGACCCTGGCCAGCACGGGATCTGCCGAGTTCATGGCCGTGCTGCAGCGGCTTGGCCAACCCCTGCAGCGGCAGGCGCTGGCGGCGACGGTGGCCGACGTGGAAGAGGTTGCGGGCGAGCTGGCGGGCCTGCACACCAAGACGGGCGCCCTGTTCGCGTCCCTGTATGCAAAGCCAGTCAGCAGCGACGGCGACGTATGGGAGATCGGGCACGACCTGCAGCGCGCACCGCATGCGCTGTTCGTCCACTGGGGCACCAAGCCCCACGTCATCCGCCCCAAGAAAAAGAAAGTCCTGCGGTGGGCAGGCGGCGGCGCCGGCGGGTTCGCCTTCGCGCGCGAGGTCCACCACCCCGGCTACGCCGGCGACCCCTGGCTCGTCACCGCGGCAGCGCGGGCGCCGGCCATCTTCGAACGACACGTCCGAGCGCGGATCGCGCAGACGATGGGAACCTGAAAATGAAATACGCATACGCCGACGCCTACCTGGCACGACTGGTCACACCCGAGCGCGAGGCCCGCGCCACCACCGAGGTGGCAGAACTCGGCACACTGCCTGCGGCCTGGGTAGATCGGCTGATCCCGCTGCGCGCCTACGTGCTGACGTGCATCGAGTGCCAGCAGTCTCCGGATGACCTGTTCAACTCCAAGCTCCCGGCATACCGGAAGGAATACGAGGCCGCGCTCACCGGCGCACGCCTGGCCCAGGGCCTGGTGAACGCGAGCGCCGGGCGGGTCGGATCCGGCTCCACGTTCACCGTTCCTCTGTACCGCGCATGAGCGGCGTTTATCCCCTGCTGGCGGCGGTGCGCGACCAGCTCAAGACGGCGCCCGGTGTCGTGACGAGCCGGATCGGCCTCGAAGCGAACATGACGCCGGACGATTACCCCATGGTACGGGTGGTGCCGAGCCTTGTGCGCGATGGCCCCGGGATCTCTCGGCGGACGGTGCGCGCGCTGATCTACTTCGGGCGCCCTATCCATGAATTCGAGGGCGGGCTCGAAGCCCTGTGGTCCGAGCTGCTGGCCATGGAGACGAAGCTCATTGACCTGGTGCAGCAGACGCAGGGCGCCGCCGTGATCTACCACGACACGGTGCTCGACGAGGACCGCAGCGACGCTTACAAACTGCTCGCCCTGCGGGTGGACATCATCGGGTGACCGCCTCCGATCCCCTTCCACAAACCGGAAGCAGTGCCTCAGAACCGGATCTGATCCAGCCCAATGTGCTCGACGCCATCGGCCTCGGTGAAGGACTGCGCCGGCCACTGTTCATCCCGCGGGTATGCATCAACCAGTGCGGCGGGAATCTCCCAGGCATGGCCAACCAGCAGCGCAGCGCCCTCAGCCGACTTGAGCGGATCGGTCGGCAGCCGTCGCCAGCAGCGTGGGTGCCAACTCTGCAGGACTTCCCCGGCCTCGATGAGCGCGGCGACATCCGCAGCGCCTGGCCCCGACACCTCGAAGGCCTGGCCAACCTGCTCAATGACAAGAGGCCCGGACGCAGGCGGGTACGGTGCGAGGGCGGGCGGCAGCGGCTGGCAGACGGTGGGCTTCATGCGATCGGATTGAAGCGGAAAAGCAGACCCACCACAAGCTCGACCATTTCGCGGTCGTGCAGGAGCATGTCACGCAGACGGGAGACGGATGCCAGCGTCGCGGATGTCTTGCCCGGTGCCTGGCCTCCGACGATGGCCTCAAATGCCATGGTCAGCACCTCCAGCGCGCCCCCGTCCTCTGCGCCCCCTCCCCTGACCCTGTACTCGCGGCCCTGGTAGGCGTTCCGGTAGTGGTCCTCCCGTGTCACCTCGTCAGCGCCGTATCCCCTGTAAGCCGGCCCGACATCCTTGATCCTGCGCACCGGCGCCCCCACCACTCTCTCGCGGTGCAGCGCCTGAAAGATGGCATCCAGCCCCTTCACCGTCTCCTGCAGGCGGTGCCCGTACTCGTGGATGGTCACAGACAGATCGCCCGGCCCGACGGTCATGAAGCCCTCGCCCCTGGCGATGTGGCGGTCTACTCTCCAGCCATTGATGCTGACGCCGATAGGCCGGTCCCGGTCGGCTGTCCATGCCCAGCAGCGCGACGATGAGCCCTTGACAGTGAGGGGGCCGGCAGCATCTGCGGCAGCCACCCAGGTGCGCGGGTACATGGCCGAGGCCTCGTCCATCTGGGCGCGCAGGGCGCCAAGCGGCACCGCTCCGCGCTGGGGCGTGAATTCGGCGGCCTTCCCGATGATGTTCTCGGCACGCAGGCGGTCGAACATGGCGGTATGCCAGGCGCGAACGTCCGCGAACTGAGCGTCTGCCGCAACGGCCGGCAGTGTCTCCATGATCCGGCGGCCCTCTGCGATGAACTCCAGATGCGTCGCCGGCGGAGGTGCTGGCACGGGTGGCGGCGCAGGCTTCACCAGTGGCGGCACGGGCACGGGCACGGGTGGAAACGGCTTCTGCACCCCGTCACCGAGCCGGCGGAACTGATAGGCGGGATCGACGCCCCGATTCAGCACCTCGCGCACCGGCGTGCCTGCCATCACCTCCAGCGCCCTGGCCTCCGACCCCATGATCCGTGCGGCGACGGCCGGCGGCATGCCGCGGAGGTGCAGGGCGACACCGTGCGGCACCTCTCGCGCATCTGCGGCCGAAAGGTCGTAGCGCGCGCGGATCTTGCACCAGCAGTGCGGGTGAAACGGCGACAGCGGCGCGCGCGCCTTCGGGTAGCAGCCTGGACCCAGGCCGAACAGGTCGGCCTTCGCGTGCAGGTCGCAGATGTCGGTGTGCGGGTGCATGGGGTTCAGCAGCACCTGCACGACGGACACCAGCGGGTCGGCCATCAGCGCGGCGCCGTCCGTTGCCTGGTGCGCCCTGGCCAGCTCTGTGCGCGAGATCCTGCTCGCCATGTACCGGTTCTTTTCCCGCACAGCGACATCGAGGCGTGCGCGCAGGATCTCCGCGCCGGCGCCGGCGGCCCAGGCATTGAAGGCCTCAAGGTAGGCGGCCCGCAGGGCTGGGGTCTTCAGGCGGGCGGCCCTGGCCAGCCCCTTGTCGACCAGCGCCTGCAGGCTGGCGCGCGCGTCCCGGTCTGCCGTGAGGTTGCGCAGGGCGGCGGGAAGCTCCGCACGTGCTCGGCCTTCCAGCGGCCTGTCCGCGGCGCCCTGCGGGTCATAGCCGTCGTAGAGGCGCATGGCGAGCGCACGGGCGTCATGGATGCCCTGGGCATGCTCCCGGATGATGGCCGCGGCCTGCGCGGCGGTCACCTCGTTGTGCGCGTAGAGCCTGGCGGACAGCGGGACATCGCCGACGGGCATGGCACGCACCTCCGCGACACCGACGAACCGCTGCAGCAGGTCCGAGAAGGCCTTGGCCAAGCTCTTCGCATAGCGCGTGGTGAATGCGGATTGCGCGTCAGCGATGGCCTGGCGCGGATTCGTGCCGGCGGCGATGTCCGCGAGCATCGAATCGAACGACTTCACGGCCATCCTGGCAATGTTCTTTCCGTGGTCCGCGGCGAGCTGGTCCGCGGCGCTGTCAGGTAGTGCCAGCACTGGTCGCCTCCGGCGTCTGGGCAGCCTGGCGGACTCGCCTGAGGACGGTGTAGGCGGTGGCCCGGCTCACGCCCATCGACATCAGGCGATCCCTGGCCACATCCTTCGGCGTGCCGCTGGCGAGCATGCGGCGCGCGGCGTGCTCGGCATCGCGGACGATGAACGACTTCGCCGGTGGAATGCGCACAGTGCAGCCCGCCCAGGAGGACAGGACCGTGTTCACGCGCACGATGCAGTCCGCATCGAGGACGGCGGAAAGCTCGCCGAGCAGCAGGTTGAAGGGGTTGATTTCGTTGGGCATGGTCAAAGTCCAGCGGGTGATAGCGCCTGTGCGGCGATGGCAAAACCGCCGGCGAGTGCGTTGAATGCGCCGCTGCAGGCGTCAGCGTCGTCGTCGTGTTTGGCATCCGGGAAGCCCTCCAGCACGGAGAAAACCGACTCGTTCCATGGCCCCCGGACGAACTCGACGTTCCCGGCTTCGCACTGCGCCGAGAACGGCCCGAACAGGGTTGCCTTGTCGCCGCTGATCGGCCAGACCCTGGCATTGAAGCCGGCGAGCATCCGCACCAAGCTGGCGGCCTGGGCCTTGCCTGCCTGGCCGGGATCCTGGAAGAGGCCGACGCGCACACGATGGCCGTCAGCATGGGTCGTGTTGAGCATGAGCTGCTCGACACCGAGGGGCGACTTCTGGGCGCGCCGCGCGTCGAACAC
>JAAFKB010000087.1 GCA_013299055.1 Sphaerotilus sp.
CCGGTAGCAATCGACCCGCCGCGGACGGGTCGTGCCATCGTCGTTGTGCAGCGTCAGCGGGC
This sequence comes from Sphaerotilus sp., assembly GCA_013299055.1. Classification (GTDB taxonomy): domain Bacteria; phylum Pseudomonadota; class Gammaproteobacteria; order Burkholderiales; family Burkholderiaceae_C; genus Sphaerotilus. The sequence continues at coordinate 63 of JAAFKB010000087.1, forward strand.
GCTCGAACATGTAGTCGCGCTCCGGCGTCGGGTGTGGCCGCGGCACGTCGAGCAGATCGCACAGTTCGATGAGGAAGCTCTGCGCGGTCGAGAGTTCGGAGGCGGTGACGCCGGTCCAGCGGGTGATGAAGGACTGGATGGTGGCGGTGGTGGCGGCCGTGGTGATCGGGTGCGGTGATGACATGGGATCCCTGGGTGTTCTGCAGAAAAGCGCAGGGATCTTAGGGGATGGCGTGAATTGTTCACCTCGGGCGAGCGTCAACGTCAACAAATGCCCTGTCTCCGCCAAGAAAACCCCAGGCGAATCAGTCAAGTCCCTTCGGCGCTGCCGCAGCCAGTGCCGCCGCCGCGCGGGTCTGCCAGCCCTTGCCGCTGGCACGCCAGAGCGCCAGCGTCTGCGCGTCCAGGCGCAGCGTCACAGGCGCCTTGTGCGTCGCCACAGGCGGGCGTCCCCGCGTGCGCCGGGCGATCTCTTCGCCCGTGGCCACGCGGGCGAAATCTCCGGCCTGGGCTTGCTGGAGCGCGGCTTCCAGATCAGCCATGAACTGCAGCGTTTCCGCGTCGGGTGCGTGCTTCGTGGCCTCAGACATCGTATTGCTCCTTGAGTCGATTCAGGAATTCGGTCGGCAAGTTGTCGAACTTGGCCTTGGCGTAGGCAATCAGCAGGACCACCGCACCTTGCGCAGGCTGCGGCTGATCACATCGCCGGCCTCGATGCACGCCGCGCCGTACGTCAGCAGGAGACCGTGCAGGCAAGAAAAAACCCCAAGCGAATCAATCACTTGGGGTTAGTTCTGGCGGAAGAGGAGGGATTCGAACCCTCGGTACGTTTCCGTACGCCTGATTTCGAGTCAGGTACAATCGACCACTCTGCCACCCTTCCTGGATGCGAGAACGCGATTGTAGCGCGCTTTCCTGCAGTTCAGCAAGCGGGTCGCAACACTTCGACACCGCCCATGTAGGAACGCAGCACGTCCGGCACCGTGATGCTGCCATCGGCGTTCTGGTAGTTCTCCAGCACGGCCACCAGCGTGCGCCCCACCGCCAGCCCCGAGCCGTTGAGCGTGTGCACGAACTCGTTCTTGCCCTGCGCGTTCTTGAAGCGTGTCTGCATGCGCCGCGCCTGGAAGGCTTCGCAGTTCGAGCACGAGCTGATCTCGCGGAACGTGCCCTGTGCCGGCACCCAGACCTCCAGGTCAAAGGTCTTGGCCGCGCCGAAGCCCATGTCACCCGTGGACAGCAGCAGCACGCGGTATGGCAACCCCAGCTTCTGCAGGATCGCCTCGGCATGGCCGACCATCTCGCCGAGCGCGCCTTCGCTGTGCTCGGGATGCACGATCTGCACCATCTCGACCTTGTCGAACTGGTGCTGGCGGATCAGGCCGCGGGTGTCGCGTCCGGCCGAGCCGGCTTCCGAGCGGAAACACGGGCTGTGTGCCGTGAGCTTGATCGGGAGCTGGTCGATCGGCAGCACCGTGTCGGCCACCGAGTTGGTCAGCGTGACCTCCGAGGTCGGGATCAGGTACCACTTGCTGCCCGCCGCGTCGCCATCGCCCGAGGTGACGTGGAACAAGTCCTGCTCGAACTTGGGCAACTGGCCGGTGCCCTGCAGCGCCTTGGCCTGCACGAGGTAGGGCGTGTAGCACTCGGTGTAGCCGTGTTCGGTGGTCTGGACATCGAGCATGAACTGCGCCAAGGCGCGGTGCAGCCGGGCGGCGGCCCCTTTCATGAACGTGAAGCGCGAACCCGAGAGCTTGGCGCCCGTCTCGAAATCCAGCCCCAGCGGTGCGCCCAGATCCACATGGTCCTTCACCGGGAAGTCGAACGTGCGCGGCGTGCCCCAGCGGCGGACCTCGACGTTGGCGTGTTCGTCCGTGCCGACCGGCACGTCGGCGGCAGGCAGGTTGGGAACGTGCAGCAGCATCGTGTCCAGCGCCGCCTGGATCTGCGCGAGCCGCTCGCCGCCGGCCTTCATCTCGTCGCCGATGCCACCCACCTCGGCCATCACGGCGGTGGTGTCCTGGCCCTTGGCTTTCAGGCCGCCGATCTGCTTGCTGAGCTGATTGCGGCGCGACTGCAGCTCTTCGGTGCGGATCTGCAGGGTCTTGCGCTCGGTCTCCAGCGCCCGGAAGGCGTCGGCATCAAGAAAGGCTTGCGGGTTCTTGCGCGTGGCCAGGCGGGCGAGGACGCCGTCGAGGTCGCGGCGCAGCAGGGTGATGTCCAGCATGGGGGTCTCTTGTTCGCTTTGCAGTGATTGCAGTGTTCAGTGGGGGCGCGGCGCAGCGGTCACGCCGGCTTCGGCCATCGCCTTGTCGCCCAGTCCTTTGGGCAGCGGGAATTCGATGTGCTCCTCGACGCCCGGCATCTTCCGCACGCTCACCGCCCCCAGCTCTTTCAGCCGGGCGATGACCGCATCGACCAGCAGCTCGGGCGCAGAGGCACCGGCGGTCAGGCCCACGCGCGGACGGCCTTCGAACCACGCGGCCTCGATCTCGTCGGCGCTGTCCACCATGTACGACGCCGTGCCCAGCCGCTGCGCCACTTCGCGCAGGCGGTTGCTGTTCGAGCTGGTCGGGCTGCCGACGACGATGACGATGTCCACTTCGCCGGAGAGCACCTTGACGGCGTCCTGGCGGTTCTGCGTCGCGTAGCAGATGTCCTGTTTCTTCGGCTCGCGCACCTGTGGAAAACGCTGCTTCACTGCCCGCAGGATCTCGGCGGCGTCGTCCACGCTCAACGTCGTCTGCGTGACGACGGCGATGCGGCTTTCATCGGGCACCTGCACGCCTGCGACATCGGCCACGTCCTCGACGAGGTGGATGCCCTCGGTGAGCTGGCCCATCGTGCCTTCGACTTCCGGGTGGCCCTTGTGGCCGATCATGATGAAATCAAAGCCCTCGCGGCGCAGCTTGGCGACTTCCACATGCACCTTGGTCACGAGCGGGCAGGTGGCGTCGAACACCTCGAAGCCGCGCGCGCGGGCCTCGGCGCGCACGGCCTGGCTGACCCCGTGGGCGCTGAACACCAGCGTCGCACCGGGCGGCACGTCCGAGAGTTCCTCGATGAAGATCGCGCCCTTGGTCTTCAGGTCGTTGACGACGTAGGTGTTGTGGACGATCTCGTGGCGCACGTAGATCGGTGCGCCAAACTTGGCCAATGCCCGCTCGACGATCTCGATGGCGCGGTCCACGCCGGCGCAGAAGCCGCGCGGCTGGGCCAGCACGACTTCCTCGACGTGGCCTTGGAGGGATTCCTGGCGGATGGCGTTGTCGGTGTTCATGGTCATCACAGCACTCCGATCAGTTGCACCTCGAAGGTCAGCGCCTGGCCGGCCAGCGGGTGGTTGAAGTCGAACACGGCCCAGTCCTCTGCGGCGGGCCCGAGTTCGCGCAGCACGCCGGCGAACGATCCGCGCCCGTCCGGCGTCGGGAACTGCACCACGTCGCCGACGCTGTACTGCTCGTGCGGGTCGCCCAGCTCGCGCAGGATGGCCAGCTTGAGCTTCTGCACCATGTCCGGGCTGCGCGGCCCGAAGGCTTCGCCGGGGTCCAGCGTGATCGTCGTGCGCGTGCCTTCTTCCAGCCCGAGCAGGCGCGACTCGATGGCGGGCGCAAGTTCGCCAGCGCCCAGCGAGAGCGTGGCGGGCTTGTCGTGGAAGGTGTTCACGATGTCGCCGCCGTCGGGGCCGGCGAGGCGGTAATGCAGCGTCAGGAATGAACCCGGTTGGACCTGTGGCACGGCGGTGATCCTGTGAGCGGTTGGGGTCGGGCGAGGGGGCGCCCGATGGGGGATGGAGGGTCGGAAATGGGGGATGCCGGGGTCGGCAGCGGCCAGTTCTCGGTAGACTGGCCCCGATTTTAGGTGCCCCCGATGAAAGACACCCCTGTTGCGCTGCGTCCCCGCGAAAAGCTGCTGGCCCAAGGCCCCGCCGCGCTGGCGGACGCCGAGCTGCTGGCGCTGCTGCTGCGCACGGGCATCCAGGGCACGGGCGTGCTGCAGATGGCCACGCAGGTGCTGTCGAAGTTCGGCGGTCTGGGCGGCCTGCTGCGCGCCGAGGGCGAGGCGCTCAAGGCGGTGAAAGGCATCGGCCCGGCCAAGCGCGCCGAGCTGCAGGCGGTGCTGGAGCTGGCGCGGCGGGCGCTGTCGATGGAGCTGTCGCAGCGGCCGGTGTTCGAGTCGCCCCAGTCGGTGCGCGACTTTCTCAAGCTGCAGCTGGGCGAGCTGGGCCACGAGGTCTTCGCCGTGCTGTTCCTCGACGCGCAGCACCGCCTGATCGCGTATGAGCCGATGTTCCGCGGCACGCTGACGCAGACCAGCGTGTATCCCCGTGAAGTGCTCAAGCGGGCACTGGCGCTGAACGCGGCGGCCGTGATCCTGGCGCACAACCATCCGTCTGGTGTCGCCGAACCGTCGCGGGCCGACGAGTTCCTGACGCAGAGCCTGAAGTCGGCGCTGGCGATGGTGGACGTGCGGGTGCTGGACCACATGGTCATCGGGCGCGGGCCGGTGGTGTCGTTCGCCGAGCGGGGGTTGCTGTGAAGGCGCATTCGCTGTCGGCGCTGGCCGCCATCCACCGCGCCCTGCGCGAGCAGCGCCAGCGGACGCAGGAGGAGGCCGCGCGCCGGGCCGCGGTCGAAGCGGCCCGGCGGCGCGAGCGCGAGCTGTTCACCGTGACCGTGGGCGAGGTGACGCCGCTGCGCCCGCGCAATCTGGCCGACATCGCCCGTCCGCGCCCGCTGCCGGAGCCGTTCCAGCGGGCGCTCGACGAGGCCGAGGTGCTGCGCGCGTCGCTGTCGGACGATTTCGACGCGGCCTCGCTGATGGAGACCGACGACCAGCTCTCCTACCGCCAGACGGGCATCGGCGACGATGTGCTGAAGCACCTGCGCCTGGGCCGCTGGTCGCTCCAGGGGCAGATCGACCTGCACGGCCTGAACCGCGATGCGGCGCGGGAAGCCCTGGCGCAGTTCCTGAACGACGCAGGCAAGCGCGGCTGGCGCTGCGTGCGCGTGGTGCATGGCAAGGGGCTGGGGTCGCCGGGCCGCCAGCCGGTGCTCAAGGGCAAGGTGCGCAACTGGCTGGCGCAGCGCCAGGAGGTGCTGGCGTTCACGCAGGCGCGTGGACCCGACGGCGGTGCGGGCGCGTTGATCGTGCTGCTGGCCTCGGCGCGCAGGGCGGACGGGCGGCTGCGCTGATCAGCGGTTGCGCATCCAGTCGGCGGTCCCGAAGAAGCTCTCGGTCAGCCGCGTGATCAGCACCGGATCCAGCTGCAGCTCGGTCATCGCCTGGTGCATGCACGCGACCCACTGGTCCCGCTCCTGCACGCCGATCGAGAACGGCATGTGCCGCATGCGCAGCCGCGGATGGCCGAACCGCTCGGTGTAGTGGTTCGGCCCGCCCAGCCAGCCGCTGAGGAACCAGTAGAGCTTGTCGCGGGCCTCGTCGAGCGTGGTGCCGTGGGCGGCGCGCAACTCCCGGTAGGCGGGCTCCAGGTCCATCAGGTCGTAGAAGCGGTCGACGAGGGCGCGCACGCGGGCGTCACCGCCGACCCAGGCGTAAGGCGTGGCCGGCACCTCGGCGGGGGCGGCAGCGGGATCAGGGGTCTCGGAGTTCATCGCCCGGACTGTAGCCCAGGCACTGCCCGCGGCTGGGTCAACGGGGGGCTTCCACCCATCCGTCCAGGCCCGTGTCCAGGCTGGAGTCGAGCCCCGAGTCCACCGCGTCCGGCATGAAGGCAGACACCGTGGCCAGGCGCATGTCGCGCTCCTCGGCGTTGACCGCCGAGCGTGGCGGCGGCTCCAGGCAGACGCGGTTGCGCCCGGCGGCCTTGGCGCGGTAGAGCTGCTGGTCGGCGCGCTCCATCCACAGCGGCGAGGACGACCGCACCCATTGCGGCGCGAACGCTCCGCCGATGCTGACCGTGACCTCGATGTGCTGCCCTGGCCCGGTCGTCACGACAGTGGCGGCAATGGTCTGGCGTACCCGGTCGGCCACCGCCGGCCCGAACCCGGCCGGACAATTGGGCAGCACCACGCCGAACTCTTCGCCCCCCAGCCGCGCCACGGTGTCCATCGGACGCACGCAGTCCTGCAGCGCCTGACCGATGCGGCGGATCACCTGATCGCCTGCGGCGTGACCATAGGTGTCGTTGACACGCTTGAAGTGGTCGATGTCGAGCAGCAGCAGCAGCGCCGACTCGCCGGTGCGGGCCACGCGGTCGATCTCGCTGTCCAGGCTGGCCTCGAACTGGCGGCGGTTGAACAGCCCCGTCAGCGGGTCGCGGCTGGACAGGCGGCACAGGCCGTCGATCAATGCCTGCATCCAGGCAGGCGATCCGGGGTCGAGCCGGGCCATCCAGTCGTGCTGGCCGGAGCGTTCCAGCAACTGCAGCGCCAGGTCCACCTGCAGTGCGTGACCGCCGACTGTCACCACAGGGGTGTCGCGGCTGGCAGACAGGGCGGGGGGGGTGGGCAATGGCAGCAACGGCAAGGCAGGGGTCAGGCAAGCAAAAAGAGGCAACAAAGCACGTCTTCTGCAGTCTACGCCATGACCTCTGCCCTGGATCGGGAGATGGGCGGTGAACCGCTGGCTTCTTCGCGTTCGGGTGGGGCAGGGCGTCGGCACAGTGGCCCGGTCGTGCCTGCGCGTTGTCGTCGTCTGTCCTGCGAGCTGTTCCTTGTCCTTTGCTGCTGCTCCACTGCCACGCCCTGCCGAGGCCTGTGCGCCTGATGCCGCGCCAGCCCGGGTCGTGCCCGGCCGGCTGGAGCGGCTCCAGGCGTCGCCTCGCTTGCCTGGGCAGGCGCATTTCTTCTACCGCGAGGTGGTCTTCAACGCCGATGCCGTGCGCGTCATGCCGGGGGAGTTCTTCGTGCATGGCGAGGACATCGTCATCACGACCACCCTTGGCTCGTGCATCGCCGCGTGTCTGTGGGACCGCCGGGCACAGATCGGGGGGATGAACCATTTCATGCTCCCTGGTGATGCCGACTCCGGCCTGGCTGCAGACGCCGGGCGCTACGGCACCGAGGCCATGGAGCGCCTGGTCAACACCCTGGTCAAGCAAGGGGCCACCCGCAAGACGCTGGACGCCAAGGTGTTCGGCGGGGCCGCGATGATGCAGGGACCGGGCTCGCTGCACGTCGGCGAGCGCAACACGCGCTTCGTGCTGGACTACCTGCGCGACCGGGGCATCACCCTGGTGTCGAAGGACGTGCTGGGCACCAGCCCGCGCAAGGTCTGCCTGTTTCCGCAGACGGGCGGCGTGATGGTGCGCCGCTTGCCGCTGACCCAGCACAGCCTCGTGCTCGCCCAGGAACGAGAAGCCCGCCGTGTGGTGGCAGGTTCTGTCTGATGGTGGCGCTCCCGGCCTCCCCGGCTGTCTGCGCCGCACCGCCCTGGCGGGTGGTGGTCGTGGACGACTCGGCGGCTGCACGCGCCATGCTGCGCGCGATCCTGGCCCGCCAGCCGGACCTGGTCTGCGTGGGCGAAGCGGCCGACGCGCTGCAGGCCCGCGAGCTGATCCGCACGCTCGATCCAGATGTGGTGACGCTCGACATGGTGATGCCCGGCATGGACGGGCTGGACTTTCTGGAGCGGCTGATGCGGCTGCGGCCGACCCCCGTCGTGGTGGTGGCCGCACACACACCACAGCGCCAGTCCACGCAGCTGCGCGCCATTGCGCTGGGGGCTGTCGCTTTTCTCGACAAGCCGCAGTCCGGGGTGCCGGGGACGGTGGAGCTGTTCGAGCAGATGCTGGCGGCCCGTCTGCGCGAGGCGGCCCGGCTGCGCCAGGTGCGCCGTCCGGCGGGGGCGGTCGCTCTGGTCGAGGGGCCGGCGCTGACCAGCGGGCGCCTCATCGCCATCGGTGCCTCCACGGGCGGCACCGAGGCCACACCGCGCCTGCTGGCCCGTTTCTCCTGCGCCGCGCCGCCGGTGGTCATCGTGCAGCATTTGCCCACGGGGTTTTCAGCCCGCTACGCCGCACGTCTGCACAGCCTGGGACCGCTGGCGGTCTGCGAAGCCCACGACGGCCAGCCGCTCCAGGACGGCCACGTCTACGTGGCGCCAGGTGGACGGCACCTGTCGGTCGAGCGGGCGGCCGGCGGCGGCTATGTCGCACGGGTGGCCGAGGGCGCACCGGTCCAGCGCCACCGGCCCAGCGTCGACGTGCTGTTCCGCTCCGTGGCCAAGGCGGCTGGCGACCGCGCCATTGGCATCATGCTGACTGGCATGGGTGGGGATGGAGCGCAGGCGATGCGGCTGCTGCGCCAGACCGGCGCCTACAACCTCGCGCAGGACGAGGCCACCAGCGCCATCTTCGGCATGCCACGCGAGGCGATCCGGGCCGGGGCGTGCCAGGAGGTGCTGCCACTCGACGCGATCGGGCCGCGCGTGATGGCCCTGCTCGGTCTGGCCAGCCCCAGCGTTGTCAGGCCAGAAACAAGCCCTGCAGATCGCTGAGGAAGTCGAAGCCACGGGCGGTCGGCGCGGCGCGTTCCCAGTCGCGCTGCAGCAGGCCGCGCTGCTCCGCCTGCTGCAAGGCGGCCTCGATGCTCGACAGCGGCAGCCCCGTGCGGTCGCGGAACAGGCCCAGGTCGAAGCCGTCCTTCAGCCGCAGCGCGTTCAGCATGAACTCGAAGGGCAGCGCCTTGCGGCCGACTTCCTCGTCGTTGGAGACGGCCTGCCCCGCCAGTGCCCTGGCCATGTACATCGCCGGCTCGCGCCAGCGCACCTGCCGCACCACCCGGTGCGGGAAGCTCAGCTTGGTGTGCGCACCCGCGCCGATGCCCAGGTAGTCGCCGAACTGCCAGTAGTTCAGGTTGTGCGTGCAACGGTGGCCGGGCTGCGCGAAGGCGGAAACTTCGTAGCGCGACAGCCCTTGGGTACCCGTCATGGCCACGATCTGGTCGAGCATCTCGCTGGCCAGGTCGTCGTCGGGCACGGTTGGCGGCTGCACGGCGAACAGCGTGTTCGGCTCGATCGTCAGGTGGTAGACCGACAGGTGTGGCGGCTGCAGCGCGAGTGCAGTGCGCAGATCCTCCGCGGCCTCGGCGAGCGTCTGGCCGGGCAGGGCGTACATCAGGTCGAGGTTGAAGGTATCGAACGCCTGCGCAGCTTCCTCGGCCGCTGCGAGCGCCTGTCCCCGGTTGTGGACGCGGCCCAGCGCCCGCAGCTTGTCGTCGTCGAAGCTCTGCACGCCGATCGACAGCCGTGTCACCCCCGCGTGGCGGAAGGCACGGAAACGCTCGCGCTCGAAGGTGCCGGGATTGGCCTCCAGCGTCACCTCGCAGCCCGGCGCCAGCGGCATCAGCGCCCGCACGTCGCTCAGCAGCCGTTCGATGCCTTCGGGCGAGAACAGGCTGGGCGTGCCGCCGCCGATGAAGATGGACTGCACGCTGCGGCCCCAGACCAGCGGCAGCGCGGCTTCGAGATCCGCCCGCAGCGCATCAAGGTAAGCGGCTTCCGGGTGCCCGCCGCTGGCCGCCTCGTGCGAGTTGAAGTCGCAGTACGGGCACTTGCGCAGGCACCACGGCAGGTGGATGTACAGCCCGAGCGGCGGTGGCGCACCGAGCTGCAGCGTGCCGGCACGGAGGTAGCGCGCCACCACGTCGGCACCGTTCGCGGTGGCCGAGGCGTCCGCGGTGGCCTGGGCCGGCTGGATCGGGATGCACTCAGCCAAGCTGCCAGACCTCGCGCATCAGGGTCAGCATCTGCGCACAGGCCAGGGCGCGGTGGCTCTGTGCGTTCTTGATCTCGCTGGGCATCTCGGCAGCGGTCAGGCCCTGCGCCGGGATGAACATCAGCGGGTCGTAGCCGAAGCCGCCCGCGCCGCGCCGCTCGGCCAGGATCTCGCCCTCCCAGCGCCCGAAGGCGATCAGCGGCTCGGGGTCGTCCGCCGAACGCACGGCCACCAGCGCGCAGACGAAGCGGGCGCGGCGGGTGGTGATGCCGTTCGCTGCGGCTGCGGCCAGCGTGGTGAGCAGCCTGTGGTTGTTGGCGTCGTCCTGCAATGCGCGCTGTGCTTCGCGGTCGATCCCGTTGGGGAAATCGACCAGGGCATAGCCAGCCGACTGCACGCCCGGTGCCCCGCCCAGCGCATCCACACACAGGCCGGAATCGTCCGAGATCGCTGGCAAGCCGCTGGCCGCTGCCGCGTGGCGGGCCTTGGCGAGCGCGTTCTCGATGAAGGTGTGGTGCGGCTCCTCGGCTTCCGGGATGCCGAGCGTGCCTTGCGTGACCAGCTCGACCGACACCGGCGCCAGCAGCACACCGAGTTCTTTCAGCTTCTTGGCGTTGTTGGACGCCAGCACCAGCCGGTGATGCAGCCCTGCCATCGCTTCAGGCCCCGATCGGCGCGGCCAGCACCTGCCGCTGCAGGGCGACCAGCTCGCGGATGCCCTTGTCCGCCAGGCTGATCAGGGTGTCCATCTCGGCGCGGCTGAACGGCGTGCCTTCCGCCGTGCCCTGTACCTCGACGAAGCCGCCTGAGCCAGTCATCACGACGTTCATGTCCGTGTCGCAGGCGGAATCCTCGACGTACTCCAGGTCCAGCAGCGCCACGCCGTCCAGCAGCCCGACCGAGATGGCGGCAACGTGGTCGCGGATCGGCGTTTCGGTGATCTGTCCCTTGGCGAGCAGCGTGGCGACCGCATCGTGCGCGGCGACGAACGCGCCAGTGATCGCGGCGGTGCGTGTCCCGCCGTCGGCCTGGAGCACGTCGCAGTCGATCGTGATCGTGCGCTCGCCGAGCTTCTTCAGGTCGAACACGCTGCGCAGCGAGCGGCCGATGAGGCGCTGGATCTCCTGCGTGCGGCCGGTCTGCTTGCCCTTGGCGGCTTCGCGGGCGCTGCGGGTGTGGGTGGCACGGGGGAGCATGCCGTATTCGGCCGTGACCCAACCTTCGCCAGAGCCCTTCTTGTGCGGCGGGACGCGCTCTTCGACCGAGGCGGTACACAGCACCTTGGTGTCCCCGAAGGCGATCAGGACCGAGCCTTCGGCGTGCCTGGTGTAGCCGCGGGTGAGCTGGACGGGGCGCAGGGCGTCGGGGGCGCGGTCGTTCGGACGGGAAGTGGTCATGGAATGCTGTGTTCGATGGTCTGTCAGCTGCGCTTCTGGGCGCTGCGCTTGATGGCTTCGTTGATCTCGCGGATCGAGCGTTCGATCTCGGCTTCATCGAGCAGGTCGTCCGGGTTGCCGACCCCGGCACCCGCCTGGATGGTGGAGGCGAACACGTCGTCGCCGAGCGCGTCGGTCTCGATGCCGGTGAGGGTCTCGTCGTCTTCGGCGGATTCCCACTCGACGGCGATCACGGTCACGTTGTCGCTCTTCTCGCCAGCGATGCGCAGGGCGCGCTCCACCAGATCGGGCGCGGCTTGGGTGATCGCCCCGGTGGCGAGGGTGCGGGTGATGGTGTCGTCGTCCACCGCGCCCCACAGTCCGTCCGAGCACAGCAGCAGCTTGTCGCCCGGCTGCAGCATCACCGGCCCGACCAGATCCACCACCGGCTTGCCCGGACTGCCCAGGCAGGTGAACAGCACGTTGCGGTTGACCTTGTCGCCCAGCGGCACGACGCCGTTGAGCGACTCCTGCAGCTCGGAATACGAGTGGTCGCGGGTGCGGGCCTGCAGTCGGCCACCGCGCACGAGGTAGAGCCGCGAGTCGCCGCAGTGCGCCCAGTACGCCTCGCGCCCTTGCAGGATGCAGGCGACGATGGTGGTGCGGGGCGTGTCGAGCAGGGCGCGTTCGGTCGCGTAGCGGATGAGCGCGTGGTGGCCGGCCAGGATGGACTCGGTCAGGAAGCGGCGCGGCTCGCGGATCACCGGCTTGGCGTCGCGCTGGAACATGCCGGCCATGGTCTGCAGCGACATCTGCGAGGCGACTTCGCCTTCCGGGTGGCCGCCCATGCCATCGGCGAGCGCGAACAGGCCGGAGTCACGCGTGTAGCAGTACCCCATGCGGTCTTCGTTCTTCTCGCGCCCGCCGCGGCGGCTGATCTGGTAGACGGAAAAACGCATGGACAGGGGTTCCAGGGAATCCAGGGGTATGGCGGGTGCAGCGGCCAGGCTCACGCCTTGGCGCCGGACTTGATGTTTTCCAGCTGCAGCTTCAGCCGTTCGCTGAAGCTGAGCTTGGTGTAGCGGCGTTCGGTTTCCCTGGAAAGTTCTTTCTGCAGCGCGAACACGCTTTGCGGGCGCGCCAGCGGGTCGAGCGACATGCACCACTCCGTCACCTCGATGAGGTTGTCGGAGTACACATTGCGCAGACGCGACAGCGACAGACTCAGGCGGTCTTTCTCGATGCGCTGGGGGGCGTCGTTGGGCGGGTAGCCCTGCATGCAGGCGTAGATGCACGCGCCGATGGCGTAGATGTCGGTCCACGGTCCCAGCGATCCATCGCGGCGGTACATCTCGGGTGCGGCAAACCCTGGCGTGTACATCGGCCGGATGAAGTTGCCTTCCTTCGACAGCACTTCACGCGCGGCGCCGAAGTCGAGCATCACCGCCTTGTTCTCGTTGGTGATGAAGATGTTGGCCGGCTTGATGTCCAGGTGCAGCATCTTGTGCTGGTGGACGATGCGCAGGCCGCGCAGGATCTCGTCGAACA
>JAAFKB010000088.1 GCA_013299055.1 Sphaerotilus sp.
TCTGCTCCACCCGTATCGACCGATACTTCCCCGGCGTCACGAACGAAAACAAGGGCAGCGCCTTTTCAAGCAGCCACGGCGTGTGCCGCGACCCGATGATCATCGCGGGCCGGAACACGCTCACGATCGCCGGCCCGCTCGCCCGCACCGCTTCTTCCGCCTCGCCTTTCACCCGGTTGTAGCGCGCCATGCCGGCCGCGCCACTGCCGCTTGTCTTCGCCATCGGGTCCGCCCCGGCGGCGCTCATGAACGCGAGGTGCCGGACCTGGCCCGACGCCCGCAGCGCCTGGGCGAACGCCTCGTTCAGCGCCACATCGACCGCCCGGTGCGCCTCCAGCGTGAGCTTCGCGGTGTCGGCGCCGACGCCCAGTACGCTGAACCCTTCCAGCTCGCCGCCGACCGCTTGCGCCACCTCCAGCGTTGCTGCGGCGAGGGCCGCTGGCGCCATGTCGGGCACGAGTTTCTCCACCAGTCGGCGACCCGTGGCGCGGGCCTGCGCGACCGCCTCGGGCAGCGACCGGCGCGACAGGGTGATCACAGTCCCGAAACCCCCGTCGTGGAACAAGGCGTGGAGCAAGGCGCCTCCGACGGAGCCGGAGCCGCCGAGGACGATGGCGGTGCGTGGGTGGGTCATCGTGGTGTCAGGGTGTGGCGGAATGTCTGGACTTGGGCTTCGCCGCCTTGACCTGTGCCCGTTCGCGCTTGGTGGCGACGGACTGGCGTTGGCCTGGAGCGTGGGGACGATTGTCCTGAAAAAGCCATGACCGTCGTCCTCCACACAAGAAAGATGCCAGGCAGGCGTCGCCGTCATGGACCTGGAAGGTCGGCTTTTCACCAATGGCGCTGCGCTGACAGCCGGCTTACTGTTCACCTCCATGACAGAACGAAGGAGGGGTCCGTGAGCGCACCGCGATGGCTGATCGAGGCCCGAGGCATCTGCAAGTCGTTCCCTGGCGTCAAGGCGCTGGACAACGTGGGCTTCGAACTCAAGGCCGGCGAGGTGCATGCCCTCATGGGCGAGAACGGCGCTGGCAAGTCCACCATGATGAAGATCCTCTCCGGGGTCTACACCAAGGACGCGGGCGAGGTGCTGCTCGACGGCCAGCCCATCGACGTGACCGGCCCCGCCCACGCGCAGCGCCTGGGCATCGGCATCATCCACCAGGAGCTGCACCTGATGCCGCACCTCACGGCGGCACAGAACGTCTTCATCGGCCGCGAGCCACGCAAGGCGATGGGCTGGTTCCTCGACGAAGACCAGCTCAACCGCGACGCGCAGGCGCTGTTCGACCGCATCCACCTCGACGTGGCCCCCACGACGCGCATCGGCTCGCTCACCGTGGCACGCCAGCAGATGGTGGAGATCGCCAAGGCGCTGTCCCACCAGTCGCGGGTGCTGATCATGGACGAGCCCACCGCCGCCCTGAACGACCGCGAGATCGAGGAGCTGTTCCGCATCGTCCGCCAGCTCAAGGCCGAGGGCGTGGGCATCGTCTACATCTCGCACAAGATGGACGAGATCCAGCGCATCTCCGACCGCATCACCGTCATGCGCGACGGCTGCACCGTGGGCACGGTCCCCGCCGACACCCCGATGGCCGACGTGATCGCGATGATGGTCGGTCGCCGCCTGGAGTCCAGCGAGAAGCGCATCCCCGACACCTCGGGCCACGACGTGCTCATGGCCGTCCAGGGACTCCACCGGGGCAAGCTGGTGCGCGACGTGAGCTTCGAGGTGCGCAGGGGCGAGATCCTCGGTTTCGCCGGCCTCATGGGGGCCGGACGCACCGAGGTCATGCGGGCGATCTTCGGTGCCGATCCGCTGGAGTCGGGCGAGGTGCGGGTGCATGGCAAGCCGGTGAAGATCCGCCAGCCGGTCGATGCGGTGGCGGCGGGCATCGGCTACCTGTCGGAGGACCGCAAGAACTTCGGCCTGGCCACCGGCATGAGCGTCGAGGCCAACGTGACCCTGCCCAGCCTGTCGCGCTACCTGAAGTGGGGCACCTTCCTGAACCACGCCGACAGCGAGACCACCGCCACCGAGATGGTGGACAAGCTCAAGGTCAAGACGCCGTCCATCCACCAGCTGTCCCGGCTGCTCTCGGGGGGCAACCAGCAGAAGGTGGTCATCGCCAAGTGGCTGGTGCGCGACTGCGACATCCTGATCTTCGACGAGCCGACACGCGGCATCGACGTGGGCGCGAAGTCCGAGATCTACAAGCTGCTCAACGACCTGGCGGCACAGGGGCGCGCCATCATCGTGATCTCTTCGGAACTGCCCGAGGTGCTGCTGCTGAGCCACCGCATCCTGGTGATGTGCGAGGGCCGCATCACCGGTGAGGTGCATGGCAGTGCCGCCACCCAGGAAGCCCTGATGGCGCTCGCCACCCGGCGCGAGTCGATGGCGGCAGCGGCCTGAGCCCTGCGATCCGCCCGTCCGTTCCCCCACACCGAGATATCCGAGACCTCCGCGACATGACCACTGCCACGACCGCCTTGCCCACCACGCCCAAGCCCGCAGGCCGCAACCTCGGGCAGGCCAAGCAGATGGTGCTGGCCTTCGCCAGCCTGATCGCCATGATCGTGTTCTTCAGCGCCATGCGGCCGGACTCGTTCATGGCCACCGACAACTTCATGGCCATCCTGCAGTCCACCGCCGTCATCGGCGTGATGGCCATCGCGGTGACCTTCGTCATCATCACCTCGGGCATCGACCTGGCGGTGGGCGTGCTGATGACCTTCACGGCCGTGATGGCGGGGGTGTTCATGACCAACTGGGGCTGGCCGATGGTCGTGGGCGTGCCGGCCACGCTGCTGATGGGCGCCCTGGTCGGCATGTGCAACGGCCTGATCATCACCCGGCTGAAGGTGGCGCCCTTCATCGCCACGCTGGGCATGATGATGCTGCTCAAGGGCGCTTCGCTGCTCATCACCGAGGCGCGGCCGATCTACTTCAGCGACGTGGAGGGCTTCGACAAGATCTCGCTCGGCTCCTTCGTCGAACACGTGCTGCCCTTCCTGCCCATCCCGAACGGCGCGCTGGTCTTCTTCATCGTGGCCGTGCTGGCCTCCATCATCCTGAACAAGACGGCGCTGGGCCGCTACACCTTCGCGCTGGGCAGCAACGAAGAAGCCGTGCGCCTGTCGGGCGTGAACGTGAACCGCTGGAAGGTCATCATCTACACGCTGTGCGGTGGCATCTGCGGCATCTCGGGGCTGCTGGTGGCGTCGCGGCTGAACTCGGCGCAACCGGCGCTCGGCCAGGGCTACGAGCTGGACGCCATCGCGGCGGTGGTCATCGGCGGCACCTCGCTGGCCGGCGGCACCGGCACCATCCTGGGCACCGTGATCGGCGCCTTCATCATGAGCGTGCTCATCAACGGGCTGCGCATCATGTCGGTGGCCCAGGAGTGGCAGATGGTGCTGACCGGCCTGATCATCATCGTGGCCGTCTACACCGACAACCTGCGCCGCGACCAGTGAGACATCCCCCATGCAGAGGAATCCCCGGCGCTCCGGGCGATCAGGGTTTCCTCGCTCCGTACATTCCCCGACGACGGGGATGTGAACCCGGCAGTCTCTGCCGACGTTGAATCTGGGCTGGATCCCAGTACGTTCCCGGTGCCTTGCAGGTGCCACCACAGGAGACATTGATGATCACCAAGCGCAAACTTCTCGCCCTGTCGGCCGCCATGGCCATGGCAGGCTTCGGCTCCGCGGCACAGGCCCAGGAACTCTACATTCCCCTGATCTCCAAGGGCTTCCAGCACCAGTTCTGGCAGGCCGTGCGGGCCGGTGCCGAGCAGGCGGCCAAGGACTTCAAGGTCAAGATCACCTACGAAGGCCCGGAAACCGAGCAGATGGTAGACAAGCAGATGGACATGCTCTCGGCTGCCCTGGCCAAGAAGCCTGCCGCCATCGGCTTCGCCGCCACCGACTCCAAGGCCGCCATCCCGCTGATGAAGAAGGCCAAGGAGATGAAGATCCCCGTGGTCGCCTTTGACTCCGGCGTGGACAGCGACGTGCCCGTCACCACCGCCGCCACCGACTCCAAGGCGTCCGCCGCGCTGGCCGCCGACAAGGTCGCCGCCATGATCGGCAACGACGGCGAAGTCGGCCTGATCGCGCACGACCAGGTCTCCAGCACCGGCAAGGACCGCCGCGACGGCTTCGTCAACCAGATCAAGGCCAAGTACCCCAAGATCAAGATCGTCGACATCCAGTACGGCGGCGACCAGCTCAAGGCCAACGACATCTTCAAGACCATGGTCAAGGCCCACCCGAAGGTCAAGGCCATCTTCGCGACCAATGAAGGCGCGGCCATCGGCGCCGGCACGGCCAAGAAGGAAGTCAAGTCCAGCGTGATCCTGGTCGGCTATGACTCGGGCAAGGGCCAGAAGGACATGATCAACGACGGCACCATCGCCGGCTCGATCACCCAGAACCCGATCGGCATCGGCTACAAGGTCGTGGAGTACGGCGTCAAGGCGGCCCGTGGCGAGAAGGTGCCGAGCCGCATCGACACCGGCTTCTACTGGTACGACAAGAGCAACATCGCCGATCCCAAGATCGCCGCTGTCCTGTACGACTGATCTGCCTGGCGAATCCGGCGCAGCCTCACAGCTTCATCTCCAGCCGCAGCGCCCACGCGGTGCTGCCCGGATGGCTGGTGGTCGCCACCTGCCGCGCAGTGGCCGTCGTGAAGGTGCTGCCGTTCACGTTGTCGAGCGGCAGCAGGTTGCTCACCGACGCCCGAAGCTGCACCTCGGGCGTGAAGGTCCACAGCGCGTAGGCGTCGATCACGCGGCGGGTGTCCACCGTGTTCGATTGCCGGTCGCTGATCTGGATCGCGTAGGCGGGCGTGAAGTTGACACTCGCCCCGAGCGTCAGCGGCAGCCCCTGCACGCGCCAGTCACCCCCGAGGTTCGCGCTCCAGTCCGGCTGCTTGTCGAGGCGGTTGTCCGGCCCGGCGACGCCGTGGACCCGCGAGCGGAAGACGCCCAGGTTGGCCCGCACGTCGATGGGCAGCGTGCTGTCCTTCACCAGTTCGTTCATCCGGAACTTGGCTTCCAGCTCGACGCCACGGGTCACCGCGTCCCCGATGTTCTGCGGGCGCGACACCCAGCGCTGCTGCCCGCCGACCGTCTCCAGCGTGGTCTGCGAGCGGATGAGCTGGTCGATGCGCCGATCGAACACGCCGACGCTCAGCACCCCGCCCGCTGCCAGGTAATGCTCGAAGGCCAGGTCCAGCCCGGTGGCCAGCTCGGGCCTGAGCTGCGGGTTGCCGGCGCGGTCGGGGTTGGTCTCCAGGTTGGTGCCGGTGGACTCGCTGCGCCGGGCGATCAGGTTGGCCAGGGTCGGGGCGCGGTAGCTGCGCGTCAGGCTCAGGCGCACCTGGTCCTTGCCACCCTCCGCCAGCTTCCAGGCGGCGTGGAACAGCGGCGTCACCACGCTGCTGCGGTTGCTGACCTGCCCGTTCGCGGCGTCGCTCACGGTGTCGATCGCCTCCCAGCGCAGACCGCCTTGCAGCGACCACTGCGGCGTCACCGTCCACTCGTCCTGCGCCCACAGCGCGGTGCGGCGGGTGCGGGCCGTCAGGTTGTCGCCGACCTCGCCGTTGAGCGAGCGCACGCCGGTGCTGCTGGTCTCCAGCGTGGTGCGGGTCTCGTCGCGCTGGTTGTGCTCGGCTTCCCAGCCCAGCGAGAGCAGGTGGGTGCCATCGCCCGCCGTGCGGGTGAGCTTGCCGCCGGTGCTGAGGCTGCGGTCCTCGCCGGTCCGGTCGTCGTCGATGCGCCGCAGGGTGGTGCCACTGCTGTCGCGTTCGGTGCGCACGCCGTCGCCAGCGGAGCGGCTCAGGCTGCCGCCGGCTTTCAGCTCCAGGCGCAGGCCGCTGTCGAGCCGGGTCTGCCATTGGGCGTTGAGGCGACCAAGGGCGAAGCGGCCCGTGCCCGTGCGGTCGGCGGTGGCGAAGTCGGGCACGGCGGTGGTGCCCAGCGACTGCAGCGTCTGCGCACTCTGGCTGCGTGACTCGGACAGGATCATGAACGGCATCAGCGCGAAGGTCTCGCCCGCGCCCAGCCGCCACTGCATCCGTCCGCCCGCATGCAGCGCCTGGCGCCGTGAGGTCTCGTCGGTGAGGCGGCGTTCGTCGCGCTGCGTGCTGCCGTCGGCCAGCAGGGTCTCGGTGGTGCGCAGGTCGGTGTGGTCGCGGTCACGGCCGCTGTGCAGGTTGGCCGAGAGGTTGTAGCTGAAGCTGTCGAGCTGGTCGGCGCGGGTCCAGCTCAGGTTCGGGGTCCACAGGCCCTCGTCATGCGACAGGCGCACATGCACGTTGTTCAGCCGCCGCCGCACCTCCTCGCGCAGCACGATGTTGATGGTGCCCGCGACGGCCTGCGCCCCCGTCTCGGCGGTGGGGCCACGGGTGATCTCGATGCGCTCGACCTGGTCCGGGGTCAGCGCGTCCAGCGTCATCCCGTAGGGCATGCGCTCGCCGTTGAGCAGGATCTGCGTGTAGCCGCTGCCGAGGCCGCGCATGCGCACATCGCCGCCTCGACCGGGCCGGCCACCACCCAGCGTCACCCCGGGCAGCCGCTTGAGCACTTCGCTCACGGTGGCGTCGCCCATGCGCTCGATCTCCTCGCGGCCGACCACTGTCTTGGCGGCAGTGGATTGCTGGCGCTGCGCGGTGTCGCTGGGTGCGGTGCGGCGGATTTCGACCCGCTCCAGCGTCGTGGCGGGAGGCGTGGCGGGGGTGGATGGAGCCTCGCTGGTCTGGGCCTGTGCCACGCTGGCGAGCAGCAGCAGCGACAGCGGCACCGAGGAGGGCAGGGGATGGCGGGTGGGCAGGGTAGGCATGGACGGCATTGTCTCGCCAGTCTCGCTAGACTCGCGCCCCATGACTGAAACCCTGCGTTCCCACCCTGAATTGGCCGGCCGCCGCCTCGTGCTCGGTCTGACTGGCGGCATCGCCTGCTACAAGAGCGCGGAGCTGCTGCGGTTGCTGGTGAAGGCCGGCGCCGAGGTCCATGTGGCGATGACCGATGGCGCACAGCGGTTCATCACCACCGAGACGATGCAGGCGCTGTCGGGCCACCCGGTCTCCACCGACCCTTGGGACGCCCGCGAGCCGAACGGCATGCCCCACATCAACCTGACCCGCGGCGCGGATGCCGTGGTGGTCGCTCCCGCCAGCGCCGACTTCATCGCGCGACTGGCGCAAGGCCGCGCCGACGACCTGCTCAGCCTGACTTGTCTCGCCCGCCCGCTGGCCAGCGGTGCCGCCGACGCCCGCCCGGTGCCGCTGATCCTCGCGCCGGCCATGAACCGCGAGATGTGGTCCCACCCCGCCACGCAGCGCAACCTTGCGCAGGTGCGGGCCGATGGCGCGCTGGTGCTCGGTGTGGAGTCCGGTGCGCAAGCCTGTGGCGAGATCGGCGATGGCCGCATGATCGAGCCAGCTGCCATTGTCGAAGACCTGATCGCTGCGCTGTCTCCCAAACCGCTGGCGGGCAAGCGGGTGCTCATCACGGCGGGACCGACCTTCGAGGCGATCGACCCCGTGCGCGGCATCACCAACCTGTCGAGCGGCAAGATGGGCTTCTCGCTGGCCCGCGCCGCACGCGAGGCGGGGGCCGAGGTCACGCTGATCGCCGGCCCCGTCCACCTGGACACGCCGCGTGGCGTGCGCCGCATCGACGTGCGCTCGGCCCAGCAGATGCACGACGCCGTGCTGCCCGCCGCGCCGCTGCACGACCTCTTCATCGCCACCGCCGCCGTGGCCGACTGGCGACCGGCGAGCCTGTCCGCCCACAAGCTCAAGAAGGACGGCAAGAAGGTGGCGCCGACCTTCGAACTCAGCGAGAACCCCGACATCCTCGCCGCCGTGGCCGCCTTGCCGGACCGGCCGTACTGCGTCGGGTTCGCCGCTGAAAGCGAGAAGCTCGAACACCACGCCCGCGAGAAACTGGTGCGCAAGAACGTGCCGCTCATCGTCGGCAATCTGGGACCCGCGACGTTCGGGCGCGATGACAACGCGCTGCTGCTGGTCGATGCGGACGGTGCCCGCGCCCTGCCCGAGGACGGTAGTCGCTGCGACAAGCAGGTATTGGCGCGGGCCTTGGTCGCCGACGTGGCCCGACGCATGCAGGGCAAAGCCTGAGTGCATTCATGATTTGTTCATAATCTGAAGTTTTGGGTCACAATCCTTCAGAAAGTAACAATATGTATCACCGACCACAGGTGCGCAGACACCTGAAGGCGGGCCGTTGGGAAACCCGATTGCTGATGGTTGCCGCTGTGGCCAGCGGTGTTGTCCTTCCACTGCCGCAAGCCTACGCTCAGTCCCGGACCACCACCTCAGCCCCCGAGTCGCTGCCCAAGGTGGAGGTGACGGGCAGCCAGCTGCGCCGCCCGATGACGGATTCCGGGCTGGCGCTGCAGGTGATCCATCGTTCAGACATCGAACGATCTGGCGCCACGTCGCTGGCCGAGCTGCTGCAGCGTCTGCCGATGGTGCAGGGGCAGCAGGCCATCACCGAGAGCGTGGGCAACGACGGCAACGGCGTCACCACCGTGTCGCTGCACACCCTTGGCGCCAAGTACACGCTGGTGTTGCTCAACGGGCAGCGGATGGCGTCGAGCGATGGCGGTTCGGTGATCGACCTGGGCACACTGCCACTGGCCGCGCTGGAGCGCATCGAGATCCTGGGCGACGGTGCTTCGGCGGTCTACGGTGCGGATGCGATCGGCGGCGTGGTCAACCTGGTCCTGCGCCAGGGGGAGACGCCCTTGTTCGTGCACACCCGTCTCACCGCGCCGCAAGGGCCGGGTGGCGGAGGCTGGCAATTCGCGCTGGGGCAGGGTCTGGGAGATCTGGCCCGCGACGGTTACGCGCTGACCTGGGTGGCCAGTCACGACCGGGCGCGCACGCTGCGGGCCGCGGATCGGCGCGTGTCGGCCAGCGGACTGATCCGTTTCCGTGACCCCTCGGGACGGGATCTGCTGTTCTTCAACGGCTCGATGCGGTCGGTGCCGGCCAACGTCGCGGTGGACTACACCGACGCGGCGGGCGAGGCGCAGGCGGTCTACCTCAACCCGGGTCTGCAAGCCAATGGCCAGTGCCAGAGCGGACACCTCGACGCCGGCGGTCTGTGCTACTTCGACTACGCCGCCACGGTCATCGACCAGCCGCAGGTCGAGCGTGGCAGCCTGATGGCCAGCGGCGTGCTGCGGCTGGGCACGTCGGGCTTCGACTGGCGCACCGATGCGCTGCTGGCCCGCTCGCGCACCCGCGTGACCGTGGCGCCGTACCCGGCGGACGTGTCGATCGCCACCGATTCCGCGGCCTTCACCACCCACGTCCGACCCTGGCTGACCGACGAGCAGCGTGCGGGTCTGACGGGCGCGACGGCCTACTACCGCCTGAGCGACATTGGCGGCCGTGCCGTGGACTACACCCACGACGCGCTGCACCTGAGCACGGGTGTCGAGGGACGCACCGGCGACTGGCAGCTCAAGTCCACGCTCACCTGGTCCGCCCGCGAACAGCGCCAGGATTACCGCAGCGGCTGGCTGCTGGGGACACCGTTCATGGCCGGGCTGGCCGATGGACGGATCGACCCGTTCGCTGCACCCGGTCAGCAGAGCGCCGCCGGGCGGGCCGCGCTGGCCGATTCGGGGATACAGGGCCGTTACGACACCCTGCGCAGCGACCTTTTCGGCGCCGAACTGCGCGCCGCCACCGAGCCGTTCACGCTGCCCGGCGGTCCGGCGCAGTGGGGCATGGGGGGCGAGTGGCGCCGCACGCTGTGGCGGCGCACGCTGTCCGACATGGCGCGCACGGGGGCCTTGCTCTCCGGCGATGTCCAGCAGGGGCACGAGGTCCAGCGCGATACCTTGGGCGCCTACACCGAGCTGCTGCTGCCGGTCACGTCGGCGTTCAACCTGACGGGCGCATTGCGCTACGACCACCTCGGCGCTGCGGAAGACCTGCTGCACGGCGTGCGCGTGGGCAACACGGCGGGCCAGTTCACCTCGCAGCTCAGCGGGCGCTGGCAGGTGCAGCCCGGTCTGCAGTGGCGTGCGTCGGCGGGCACCGGGTTTCGCGCACCCGACCTGCTGCAGCTCACCCGCACGCAGGAGGACTACGGCGTCACGGCCGGTGCTTACGCCTGCCCCTTCACGGCCGCCAACGGTCTGGCCGATCACCCCTACGCGGCGCTGTGCTGGCCGGGTGCGAACCAGGTCGAGGCGGTCAAGGGGGGCAACGCCGCGCTGCGGCCCGAGCGGTCGCGCCAGTGGTCGCTGGGCGGCGCGTTCGAGCCGAGCCACACGGTCAGTCTCGGCGCGGACCTGTGGTCGGTGCAGGTGCGCGATGCGGTGCAGGAGGTCAGCGAGCGGCTGATCCTGGCCGACCCGGTGCGCTACGCGGCGCTCTACACGACGAAATACAAGGCATCGACCGGAGCGGACTCGCTGGCGGTGCGGCTGTCGCCCGTCAACATCGGCCGCATCGAGGCGCAGGGCATCGACTGGCGTGCGGCCTGGCGCCATGGCTCGCCCGTCGGGCGCTGGACACAGCAACTGCAGGGGACATGGCTGCTGCGCTCGCGCTACACGGTGCCGGGCGATGACACGGTGTGGGCGTCCAGCCTGAACCGCTTCGGGGTGGACGACCGGGTGGTGTTCCGGCACGTCGTGGCGCTGTCCTCGACGCTGGAGCGTGGCCGGTGGTCGCACCAGGCCCGGTTCAATTGGCGCAATGGCTACGCCGACCAGCCGCAAAGCGAGGCGGATTGCGCCGTCACGACACCGGACGGGATGACCTGCGTGGCCGTGCAGCGCCGGGTGTCCGCGCACTGGACGATCGACTGGACCAGCACCTGGCGCCCGACGCCCACCGCCGAGGTGTCGCTCGGGCTGGGCAATGTCCTCAACCGCCGACCGCCGCTGACGCTGCGCACGGCGGGCGCGCACATGCTCGGCTACGATCCACGCTATGCCAGCGCCGAGGGGCGCACCGTGCAGGTCGGGGTGAACTGGCGGTTCTGACGCTGCCCGGCCGGTTTTTCCATGAAAGAGTTTCCGATGATGTCGATGTCTGTTGCCCGCCCGTTCCTGTGCGCCGCCGCCTGTGCGGTGCTGACCCTGACCGGGGTGTCGGTCCACGCCCAGGTCACGGTCAAGGAGCCGTGGGTCCGCGCCACCGTGCCCAGCCAGAAGGCCACCGGCGCCTTCATGCAACTCACCACGACCGAGCCGGTGCGGCTGGTCGAGGTGCAGTCCACGGCCGCGAAGATCGTCGAGGTCCACGAGATGCGGATGGAAGGCGACCGCATGATGATGAAGGCGGTGGACGGTCTGGATGTCGTGCCGGGCCGCCCGCTCGAACTCAAGCCGGGCGGCTACCACGTCATGCTGATCGACGTGGTCAAGCCGATGACGGCCGGGGACAAGGTGCCGCTGACGCTGGTGCTCGAAGGCAAGGACAAGAAGCGCACGCAGGTGCAGGTCAGTGCCGAGGTGCGTGCATTGAACGCCAAGCCGGCCGCCGCCGCCCACCAGCACTGACCTCACGCTGAACCGAGCATCCGATGGACGCAAGCAACCCCTACGGCCTCGCCGCCCTCTTGTCCGGGTCGGACCTCGTCGCCAAGATCGTGCTGCTGATCATGGTCACCATGTCGGTGGGCAGTTGGTACATCCTCGTCGCCAAGTGGATCGAGCAGCAGCGCATGCTGACCCAGGCCAAGGCGACCGAGGCGTTCTGGACGGCGGCCAGCGTCGCGCACGGTGTGGACACGCTGGCGGCTGGCAGTCCGTTCCGCTTCATTGCGCAGGCAGGGGCGGATGCGTCGGTCAAGCACGCCGGCCTGCTCGGGCAGATCGACCTGAACACCTGGATCACGATGTCGATCCAGCGTGCCATCGAGCGGGTGCAGGGTCGGCTTCAGAACGGGCTGGCCTTCCTGGCGACCGTGGGTTCGACCGCGCCGTTCGTCGGCCTGTTCGGCACCGTCTGGGGCATCTACCACGCGCTCACCGCCATCGGTGTCGCGGGGCAGGCGAGCATCGACAAGGTGGCCGGGCCGGTGGGCGAGGCGCTGATCATGACCGCCATCGGGCTGGCGGTCGCGGTGCCGGCGGTGCTGGGCTACAACTGGCTGGTGCGGCGCAACAAGGCGGTGATGGACGAGGTGCGCGGCTTCGCGGCGGACCTGCACGCGGTGCTGCTGGCGCAGGCGTCGGCGTCGGCGTCGGCGCAATCGGCCTCGCCGAAGGGCTGACAACATGGCGCTGCCGCCCGGCCCGTTCGACGCCCCGGCGGGCGACGACGAGGTGCTGTCCACCATCAACACCACGCCGCTGGTGGACGTGATGCTGGTGCTGCTGATCATCTTCCTGATCACGATCCC
>JAAFKB010000089.1 GCA_013299055.1 Sphaerotilus sp.
GCAGCAGTTTGACCAGTACGTCAAGCTGAACAAGAAGATCCCGCCGGAGATTCTCACGTCGATCGCTGGCATTGATGATGCGGGCCGGCTGTCGGACACGATCGCCGCGCACCTGCCGCTCAAGCTCGAAAACAAGCAGGTCATCCTCGATCTGGTGCCCGTGGCCAAGCGGCTGGAAAAGCTGCTGGAGCTGCTGGAGCACGAGGTCGACATCCTGCAGGTCGAAAAGCGCATCCGCGGCCGCGTCAAGCGCCAGATGGAGAAGAGCCAGCGCGAGTACTACCTGAACGAGCAGGTCAAGGCGATCCAGAAGGAACTCGGCGAAGGCGAAGAAGGCGCCGACTTCGAGGAGCTGGAGAAGAAGATCGCCGCCGCGCGCATGTCCAAGGAAGCGCGCAAGAAGGCCGATGGCGAGCTGAAGAAGCTCAAGCTGATGTCGCCGATGTCCGCTGAAGCGACCGTGGTGCGCAACTTCATCGAGACGCTGGTCAACCTGCCGTGGGCGAAGAAGAGCAAGGTCAAGCACGACCTGCCGTTCGCCGAAGGCGTGCTGAACGAGGACCATTACGGGCTCGACAAGGTCAAGGAACGGATCCTTGAGTATCTTGCGGTCCAGCAGCGTGTCGAGAAGGTCAAGGCGCCGATCCTGTGCCTGGTCGGTCCTCCGGGCGTGGGCAAGACCTCGCTGGGGCAGTCGGTGGCGCGGGCGACCGGGCGCAAGTTCGTGCGCATGGCCTTGGGTGGCGTGCGTGACGAGGCCGAGATCCGCGGCCATCGCCGCACCTACATCGGCTCGATGCCGGGCAAGGTGCTGCAGAGCCTGAGCAAGGTCGGCGTGCGCAACCCGCTGTTCCTGCTCGACGAGATCGACAAGCTGGGCACGGATTTCCGCGGTGATCCGTCGTCGGCGCTGCTGGAGGTGCTGGACCCCGAGCAGAACCACACCTTCGGCGACCACTACGTCGAGGTGGACTTCGACCTGTCGGACGTGATGTTCATCGCCACGTCGAACTCGCTGAACATCCCGCCGGCGCTGCTGGACCGGATGGAGGTGATTCGGCTGGCAGGCTACACCGAGGACGAGAAGGTCTCGATCGCCCAGCGGTATCTTCTGCCCAAGCAGCGCACCAACAACGGCGTGAAGGACGAGGAGCTGACGATCGCGGAAGACGCGATCCGCGGCATCATCCGCTACTACACCCGTGAAGCCGGCGTGCGCTCGCTGGAGCGTGAGGTCTCCAAGATCTGCCGCAAGGTGGTGAAGGGCCTGTCGCTGAAGAAGTACGACGGGCGCGTGACGGTCGAAGCGGCCAACCTGAACGACTTCCTGGGCGTGCGCAAGTACAGCTACGGTGAAGCCGAGAAGCAGAACCAGATCGGGCAGGTCAACGGCTTGGCGTGGACCGAGGTGGGTGGTGATCTGCTGACCATCGAGGCGGCGATCATGACCGGCAAGGGTGTGATCATCCGCACCGGCTCGCTCGGCGACGTGATGAAGGAGTCGGTCGAGGCGGCGCGCACCGTGGTGCGCAGCCGTGCTGCGCGACTCGGCATCAAGGAGGAGCTGTTCGAGAAGCGCGACATCCACATCCACGTGCCGGACGGCGCGACGCCCAAGGATGGCCCGAGCGCGGGTGCCGCGATGACGACGGCCTTCGTGTCGGCGCTGACCGGGATTCCGGTGCGTGCGGATGTCGCCATGACGGGCGAGATCACGCTGCGCGGCGAGGTCACGGAGATCGGCGGCTTGAAGGAGAAGTTGCTGGCGGCGCACCGCGGTGGCATCAAGACGGTGCTCATCCCTGAGACCAACGCCAAGGATCTCCAGGACATTCCGGAAAACGTCAAGAGCCAGCTGGAGATCATCCCGGTGCGCTGGATCGACAAGGTGCTGGAAATCGCGCTGGAACGCCAGCCCCAGCCCCTGCCGGAAGAGGAAACCAAGCCGCTGGAAGTCCCCAAGGTCGAGGCCGCTCCCGTGGCGGTGGTCGAGGCTGCGACCAAGCATTGAAAAACAAGGCCAAAAGTCTTGCGCGTCGAAAGTGATTCGTTCTATACTTTCGTTCTCGACGCGATGCACCAAACACCAATGCGGTGCAAACAGTCAAGATCAGATCTGCGGGAATAGCTCAGTTGGTAGAGCGCAACCTTGCCAAGGTTGAGGTCGCGAGTTCGAATCTCGTTTCCCGCTCCAGTTTTGTGATCGTCGGTGGCGCGGTAGCAAAGCGGTTATGCAGCGGATTGCAAATCCGTGTAGGGTGGTTCGACTCCACTCCGCGCCTCCAGCATGCGGGAATAGCTCAGTTGGTAGAGCGCAACCTTGCCAAGGTTGAGGTCGCGAGTTCGAATCTCGTTTCCCGCTCCAATTTCTCAGTCGCCTGGGTGGTGAAATTGGTAGACACTGCGGACTTAAAATCCGCCGCTTTCCCGAGAGGGGGCGTACGGGTTCGATTCCCGTCCCAGGCACCAGATCTTTCAACAGATCGACAGTTTTGCGGGAATAGCTCAGTTGGTAGAGCGCAACCTTGCCAAGGTTGAGGTCGCGAGTTCGAATCTCGTTTCCCGCTCCAGTACGAAACAACAAGCCGTCCACTGTGACGGCTTGTTGCCTTGTTGGCTTCAACGCGGTGGCATCAACCGCTCGAAGCCCAGGTCCACCACCACCGCGAGCAAGCCGACCAGCACGGCACCTTGCAGCACATAGGCCGTGTTGAATCCGCTCAGGCCGATGATGATGGGCGAGCCGAGGGTCTTGGCGCCGACCGTCGAGGCGATGGCCGCCGTGCCGATGTTGATGACCACCGACGTGCGCACGCCCGACAGGACTACCGGCCACGCCAGCGGCCACTCCACGCGCCAGAGCCGCTGGGCGGGTGTCATGCCGAGACCCGTTGCCGCTTCCAGCACGCCCGGCGACACCGACGACAACCCCGCCAGCGTCTGCTGCACCACCGGCAGCAGCCCGTAGAGCGCCAGTGCGATCAAGGCCGGCCACTCGCCGAAGCCGATCAGCGGCGCCGCCACCGCCAGCACGGCCACCGGCGGCACGGTCTGCCCCATCGCCACCACTGTCTCGATCAATGGCCGAAACGCCTGTCCCATTGGCCGTGTGGCGAACACCCCCGCCGCCCAGCCCAGCAGCACCGACACCGCACTTGACACCGCCACCAGCCCGATGTGCGCGCCCATCAGCGCGGTGAAACTGTCCTGCTCGTACATCGGCCGGTCCAGCGTGGGGAACGCGGCGGCGAACAGCGGCTTCAGCAGCGGCATGCCCCACGTCAGGCCGACCAGCGCCAGCAGCATCCATGGCAGCAGGCGCTTCATGCGGCGCCCTGCACCTGCACCAGGTCGGACAGGTGGATCTGCCCGCACGGCGCTCCCGTGGCATCGACCACCGGCAGGTCGGGTACCCCGGCCGTGACCAGCGCGGATAACGCTTCCCGTAGCGAATCGGTGTCGCGCAGGGGCGACACCGCGCTGGATCTGGCCGCCACCGACCCCACGCGCATCCGGCTGGCCACCGTGTCCAGCGCGAGCAGCCTCAACCCGATGTCTCCGCGCCCGATGAAGTCCCGCACGAAATCGCTCGCCGGTTCGACCAGCAACTGCCGTGGTGTCCCCGTCTGCACGATGCGGCCATGGTCGAGCAGCACGATCCGCGTGCCCAGCCGCAGCGCCTCGTCGAGGTCGTGCGTCACCAGCACGATGGTCTTGCCCGACAGGCGGTGGATGCGGGCCATTTCCTGCTGCAGCGCCTCCCGCGTGATCGGGTCGAGCGCCCCGAACGGCTCGTCCATCAGCAGCACGTCCGGGTCCGCCGCCAGCGCCCGCGCCACGCCGACGCGCTGCTGCTGACCGCCGGAAAGCTGGTGCGGATAGCGGCCCCGGTAGAGATCCGGCGGCAACTGCAGCAGCTCCAGCAGCGCGGTCACGCGGTCGCGGATGCGCGCCGCCGGCCACTTCAGCAGCTCGGGCACGCAGGCGATGTTGCGCTCGACCGTCCAGTGCGGGAACAGCCCGGTGGACTGGATCGCGTAACCCATGCGCCGCCGCAGGTCTTCGGGCTTGAAGGTGCGGATCTCCTGCCCGGCGAACAGGAGCCGGCCCCGGTCGTGTTCCACCAGCCGGTTGACCATCTTCAGCGTCGTGGACTTGCCCGAGCCGGAGCGCCCGATCAGCACCACGAACTCGCCCGGCGCGACCGTCAGCGACAGGTCATCGACGACAGCCTGACCGTCGAAAGACTTGCCGACCTGCCGGAATTCGATCATGGCGTCCGTCGCGCTCGTTGCAGTCGTCGTGTTCATCGGCCCGTCCACTCCGCCAGCAACTTGAACAGCCCGTCGGCCACCACCGCCAGCGCCACCACCGGCACCACTCCGAGCAGCACCAGGTCCACCGCGCTGCTCAGCAAGCCCTGGAACATCACCGCCCCGAACCCGCCCGCGCCGATCAGCGCCGACACCATCGCCAGCCCGATCGCCTGCACCGTCGTCACCCGCAGCCCCGACAGCCACACTGGCCACGCCAGCGGCACCTCGATCCGCCAGAACTGCTGCGCCCGGGTCATGCCCATGCCGGTGGCCGCTTCGAGCACGCCCGGCGGGATCTGGCCCAGCCCGGCCATCGTGCTGCGGACCATCGGCAGCAGCGAGTACAGCGTCAGCGCCGTGACCGCCGGTGCCACGCCGATGCCGCTCACGCCCCACCGCGCCAGCACCGGCCAGCGCGTCGCCAGCGCCGCCAGCGGCACCATCAGCAGCGCAAACAACGCGATCGACGGCACCGTCTGGATCAGGTTGAGCACCGACAGCAACGCCGGCTGAACCCCCGGCCGCCGCGTCGCCAGCACGCCCAGCGGCAGGCCGATCAGCACCGTCGGGACCACCGTGGCGGCGACCAGCAGCAGGTGGCGTTGAAGGGCGGCGTCGAAGACCTCCTGCCGATTGGCGTATTCCTTCAGCAGCGAGAGCGCGTCCAGGTGGCCGGACAGCACGAGCGCCACGACCGGCGCCACGACGAAGACGCTGCCCATCAGCGACACCCCCGCCCGTGCCGACCAGCCCCGCAGCGCCTCGGCCGCCGCCAGTCCGCACAGCACCGCCATCAGCCAGTAGCCACCGCCGAGCGAGGTGCGGCCCAGCGGCATCTCCTCCGACAACAACGCGCTCGCGTGGCTGCCCGCGAGCCATGTCAGACCCGCCAGACTGCCCGTGGCGCCGAGCAGCGTCAGCCAGCGGGTCAGTGCCTGCGTCGGCGTGCGCAGGGCCGCCGCGATCAGCAGCAGCCCCGGCGTCAGCGCCCAGGCCCGCACGCTGTCCGCACCGATCACGTCGGTCAGCGAAACGCCGACACCCGAGATCAGCCGGTTCGGCGCCTGCGCCACGAAGGCCAGGCCCAGCACTGCCGCCAGTCCCGCCAGCAGCAGCGCCAGCAGCACCGGGTGGCGGACTTGGCCGTGCATTTACTTGATGAGGCCCTTGGCCTTCAGGTGACTCGCCGCGACCTTCTTGGCATCTTCACCCCCAAGGGCGATGCGGGCGTTCAGTGACTGCAGCGTCGGGCCGTCCAGCGTCCTGAACACCGGGGCGAGCAGGTCGCGGATCTTCGGGTGTTTCTCCAGCACCTCGGCGCGGATGATCGGCGCGGGCGCGTAGATCGGCTGCACGCCCTTCGTGTCGTCCAGCACCACCAGCCCCAGCGCCGCCACCGGCCCGTCGGTGCCATACGCCATCGCGGCGTTGACCCCGGAGGTCTGCTCGGCGGCGGCCTTGATGGTCACCGTGGTGTCGCCGCCGGCCAGCGTGAGCAACTGGTCCTGCTTGAGCTTGAAGCCATAGGCCGTCTGGAAGGCGGGCAGGGCGTCCGGGCGCTCGACGAACTCGGCCGAGGCCGCGAGCTTGAACTTGCCACCCCCGGCGATCCAGCGGCCCATGTCGTCCAGGGTCTTCAGCTTGTTGGCGGTCGCCACGTCCTTGCGGATGGCGATGGCCCAGGTGTTGTTGGCGGGCGCGGGTTCCAGCCAGACGATCTTGTTGGCCTGGAAATCGAGCGCCTTGACCTTCTCGTAGCCGGCCTTGGCGTCCTTCCAGGCCGGGTCTTTCTCGACCGAGAACATGAATGCGCCGTTGCCGGTGTACTCGGGATAGATGTCGATTTCGCCGGCGGTGAGGGCGCCGCGCACGATCTTGGTGTTGCCGAGCTGCACCTTGTTCTCGGTGCGGATGCCGCCGGCTTCGAGTGTCTGGATGATCAGGTTGCCGAGCAGCGAGCCTTCGGTGTCGATCTTCGAGCCGACGCGCACCGCCGTCTGGGCGTGGGCAGCGCCACTGGTCAGCAGGGCAGCCAGCAGGGTTCCGGTGAAACAGCGGCGGGTGAAGCGGGAAGCGTGCATCTGGGACTCCTGACGGTCAAGCGTGAACTGGTTGGCAAATCGCCGGGCGACTATACGCGACGGGACGATTTTTCGCGTCAACCGGCCGGTGTCGCCAGAGGGTCCAGCAGCGCCAGCGTGCAGGGGAAATCCAGCCAGCGGTGGGCGAAATCCTGCAGGGTACCGAGGTCGCCGGTGGTCCACAGGCGGGCGGGCGGGGTCGCTGCCGATGCCGGCATGGCGGGCAGCTCGCCGGCCAGCGCCACGGTGCGCCGTGCCACCGCGTCCGAGGTGTCGATCAGCCGCACGTCCGACCCCATCTCGGCCTGGATGTGGTGGGCCACAAAAGGGTAGTGCGTGCAGCCCAGCACCACCGTGTCCACGTCCTGTGCGCGCAGGGCGGCGCAGTGGGTGGCGACACGCTCGCGCACGTCCGGGGCGTCCACCTGGCCGGATTCGATCGCCGCGGCCAGCCCCGTGCAGGCTTGCAGGCGCAGGTCGAGGTGGGCTGCGTGGGCCTGGGCGAGCAGGCGGAAACGCGCGCTGCGCAGCGTGCCCGTGGTCGCCATGACACCGACGCGGCCGTTGCGGGTGAGCGTGGCGGCGGGTTTCAGGCCCGGCTCGACACCGACGATGCGCCCGTTCGGGTAACGCGCCCGCACGGCGGTGGCGGCGGCGGCCGTGGCGGTGTTGCAGGCGATCACCAGCAGTTGCGCGCCTTGTCCGTACAGGAATTCGGCGATCGCCAGCGAGCGGGCGCAGATGTAGTCATCGCTGCGTTCGCCATACGGCGCATGGCCCGAATCGGCGACATACAGCAGTTGCGCCGCAGGCAGCCGCTGGCGGATCGCGCGCAGCACCGACAGCCCGCCCAGACCGGAGTCGAACACGCCGATGCGGACGGCGGAGGCGGCGGGGGTGTGCTTGTCCATGGGGATCGCCAGTCTAGCAGCGGCCCTGTGCGGGTGAACCCTAGTGCAAAAAGGACGACAGACGATGGTGCGCTGCCGCATTTCTGTCTAAAATCGAACGATCGTGCTTTTTTAGTGCTGACTAGAATCAGCACCCTGAATTCAACTGAATCAACTGGAGAACCTCGCATGAAGGCACTCGTACCCGTCAAGCGGGTGGTGGATTACAACGTCAAGGTCCGCGTGAAGTCGGACGGCACTGGCGTGGACATCGCCAACGTCAAGATGAGCATGAACCCCTTCGACGAGATCGCCGTCGAAGAGGCCGTTCGGCTGAAGGAAAAGGGCGTGGTCACCGAGATCATCGCCGTCTCGTGCGGTGTCACGCAGTGCCAGGAGACGCTGCGCACCGCGATGGCCATCGGCGCCGACCGGGGCATCCTGGTCGAGTGCGCGGACGAGCTGCAGCCGCTGGCGGTGGCCAAGCTGCTCAAGGCGCTGGTCGATCGTGAACAGCCGGGTCTCGTGATCCTGGGCAAGCAGGCGATCGACGACGACTGCAACCAGACCGGCCAGATGCTCGCCGCGCTGGCCGACCTGCCGCAAGCCACTTTTGCCTCGAAGGTCGCGGTGGTGGATGGCCGCGCCGTGGTGACCCGCGAAGTGGACGGCGGCCTGGAAACGGTGTCGGTGTCGCTGCCCGCGATCATCACCACCGACCTGCGCCTGAACGAGCCGCGTTACGTGACGCTGCCGAACATCATGAAGGCGAAGAAGAAGCCGCTGGAAGTGATCAAGCCGGACGCGCTGGGGGTCAACGTCGCCTCGCGCATCAAGACGCTGAAGGTCAGCGAGCCGGCCAAGCGCGGCGCGGGCGTGAAGGTGGCGGACGTGGCGGCGCTGGTCGCCAAGCTGAAGAACGAAGCGAAGGTGATCTGAGATGGCTGCACTCGTTATTGCTGAACACGACGGCGCGTCGATCAAGGGCGCCACGCTGAACACCGTGACTGCGGCGGCGCAGCTCGGTGACGTGCATGTGCTGGTCGCTGGCGCGAACGCGGCGGGTGCTGCGGCGGCAGCGGCGCAGATCGCGGGCGTGACCAAGGTGCTGCACGCCGACGGCGCGAGCCTGGCCGACGGTCTGGCCGAGAACCTGGCGGCGCAGGTACTGGCGGTCGCTGGCGGCTACAGCCACATCCTCTTCCCGGCGACGGCCAGCGGCAAGAACGTGGCGCCCCGCGTCGCTGCCAAGCTGGACGTGGCGCAGCTCACCGACATCACCAAGGTCATCGGCGCCGACACCTTCGAGCGCCCGATCTACGCCGGCAACGCCATCGCCACGGTCCAGAGCACGGACGCGGTGAAGGTGATCACCGTGCGCACGACCGGCTTCGATGCCGCTGCGACCACGGGTGGCTCGGCCGCTGTCGAATCCGTCGCTGCTGTGGCCGACTCGGGCAAGAGCCAGTTCGTCGGCCGCGAAGTCACGAAGAGCGACCGGCCGGAGCTGACGGCCGCCAAGATCATCGTCTCCGGTGGTCGTGCGCTGGGCAGCAGCGACAAGTTCAATGAAGTGCTGACGCCGCTGGCGGACAAGCTCGGCGCTGCGCTCGGCGCGAGCCGGGCGGCGGTGGACGCGGGCTATGCGCCGAACGACTGGCAGGTGGGGCAGACGGGCAAGATCGTCGCGCCGAGCCTGTACGTCGCCTGCGGCATCAGCGGCGCGATCCAGCATCTGGCCGGCATGAAGGACTCCAAGGTGATCGTCGCGATCAACAAGGACCCGGAAGCCCCGATCTTCAGCGTCGCCGACTATGGCCTGGAAGCCGACCTGTTCACCGCCGTGCCCGAGCTGGTGAAGGCGCTGTGACCCTCGGCCGTCACCGCTGACACGGCTTCACCGAAGGCGCCCAACCGGTTGTTGAGGCGCCTTTTTTCCGTCCCGAGACAAGAACCCTCCATAAGAAAGACCCCGAACATGACCTACCGCGCCCCCGTCAAGGATTTCCTCTTCGGCCTCAAGGAACTGGCCGGACTCGAACAGCTCACGCAGATCCCCGCCTTCGCCGACCACGGACTCGACACCGCGCAGGCCGTGCTGGAGGAATGCGCGAAGTTCAACGAGAACGTCGTCGCCCCGCTGAACTGGGAGGGTGACAAGAACCCGTCGTGGTTCAAGGACGGCGTCGTCACCACCACGCCCGGTTTCAAGGAAGCGTTCAAGCAGTTGGGTGAAGGCGGCTGGCAGGGTTTGCAACACCCCGAGGAATTTGGCGGTCAAGGTCTGCCGAAGGCGATCGGCGCGGCCTGCATCGAGATGATCAACAGCGCCAACCTGAGCTTCGCGCTGTGCCCGCTGCTGACGGACGGCGCGATCGAGGCGCTGCTGACCGCCGGCTCCGACGAGCAGAAGGCGACCTACCTGACGCCGATGGTCGAAGGCCGCTGGACTGGCACGATGAACCTGACCGAGCCGCAGGCCGGCTCCGATCTGGCGGCGGTGCGCACCAAGGCCGAGCCGCAGCCGGATGGCACCTACAAGGTCTTCGGCACCAAGATCTTCATCACCTACGGCGAACACGACATGGCCGAGAACATCGTCCACCTCGTGCTGGCCCGCGTGGTCGGCGCGCCGGAGGGCGTGAAGGGCATCAGCCTGTTCATCGTGCCGAAGTTCATGGTGAACGCGGACGGCAGCCTGGGTGAGCGCAACGACGCGCACTGCGTCTCGATCGAACACAAGATGGGCATCAAGGCCAGCCCGACCGCGGTGCTGCAGTTCGGCGACCACGGCGGCGCGGTCGGCTACCTGGTGGGGCAGGAGAACCGGGGCCTGGAGTACATGTTCATCATGATGAACGCGGCGCGCTTTGCGGTCGGGGTGCAGGGCATCGCGGTGGCGGAGCGGGCCTACCAGAAGGCGGTGCAGTACGCACGGGACCGCGTGCAGTCGCGGCCGGTGGACGGCTCGACCCCGGGTGCAGCGGCGATCATCCACCACGCCGACGTGCGCCGGATGCTGATGACGATGCGGGCCTACACCGAGGGCTGCCGCTCGCTGGCGCTGGTGGCGGGGGCTGCGTATGACGCCGCGCACCACCACCCGGACGCCGACACCCGCAAGGCCAACCAGACTTTCTACGAGTTCATGGTGCCGCTGGTGAAGGGTTACTCGACCGAGATGAGCCTGGAGGTGACGAGCCTGGGCGTGCAGGTCCACGGCGGCATGGGCTTCATCGAGGAAACGGGCGCGGCGCAGCATTACCGCGACGCCAAGATCCTGACCATCTACGAAGGCACGACCGCCATCCAGGCCAACGACCTCGTGGGGCGCAAGACCGGGCGCGATGGGGGGCAGACCGCCAAGGCGCTGGCCGGGCAGATCGAGCAGACCGAGGTGCTGCTGGCGGCGCGGGACAGCGTGGCGGCCCAGTCGTTCGCGAAGAACCTGACGGCGGCGCGGCTGGCCTTCCTCGACGCGGTGGACTTCATCGCCGCCAATGGCCGCAGCAACCCGAACGCCGCGTATGCCGGCTCGGTGCCTTACCTGATGCTCACCGGCAACCTGATGGCCGGCTGGCAGATGGGCCGCGCGCTGCTGGCGGCGCAGGACTGCATCAACGAAGGTGAGGACGTCGCCTTCATGCAGGCCAAGGTCACCACGGCGCAGTTCTATGCGGAGCACATTCTGGTGAAGGTGCCGGGGCTGCGGGATGCGATCGTCGCGGGCGCGGATTCGGTGTGTGCGATGGAGCTGGATGCGTTCTGATCGGGCGTTGAGTTAGAAGTGCGGGCAGCCGGCCTGATGGGGTGGCTGCTTTCGGGGCTGAAAAGGGCGGGTGTTTTATATGAAGGACCACCCTCCCGTCACAGAGTTTATGTACCGCTCTCGGTGGAGGGTATTTCTTCATCTTCAGGCTTTGTCGCCACCACAGCATCCGCTACCTTTTCGATGTGCCGGTTAACTTTCCATCCCTTTGCGGTAACTTGGATTGTCTTCCGGCGCTTATCGCCTTCATCCCGCGTACTCACCAGCAAACCCGCGGCCTCAAGATCCTTAATGCTCGGCCTGAATTGTGGAATTCCTTTAAATCCAAATTCAGTGAAGTCGCTTGGTGAGAAAACTCCCCCGATACTTACTGCATGTTTGAAGACTCGCATTGCAGAAGGGCGAAGTTGTAGCTGAATAGCAAGAAACTCAGCTTCGCATTGCTTATCAAGCCATTCCAAGAATAAATTGTGCCGGTCGGCATCTGTTTTTGGGTCGGCATTGTCGTCAACCCAAGTGCAGTAGTCGTCTGCGGAACTTAGAACGCTTCTTAAAATTCCTCTGAGGAGTTTATATAGCTCAGCAAAATCGCTTGGCAGCAGGGGCAGGGATGTTTTCTGGCCTTCCTTTGAAAAAGCCTTTTGTCTATTCTCAAGAATTTCCGCTGCATGGTCTCCGGAGATCTCGCCTATAGAGATAGGGGAGTGCAGATAGCCTTCCATGCGCGGCGATGCAACTACTCCATGCACGATACCTAAAGCTCCGCAAAGTACCCAGCGAAGTCCCTGTACAGTAAAAAGATCATCTCTCAATTGCTCGACTAATGTTCTGGCCTCATCAGACGATTGTAGTAACTCCAAATTATCAACAATGCAAACAACTCCGCCTGAGGTGTCGTCTGGAAATATGCTCTTAAGCCACTCTGTTATTTCCTTGCGAAAACCACTTCTCTCGTAGCCCTTGGAGGTGTTGGTTTCGCTCTGCTGGCCTGCATTAATTCCAACAGAGGCAAACTGAAATCCGCCTTGTCGCGATGTAAGTTGTGGATGATTTATTAACTAGGCAATAAATTACAGTACAATGGATTGATGAACAAGACTGACGCCCGCCAACTCTCTGAAGACAGCCTGCAATTGCTGAGATCGCAGGCGCACCGCCTGCGGCTGCAGGGGCGAACATGGGGAGAGATTGCCTCGATCGCAGGGGTCAGCCTGAGTACGATGATGGTCTGGGCGCGGCGATATCGGCTGGGTACTGCCGAGTTTTCCGCAG
>JAAFKB010000009.1 GCA_013299055.1 Sphaerotilus sp.
TGAAGAAGCTGGCGGAAGATTTCATGGTCAAGATTTCTGCGGTGCCCGGGCGGATCGTGCGTTACTTCAAGTCGGCGCCAATTCGCTATGCGGCATGAGTGCCGTCTTTAATTGCCTGGTTAATAACAATTGATGCAATTTCTTCATCAGAACTTGGCATCGCAACCCGAATTTTGAGGACATCGTACGAGGAAAGATGCTTGACAGTCGTCGAATAGGTTACTTCGTTGATCGCTTTGAGCGGGCCGGGCAGGACATATTCAAGGTACCGAGTGAGCATTGGTGTGGTTGCTCGTACACAGCACATCCGCTGGTTCAACAGGGCAGGCTCTTGACCAAGCCACCGCCCAACGTTGAAGTCACCATCCATTCCGATGAGTACATCGCTTGAAGAAATTTTCGCCGCTTCAATGAACGGCCCGTTATATCGCGTGTCAGCGGCCGCTTGGTTGAGATCGCGAATTCGCACAAGTGGAAATCCTTCCGACGGGTGAAACAACTTCGCATCGAAGGGGTAGCCATTTACTATCTTTGCCAACGCCTTGAGTGGAGCCACACACCAATGCGCCGGCACCTCGCCCAGCCACTCGACCCCGGAATCCTTGTAATGCTCGTATTTTGGAAAGCTCATGGCTCAATATCCGTATCAGGTCGACCCAACACATAAAGTGCCAGACAAAATATATTTTGATTAACCAAAAATAAACCCCCCGGTTTGAGCATCAGGACAGCGGGCTGTCCGAGAGGCTTGGGGGGTGTTGTTGCGGCGGATTCTACTCCCGTCAAACATTTGTACCCCGCCGTCTGCTGCGCTGTGGCAGCGTTTTTTTGTCGATCTGGATGTTGCCGCGCATTGTCCAGGAAAGGTGCGCAGCCACAGTCAGCCCGGCAATCCCGCCAGCCGCGTCACCGTGTCCGGGAAACACGCTGCCAGCCGCAGCAGCCGCCGCGCCGCGCCTGTCGGTTCTACACGGCCCTGCTCCCAGTTCTCCAGCGTCCGCTTCGACACCCCGAGCGCCTGCGCAAACTCGGCCTGGGACAGCCCAGAAC
Source organism: Sphaerotilus sp. (assembly GCA_013299055.1). Classification (GTDB taxonomy): domain Bacteria; phylum Pseudomonadota; class Gammaproteobacteria; order Burkholderiales; family Burkholderiaceae_C; genus Sphaerotilus. The sequence continues at coordinate 1,051 of JAAFKB010000009.1, forward strand.
CCGCCCGCGCGGCCATCAGCTCCCAGCGGGCGCCGGTCAGCCATTCATCCTTCTCCACCGTCCCATCCGCCCGCATGACACAGCGCCGCACCTGCCCATCCGGCCGCACCTCGAAGGTGGTCTTGCGCGCCCAGCGCCCCGCCTTGAGTTCACGCACCGATGCCAGCAACTCGGCCCCGATGTCCCGCTGGGCATCCCGCGCCAGCAGCTCCGCCTCAGTCAGCTTGCCCATGTTCCAGTTCCTCTCGCAGTTGTGCCAGCACATGCCCAGGGATCGATGCCCGCACGTTCTTGGCGTAGATCACCAGCATCAAGATCTGCCCGGCCCGCGTTCGCACGTAGTAGCAGACCCGAACGCCACCGGACTTGCCCCCGCCGGGCCGCGCCCATCGCACCTTGCGCACCCCACCCGAGCCGCGCACGAGATCACCCGCGTCCGGCTGTTCGCTCAGGTACGCCTGCAACGCGGCGTAGTCGTCGTCATCGAGGTAGTCCGCCACGTAGGCCGAAAACACGGATGACTCGATGAATTCGTGGCGCATGGATCAATGCTACGCTAACAGCGTATAAAAATGCGTTGCGGAAGATGGTCTCGGCAGTGCCGAGACTTTTGTAGCAGGCGTGGCATGCGGGCGGCCTTGTCTCACCAGTGGTGAGACTTTTGCCGGCGAAGTCACCACGCGCTCGAACAGCGTCGCCTTGAACTGCCGTTCCAGATCCCGGCTCGACTTGTGACACCAGTGGTGTCACTTTTGGAAAGCCGCCCTCATGCCAACAGCCCCTCGATCATCGCCTTGATCCGATCCGTCGACCGCTTCAGATCCGCATCGATCTCGGCCAGCGAGCGCGGCGGCTCGAAGACATAGAAATGCCGATTGAACGGAATCTCGTAGCCCACCTTGGTCTTCTCGGGATCGATCCACGCATCCGGCGCATGCGGCAGCACCTCGCGCTCGAAGTAGGAGCGGACATCGTCGCCCAGCGGCACGTTCTCGGTGTCGCGCAGGGCGCTGTCGGGCTGCGGCTTGCCCTTCTGCTTGCCCTTGGCCCCCAGCACCGGCTGACCCTGCGCATCCCGCAGCGGACGCTCGACCGTGATCGTGGTGTACCCGAAGTCCTCGTTGCGGAAGATGCGCGACACCGGCACCCGCTTGAGCCGCCCGCCTTCCGGCGCCACGGGCGGAATATCGGTCCCGGTGACCAGCTGCGCCTCGCCCAGCGCCTGCCCGGCCGCGTCCAGCACCGTGACGAGTTCCGCCTCGGTGAAGCCACCGAACAGGCGCGTCACCTGCTCGATGTGCGCGTCGCTCATCTCCTTGCGCTTGGAGCCCAGGCTCTTGCGCATCTTCTGCCAGAAGCTCCCGGCGTCGATGAGCTGCACAAACCCCCGGCGGTCCTCCGGCTTCTTGTTCGACAGGATCCAGACATAGGTGGCGATGCCCGTGTTGTAGAACATGTCGGTGGGCAGCCCGACGATGGCCTCCACCAGATCGTTCTCCAGCACATAGCGGCGGATCTCGCTCTCGCCACTGCCCGCGCCACCCGTGAACAGCGGCGAGCCGTTGAGCACGATCCCGAAGCGGCTGCCCCCGTCCTGCGCCGGCCGCATCTTGGCCAGCAGGTGCATCAGGAACAGCAGCGAGCCATCCGACACCCGCGGCAGCCCTGGACCGAAGCGGCCGTCAAACCCCCGCTGCTCATGCTCCAGCCGCACCGCCCGCTCGACCTTCTTCCACTCCACCCCGAACGGCGGGTTGGACAGCATGTAGTCGAACTGGCGCCCGCCGTGGCCATCGTCGCTCAGCGTGTTGCCCGCGACGATGTTGCCCACGTCCTGGCCCTTGATGAGCATGTCCGCCTTGCAGATGGCGTAGGACTCGTCGTTCAGCTCCTGGCCGAACATCGTCAGACGCGCCTGCGGGTTGTGTTCCAGCAGGTACTCCCCCGCCACCGACAACATGCCGCCGGTCCCCGCCGTCGGGTCATAGACCGTGCGCACCACCGCGTTGCCGGGCGTGAGCACATCGTCGTCCTCGATGAACAGCAGGTTCACCATCAGCCGGATGACCTCGCGCGGCGTGAAGTGCTCCCCGGCCGTCTCGTTGGAGATTTCCGCGAACTTGCGGATCAGCTCCTCGAACACCGCGCCCATGCTGGCGTTGTCCACCCGCTCGGGGTGCAGGTCGATATTGGCGAACTTCTCGACCACGAGGTACAGCAGGTCGGCCTTGGCCAGCCGCTCCACCTGGGTGTGGAAGTCGAATCGCTCGAAGATGTCCCGCGCCGCAGGAGAAAAGGCCTGGAGGTAGGCGTACAGGTTCTGCCGAATGTGGTCCTGATCGCCCAGCAGCGTGACCAGATCGAGCGGCGAGGTGTTGAAGAAACTCTGCCCGGCCTTGCGCAGCAGGAAGGGCTCCGGGTTCAGGCCGGCGGCGGTCCGGGCGGCGAACTCGGCCAGCACCGCCGGCTTGGTGGCCGCCAGCACGCAGTCGAGCCGGCGCAGCACGGTGAACGGCAGGATCACCCGGCCGTATTCGCTCTGCTTGTAGTCGCCGCGCAGCAGGTCGGCGACCGACCAGATGAAGGACGACAGGGCTTGGTGGTTCAAGATTTGTTCTCCCGCGCACAGGTGGCATTGTGTTCAGCATTCTCGCCGACCGGGACTTGTCAATTCATCACCTCCCCCACATACCGCCGCACATGCGGCTGCTCCTCCCCCAGATGAAACCCCAGCCGCCGCCCGCGCAGTTGCACGTCATCCGCCGTGAACCGCTCCAGCCGCCGCAGGTGCTCGACCCAGGTCTCATCGACGAAATACTCGACATACCGCCCCGGCCGCTCGGTGTCCCGGAACAATCCCCACGACAGCGCCCCCTGCCGCAGCCGCGCCTGTCGGGTGAGCCGCATCACTTCGGCAAACTCGCCCGCCCGCGCCGTGTCGATCAGATACTCCACCGTCACCATCACCGGCCCTTCGTCCGGCCCGATGTCCATCGCCGGGTGCGGCGTCTGCGCGGGCGAGGCCGGGCGCAGATCCGCCTCTTCCCCCGACACCGTGAAGCGCCGCACCGCCAGCAGCACCAGCGGCCCGCACACCCCGGCCACCACCAGCGCCACCGGCACCGAGCCGGCCAGCCCCGCCACCTGCCCCCACGTCGCCGCACCCGCCGCCGAGCCGCCCATCAGCGCCATCTGGTACGTGGACATGCCCCGCGCCCGCACCCAGTTCGGCAAGGCGAGCTGCGCCGACATCGTCAGCGTGTTCGCCGTGGCAATCCACGCGCCCCCCGCCACCGCCATCCCCAGCGCCGCCAGCCACAGCCACGGCGCCAGCGCCACCACCACCGTCATCCCCGACACCACCAGCGAGCCCAGCCCGACGATGCGGTCACGGCTGTAGCGGTCGCGCCAACGCGGCAGGCCCATCACCGCCAGCATCGCCCCGGCCCCCATGCACGCCATCAGCAGCGTGAACCCCCCCGCCCCACCGCCCAGCCGCTGCGCCACCAGCGGCAGCAGTGCGGTCAGCGCCGTGCTCAGGAAGAAGAACACGAACACCCGCAGCAGCACGGCGCGCATCCGCGGGTTCTCCTTCACATGCTGCACGCCCACCCGCATCGCCCCGACGAACCGCTCGCCCGGCAAGGCGCTGATGCGCGGCTCGCTCTTCCACCGCAGGATCTGCGCGAACGCCAGCAGCGACAGCACCGCGTTGAGCACGAACACCGCCGTGCTGCCCGACGCCGCGAGCAAGGCCCCCGCCACGATCGGGCCGATGATGCGCGAGAGGTTCATCGCCATCGCCTGCAGCGCCAGCGCCCCGGACAGCGATGCCGCCGGCACGATCTCCGGCACGATCGCGGCGAACACCGGCCAGCGCGCCGCCAGCCCGATGCCATTGGCAAACGTCAGCACCAGCAGCAGGTGCGGCGTCAGCCCCCCGCCCAGCGACAGCAGCGCCAGCAGCACCGCCACCAGCGCCACCCACAGCTGCGTCGAGGCGAACCAGCGCCGCCGGTCCACGATGTCGGCCAGCGCCCCGCTCGGCAGGCCCAGCAGGAACACCGGCAGCGTCGAGGCCGCCGACACCAGCGCCACCATCACCACGCTGTCGGTGAGCTGCGTCATCAGCCACGCGGCGGCGACATCGTTCATCCACATCGTGATGTTGGCCGCCAGCCACGCGAACCACAGCATGCGGAACACCGGCAGGTACAGCGCCCGCAGCGCGACAGGCAGGCGATCGGGGTCGATCATCAGGGTCTCCAGAAACGAAAAAGCCCACCGCAGAGGGTGGGCTTCAAAGGGTAGCAGGACTGTGCAAGTCCCGCGCCGTGCAGATCACTCCGCGTCCTGGAACGCCTCTTCGCGCTTGTTCTTGATCGACGGCAGCATCACCACCACGACCATCAGCAGCGCGGCCAGCAGCAGGCCAGCCGACAGCGGGCGCGTCATGAACGTCGTCCAGTCACCCCGCGACAGCAGCAGCGCGCGGCGCAGGTTCTCTTCCATCATCGGGCCGAGGATGAAACCCAGCAGCAGCGGCGCCGGCTCGCAGTTCAGCTTGTAGAACAGGTAGCCGACCAGACCGAAGATCACCGCCATGTACACGTCGAAGTTGTTGTTGTTCAGCGTGTACAGACCGATGCAGCAGAACGTCAGGATCGCCGGGAACAGGAACCGGTACGGCACCGTCAGCAGCTTGATCCAGATGCCGATCAGCGGCAGGTTCAGGATGACGAGCAGCAGGTTGCCGATCCACATCGAGGCGATCAGGCCCCAGAAGAGTTCCGGGTTGCTGGTCATCACCTGCGGACCCGGCTGGATGCCCTTGATCGTCATCGCGCCCACCATCAGCGCCATCACGGCGTTCGGCGGGATGCCCAGCGTCAGCATCGGGATGAAGCTGGTCTGTGCGCCGGCGTTGTTGGCGGCTTCGGGGCCGGCCACGCCGCGGATGTTGCCCTGGCCGAACGGCACTTCACCGACGCGGCCCTTGGACTTCTTCTCGACCGTGTAGGCCGCGAACGAGGCCAGCAGCGCCCCGCCACCGGGCAGCACGCCCAGCAGCGAACCCAGTGCGGTACCGCGCAGCACGGCGGGGAAGGCGTCCTTGAAGTCTTCCTTCGTCGGCATCAGGCCCGTCACGTTCTTGGTGAAGACCTCGCGGTGCTCGGCAGGACGGCCGAGGTTGGAGATGATCTCGCCGAAGCCGAACACGCCCATGGCGATCGTCACGAAGCCGATGCCGTCGGTGAGTTCCGGGATGTCGAACGAATAGCGCGGCACGCCCGAGATGACATCGGTGTTGATCTGTCCGAGCAGCAGGCCCAGCATGATCATCGCGATCGCCTTGACCAGCGAGCCCGAAGCCAGCACCACGGCGCCGATCAGGCCCAGCACCATCAGCGAGAAGTATTCCGCCGGGCCGAACTTGAACGCGAGTTCGGTCAGCGGCGGGGCGAAGGCGGCGATCACCAGCGTGCCGACGCAGCCGGCGAAGAACGAACCGAGGCCCGCCGCCGCCAGTGCCGGACCGGCGCGGCCCTTGCGCGCCATCTGGTAGCCGTCCAGCGCGGTCACGACCGACGATGCCTCGCCGGGCACGTTGATCAGGATGGCGGTGGTCGAGCCGCCGTACTGGGCACCGTAGTAGATGCCCGACAGCATGATCAGCGCGGGCGTGGCGTCCAGCGCGTAGATCGAGGGCAGGAGCATCGCGATCGTCGCCACCGGGCCGAGGCCGGGCAGCACGCCGATCAGCGTGCCGAGCACGGCACCGCCGAGGGCGTAGAACAGGTTCTGCAGGGTCGCGGCGGTCTGGAAACCGAGCGCCAGGTTGCTCATCAGGTCCATGGTCGTGGCCTCCTCAGGAACCGAGGCCGAAGATCGTCGGCATCATCGGAATGGTCAGACCCAGGCCCTTCGAGAAGATGAGCCACGAAGCGACGGTCAGCACCGCAGCGTTGATTGCCGCACCCTTGAAAGTGAATTCCTCGCTGGCCGTGGCCGAGAGGAACACCAGCAGCGGCAGCGTGATGAACATGCCCAGGCGCGGCAGCAGGAAGCCGAACAGCGCGACCGACCCGAGGATGATGACCAGCGGACGCCAGGCGAAGGCCCCGACAGGTTCACCGTCGGCCGTGTCCTTGGTCAGCGCCCCGAAGATCACCATGGCGCCCAGGATGGCCATCAGCACGCCCAGCCCGAAGGGAAAGTAGGCCGGGCCGGGTCGGGCCGAATTGCCGAAGCTGTAGTCCAGCGAGCCGACGGCAAACGCCACCCCGACCCCCAGGAACATCAGGCCCGACCAGAAGTCTTTCTGGCTCTTGATTTGCACGAGTCATCTCCTCAACGATCAACCAAAACACTCAACACGATCAACAAAAAGCGGATGGTCGATTCTAGGAAGCACTCTCGTGCGGTCTGCTGTGGATTCCACTTAGCGGGCAGACTTCACGCCCGCCGCCCCTCAGGCGGACCAGCCGGGGGTCGAGCGCAGCACCTCGTCCAGCGTGGTGCGCCCCTCGGCGACCTGGCGCAGCCCGGCGCGGCGCAGTGGCTGCAACCCTTCCGCCAGCGCGTGCCGGCGCAGCAGCTCCAGATCCGGCACCTCGCGCACCGCCCCGCGCACGGCCTCGTTCACCGTGAGCAGCTCGAACAGGCCGCGCCGCCCCCGGAAGCCGCTCTGCCGGCAGGCCGGGCAGCCGACCGGGCGGTGGGGCTGGAAGGGTTCGTGGTCGGCCAGCACCGGCACGCCGGGCAGCGCCGCTTGCAGGGCAGGCAAGGTCAGCGCCAGATCCGGCTGCTTGCACGCCGGGCACAGCTGGCGCACCAGCCGCTGCGCCAGCACGCCGATCACCGTCGCGTTGATCAGGTACGGCGCCACCCCCAGGTCCAGCAGCCGCGTGATGGCGCTGGTGGCGTCGTTGGTGTGCAGCGTCGAGAAGACGAGGTGGCCGGTGAGTGCGGCCTGCACCGCCATCTCGGCCGTCGCCAGGTCGCGGATCTCGCCCACCATGATGATGTCCGGGTCTTGCCGCATCAGCGTGCGCAGGCCGCTGGCGAAGTCGAGGTCGAGCGCCGCCTGCACCTGCGTCTGGTTGAAGGCCGGCTCGACCATCTCGATCGGGTCTTCGATGGTGCAGACGTTGACCTCGTCGGTGGCCAGGCGCTTGAGCGTCGCGTAGAGCGTGGTCGTCTTGCCGCTGCCGGTCGGGCCGGTGACGAGGACGATGCCGTGCGGCTGCGCGGCGAGCGACTGCCAGCGCCGGGCGTCGTCGAGCGAAAACCCCAGTCCTTCGACCGGCTGCACGGCAGTATCCGGGTCGAAGATGCGCATCACCAGCTTCTCGCCAAAGGCGGTCGGCAGCGTGGACAGGCGCATCTCGATCTCGTCGCCCTTGGGGCTGCGGGTCTTGATGCGGCCGTCCTGGGCACGGCGGCGCTCGACCACGTCCATGCGGCCCAGCAGCTTGATGCGCGCCGTGACGGCGGCCATCACCGTCTGCGGCAGCTGGTAGACCGTGTGCAGCACGCCGTCGATGCGCAGACGGATCACGCACTGCTCGCGGCGCGGCTCCAGGTGGATGTCGCTGGCGCGCTGCTCGAAGGCGTAGGTCCACAGCCAGTCCACCACCTGCACGACGCCCTGGTCGTTGGCGTCGAGCTGCTTGTGCTTGCCGAGTTCGACGAGCTGCTCGAAGTTGACCGCAGCACTCACCTCGCCCGTCTTCTGGGCAGCACGCACCGAGCGGGCGAGGTTGTAGAACTCGACCGTGTAGCGCGCGATGTCCAGCGGGTTGGCGACCACCAGCCGCACCGTCTTGCGCGTGTGCTGGGCGATCTCGCTGATCCAGTCCACCACGAACGGCTCGCTGGTGGCGACGACCACCTCGGCCGCCCCCACCTGCACCGGCAGCACGCGCCGCCGCTCCGCATAGCCGACCGACATCACCTCCGTCACCTTGGCCACATCGACCTTGATCGGATCGATGCGCAAGTACGGCAGGCTCACGCGCTGCGCCAGCCAGCGGGTCAGGGTCTCCAGGTCGAGCGGGTCCAGCGTGCGGGTGTGGCGCAGCCCGGCATTGGCCAGCCGCACCAGCGGGTGCTGCGCGCTGTCGCCCGCGCCGAGCCGCTGGGCCAGCAGCGCGGCGTCGCTGGCGCGCACGATCTCGTCTTCCACCAGCCAGTGCAGCAGGTCGCGCCAGGTCAGCGGTCCCTGGTGCGACTGCAGGCTGGGAGCGGGGCGTTGGGGGGTGAGGCTCATGGCGTGGGACTCCCGGCGGCGCGGCGCCGCGGTAGCGGGCCGATCAGACCCAGCCAGCGTACCGCCTTCAGGCCGCAGCGTTCGGTGATCTGCGCGGCGCGCTCGCGCAGCACGGTGTCGTCGGGGCGCTGCCCATCCTTGAGCGCGACCACGATGGTGTTGCCCTCCTCGGTCGGCGCGAGCATCAGCACCTGCCCGCCGCCCGGCGAAAATGCGGCGTCGATGCGGCGGGCGCTGCGGGCAAAGCTGGCGTTGCGGCCGAACAGGTTGACCACCAGCAGTCCGCCTTCGGCCAGCACGGCGTGGCAGTCGCGGTAGAACGCTTCGTCGTCGAGCACGGGAGCGGCAGCCTGGTGGTCGTAGAGGTCGATGCTGAGCACGTCGGCGCTGCCGTGGTGAGCGGGATCGACGACCCAGGTGGCGGCGTCCGCCTCCACCACGTTCAACCGCTCGTCGTTGGCGGGCAGGCGGAACCACTGGCGGCAGGCGGCGATCACCTGCGGGTTCAGCTCGACGGCGGTGGTGTGCAGCCCGAGTTCGGTGTGGCAGAACCGGGTCAGCGCCGCAGCACCGAGGCCGAGCTGCACGACGCGGGTGGCGTCCAGCGTGTCGGGATCGCGCAGCAGCAGCCAGACCATCATGCGCTGCACGTACTCCAGCTCCAGCGCATGGGGCTTGCGCAGCCGCATGGCGCCCTGCACCCACGGCGTCTCCCCGAGGTGCAGGTAGCGCACGCCATCGAATTCGGAGATGGAGGCCGAGGGCAGGGTCTTGCGTCGGGCGCGGGCAGGTTTGGCGGCTTTGGTGGATTGGACGGCAGGGAGGTCCGGGAGATCGTCGGGCAGGTGGTGCGAGGTCATGCCCGATCGTAAGGCGCAAACCTGCTGTGCCACCACTGTGCCAGCCGCGGCAAGGCGGCGCAGGCGTTGGCCGAGGTGATCGCCGCGGTCTCCTCCAGCGACCAGCCGCGCAGCGCCGCCAGCGTCTCGGCGATGCGCGGCAGCTCCGCCGGCTCGTTGCGGCTGGTCAGGCCCCGCGCCCGCTCGTCGGCGGTGCGGTAGCGCCAGTGCGGCGGGATGTCGGGCGCATCGGTTTCGAGCACGATCGACCCGGCCGGCAAGGTCTGCGCCAGCCGGCGGATCTGGAGAGCGCGCTCGAAGGTCATCGTGCCGCCAAAACCAAGCCGGAAACCCAGGTCGATGAACGCCTGCGCCTGCTGCACGCTGCCGTTGAAGGCGTGGGCAATGCCGCCGCGCACGCCCGCACGGCGCAGGTGCTTGAGCAGCCCGTCGGCGGAGCGGCGCACATGCAGGATCACCGGGAGATCGGCGCTGCGGGCCAGGGCGAGCTGTGCGGCGTAGAAACGCTCCTGGATGGCCCAGTCCAGACCCGGCACGAAGCCGTCCAGGCCGATTTCGCCGACCGCGACGAGGCGTTCGTCGCGGCGGTGCGTGTCCAGCGCCTGGGCCAGTTGCGCCAGCGCATCGGCGGGCTGGCGGTGGACGCAGAGCGGGTGCAGGCCCAGGGCGTAGGTGTTGCCGGTCGCGTGGGCGAGGGTCCGCACGCGGTCAAAGTGCGCACATTCGACCGCCGGAACCACCAGCAGCGACACCTCCGCCGCACGGGCACGCTCCACCACGGCGGGGCGGTCGGCGTCGAATTCCGGGGCGTCGAGGTGGCAGTGGGTGTCGATCCAGTGGGGCACCGGGGTTCAGCGCGTGGCGGCTGGTTGAACGATGTGGTGCGAGAGCTTATCGCGCGCCTGGCGCATGGCGCTGCGCACCTGCTCGGTGTCGAGGTCGAGCGCGTGGTGGTAGCGGTCAAGCACGTGGGTCAGCGCGGCGGGCTGGTCGGATTGGGCCAGCTCGGTCACGGCCACGATCTCGTTGGCACAGCTCGCCACCAGCTTGATCCAGCCGCTCGGCGTGCTCGGACTCAGGATGCGCCGGTCCAGCGGGATCGGCTTGATCCGCTGCCGCAGCGCGTCCTCCAGCCCCCACAGCCGCAGGAACGACAAGCACAAACCCGGCAGATCCACGCCCAGCACGGCCAGGGCCGCCGTGTCCTCCTCGACGGGCTGGCCGCTGCCGACATCCCCGGCGGTCTGCAGCCGATCGATCTGCTGCAGCTCTTCGGGGAAGTGGTAGGCGGCCAGCAGGCGGCCGAGGTGCTGGAGCTGGGCGGCGAGCAAGGCGGCTTCGGCATCCATGCCCGGCGGAGCGAGGTGTTCCGCCAGGTGGCCGGCCAGCAAGGCGCGGTGCATCGTGGTCTCGAACACGCGCGCAGCGGTCGGCTTGAGCATGCCCGGCCACGCTTTCATGCCCGCCGCCACCCGGCGCAGCCCGGCCGTGCCCATGAGCTGCAAGGCACGGTTCACCGTGAGCACCGGCTCGTCCAGCGTCACGGCGGCGGCGTCGGCGGCGTTCGCCGAGCGCAGCATGCCGAGGCTCAGCCCGATGTCTTCCAGCAACACATCCACCACGACATCGAGCCGCTGCTGTTCCATGGCCGCGATCTGCGTGACCCGGCTGGACAGCATCGGCCGCGCCGGCAGGTGGCCACCGCGCCGAATGCGCTCGGCCAGCATGTCGTCGAAACCCTCGCCGTCCTGCAACTGGGTCTGCTGCCAATGGGCCAGCACGCGCTCGAAACTGCGGGCGTGGACGAAGCGCCTCTGGGGGTGGAGGTCGGTGGCCCGGTTGATGATCAGGCGCAGCGAGACGGGCACAGGCTGTGGAACGTGGGTCGGCAGGCGCAGGTCGGCGACATGGATCCGGGCCAGCAGCGTGGGCATGTCCGGCTCGTCCAGGGGCGCACGGCCGAGCAGCCAGTGCTGGATCAGGAGTCCGCAGGCCGCGATCTCGCGGGACAGCAGCGTGCCCAGACCCAGGCCCGGTGCAGGTACCGGTGCCAACGCCATCCCCAGGCCACAGCCCCACAGGCGCAAGCGCCCCGCAGCATCGACCACCACCGTGTGCTGGCCGATGTCCCCGTGGAGCATGGCCGCCTCGTGGACATACGACAGCCCGTCGAGCAGGTCGTGTCCGCGGCGCACCAGATCGCCAAGTCCCAGCACAGTCGTGGCGGCAGGCCCAGCCTCCCCCTCCCCCGGTTCGGCGTCGCACACCACATACGGGAACCGGTCCACACACCCCACCTGGCGCACCGGCACCAGCCGGGGATGCACCAGCCGTGCCGCCCGTTGCGCATCCTCCACACAGCGTGCGCGCACGGCGGATGCCTGCACCGGCTGCGTCGAAGCCAGCAGGCGCACGACCTCGCCCGTGCGGTGGTCGCGGGCGAGCCAGGCGATGGTCAGCGAGCTGCGCCCGAGCAGGCGCAGCAGTCCGAAATCACCAAAGGTTCGCAGGACAGGCGCAGGGGCTGCAACGGCATCGGTCATGGTGTGGCGATCGAGAGTCAGAAGTCGAGGAATGCGAAAGCAACGAAAGCAGCATGGGCATCGCCCCCATTGGAGCTGCCGGCACCCAACGGTCAACGGCGAAAATACCCTGCATTTCCAAGGCGTCTCCGGTGGAGCCCCAGGGTGCAGACAGGCACTTGCTCGGGCGGCTCTGCACAGGGTCTGCCGGGTTCATGCCAAAATCGTCGCCATATCGCCACCGGCCGAAAATCTTTCGGCCTTTTCCCTTTCGACGGAACTCTCATGAGCAGCCACCTCATCGCCCACATCTCCGACAGCACGTTCGAGTCGGAAGTCATGAAATCCGACAAGCCCGTCCTGGTTGATTTCTGGGCCGAATGGTGCGGCCCCTGCAAGCAGATGGCCCCCAGTCTGGATGTGCTGGCCGAACAATTGGACGGCAAGCTCAAGGTCGTGAAACTGGACGTGGACAGCAACCAGCTCACCTCCAGCAAGTTCGGCATCCGCGGCATCCCGACGCTGATGCTGTTCAAGAACGGACTGCCCGTGGCGACCAAGGTCGGCGCCGTGGCCCTGATCCAGTTGAAGGCGTTTGTCGAATCTCATCTATAATTTGACCAGAGATGCCAGCCGCACTGTGCAGGCATCCCCGCAAATGCCACTGCGCGCCAGATGTCGCAGGAGATGCTCCACCAGCAGACCCTGAAGCGCGCGCAGCGTCGGCCACCCTACTCCCCGCGCTGACACCGATCAGACCTGCTTCCAGGGTCCGCACCCATGCATCTTTCCGAACTCAAGGCCCAACACATCTCGGCGCTCATCCAGATGGCCGAGGCGCTGGAGATCGAGTCCGCCAGCCGCCTGCGCAAGCAGGAGCTGATGTTCGCGATCATGAAAAAACGCGCCCGCCAGGGTGAGCAGATTTTCGGCGATGGCGTCCTGGAGGTCTTGCCCGACGGTTTCGGCTTTCTGCGCGCCCTGGACACGAGTTTTCTCGCCTCCACGGACGACATTTACCTGTCCCCGAGCCAGATCCGGCGCTTCAACCTCCACACCGGCGACATGATCGAAGGCGAAGTGCGCGTGCCGAAAGACGGCGAGCGTTACTTTGCCCTGGTCAAGGTGGACCGCGTCAACGAGCTGACGCCCGAGGAGAGCAAGAACAAGATCATGTTCGAGAACCTGACACCGCTCTTCCCCAAGGAGCAGTTCAGGATGGAACGTGACATCAAGGGTGAAGAAAACATCACCAGCCGCATCATCGACCTGATCGCGCCGATCGGCAAAGGCCAGCGCGCCCTGATCGTCTCGCCGCCCAAGAGCGGCAAGACGGTCATGATGCAGCACCTCGCCCACGCCCTGGTCGCCAACCACCCCGAGGTCCACCTCATCGTCCTGCTGGTCGATGAGCGTCCAGAGGAAGTGACCGAAATGCAGCGCACCGTGCGCGGTGAAGTCATCAGCTCGACCTTCGACGAGCCGGCTGCGCGCCACGTGCAGGTCGCCGAGATGGTGATCGAGCGCGCCAAGCGGCTGGTCGAACTCCGCAAGGACGTGATCATTCTGCTGGACTCCATCACCCGGCTGGCCCGCGCGTACAACAACGTGCTGCCTTCGTCCGGCAAGGTGCTGACCGGCGGTGTCGATGCGAACGCCCTCCAGCGCCCCAAGCGTTTCTTCGGCGCGGCCCGCAATGTCGAGGAAGGTGGCTCGCTCACCATCATCGGCACGGCGCTGGTCGATACCGGCAGCCGCATGGACGAGGTGATCTACGAGGAATTCAAGGGCACCGGCAACTGCGAGATCCATCTGGACCGCCGCATGGCCGAGAAGCGTGTCTACCCGTCGATCCTGCTCAACAAGTCCGGCACGCGCCGCGAGGAGTTGCTGCTCAAGCCGGAGATCCTGCAGAAGAGCTGGATCCTGCGCAAGCTGCTCTACCCGATGGACGAGATCGAGGCGATGGAGTTCATCCTCGGCAAGATGAAGGCCACGAAGAGCAACATCGACTTCTTCGACATGATGCGGCGCGGCGGCTGAAGCCAAGTCTGCGCACGCTATAATCTTTGTTTTTCCGCTGTCGGAAAGTGCGTCTGCATGGTGCAGCGTGGCTCCCGGCACACAGCGAGGACTCCCCATGAAAGACGGCATCCACCCGAACTACCGCGACGTCTGCTTCGTCGACCTGTCCAACGGTTTCCAGTTCGTGACCCGCTCGTGCGCCCCGGCCCGCGAGAAGATCAAGCTCGAAGACGGCCGCGAACTGCCGCTGTTCAAGCTGGAAACCACCAGCGAGACGCACCCGTTCTACACCGGCACGCAGAAGAGCGTCGACAGCCTGGGCGGCCGTGTCGAGAAGTTCCGCAACAAGTTCAAGGTCGGCATCAAGAAGTAATTCCAGCCCCCTGGACCCCCCGCACCGCTCCTGCGCAAGCATGCGAGTGCGACAAGAAGGCAGCCACTGGCTGCCTTTTTTCATCCTCCTCCTGCCGACCCCCTCCACGCCGTGTCCGCTGCGCACTCCCCGAATCCTGCTCTCGTGACGCAGCGTGCTGTCCAGCGCCTGCCGCGTCTGGCGCTGCTGCTGCTGTGTGCCGCCTACGTGCTGCCCGGCGTGTTCGGGCGCGATCCGTGGAAGAGCGCCGACATCACTGCCTATGGCTACATGACCAGCCTCGTGCGCGGGGAGTCCTCCTGGCTGCACCCGGCGATCGCCGGCTGGGCGGGAACGGATGGCGGGCTGCTGCCGTACTGGATCGGGGCAGTGGCGATGCAGATGCTGTCGCCCTGGATGGATCCCGCGCTGGCAGCCCGGCTGCCCTTCGCGCTGCTGCTGACGGCGACGCTGGGGCTGGTCTGGTACGCGACCTTGCACCTGGCCCGCACCGAAGCCGCACAGCCCGTGGCCTTCGCCTTCGGAGGAGAAGCGCATCCGGTGGACTACGCCCGTGCGGTGGCCGATGGTGCCTTGCTGGCATTGATGGCCAGCCTGGGCCTGCTGCAGCTCGGACACGAGACCACCCCCGAGCTGGTCCAGCTGGCCGCCACCGCCTGGCTGCTCTATGCCCTGGCCGCCAGCCCCTACCGTCCATGGCTGAGCCGGCTCTCGGCCGTGGCCGCCTTGTCCACGCTGGCGGCCAGTGGCGCGGCGACCACCGGTTTGCTGATGGGCCTGGTGGGCGCACTGGTCTGCGTGCGCTCGGCCTATCCCGGCTCGCGCAGCCTCACACCGTGGCTGCTGGGCGGCTGCGCCATCGCCGCCTTGGTGGGCACCTGGCTGGGGGCATGGGCGTGGCGGGTCGCGCCCGCGGTGCAGCTGCTCGGATTGCCCAAGCTGCTGCTGTGGTTCGCCTGGCCGGTGTGGCCGCTGGCCGGGTGGACGCTGTGGCGCTGGCGTCGGCACCTCCACAAGCGCCACCTGGCCGTGCCGCTGTCGGTGGCACTGGTGGCGGTGCTGGTGAGCGCATCGATGGGCGCCTCGGACCGGGCGCTGATGCTGAGCCTGCCTGCGCTGGCAGTGCTGGGCGCCTTTGCGCTGCCGACGTTGCAGCGCAGCCTCAGTGCCGCGATCGACTGGTTCTCGGTCTTCTTCTTCACTGTCACCGCGCTGGCGGTCTGGGTGATCTACCTGGCCATCCACACCGGCGTACCCGCGCAGCCCGCAGCCAACGTGGCACGACTGGCCCCTGAATTCGTCCCGCAGTTCAGCCTGCCGGCCCTCGGACTGGCGGCGCTGGGCACCATGGCCTGGCTTGCCCTCGTGCGCTGGCGGACAGGGCGCCACCGCCACGCGCTCTGGAAGTCACTGGTACTGCCCGCTGGTGGCGTGGCGCTGAACTGGCTGCTGCTGATGACGCTGTGGCTGCCGCTGCTGGACCACGCCCGCAGCTACCGGCCACTGGTGCAGCGCCTGGCCGTTCACCTGCCCAGCAGTGGCTGTGTGGCCACACAGAACGTCACCCGCGGTCAGCTGGCGGCGCTCGAAGTCCACGGCACCTGGCGCCTGTCCCGCGATCCCCGCACCACCGACTGCCACTGGCTGCTGGTGGGCCACAAGGAACACCGCCGCATCCCGGTCGCGCAGCAGCAGTGGCCCGATGCACCTGACGGCTGGACCCTCGTGGCCCGTGAACGCCGCCCGTCGGACCGGGACGAGGTGGTGCTGGTCTACCGGCGCCCCTGATCGGCCGCCACGACACGGACCCGCGCAGCCGGGAAGTGGAGACGGAACACCGAGCCCTTGCCCGGTTCGCTTTCCAGCTCCAGCTCTGCCCCATGGCGCTGGGCGACGTGCTTGACAATGGACAGGCCCAGCCCCGTGCCGCCGGTCTCGCGCGAGCGGCTGCCATCGACGCGGTAGAAACGCTCGGTCAGGCGCGGCAGGTGTTCGCGCGCGATGCCGATGCCCGTGTCACGCACCTCGAACGTGCCGCCACCGGATGGCCGCAGCGTCCAGCTCACCGACACCCGCCCGCCCTCTGGCGTGTAGCGCACGGCATTGCTGGTCAGGTTGGTCAGCGCCGACAGCAGCTCGGTGCGGAAACCGGCGATGTCGGCCGCCTGGTCGTGCAAGGTGGCCTCGTCGGGGAACTGGATGAGGTGCCGTCCACGTGAGAGGCCGCGGGCTTCGACCTCGACCTGCGCAAGCAGCTCCTGCGTCGACACCCACTGGTCGGCCGACGGCTGCGGACTGCCCTCCAGCTGTGCCAGCGTCAGCAGATCCGACACCAGGGTCTGCATGCGGTGGGTCTGCTGGGACATCATGGCAAGCAGGCGCTGGCGTTCGTCCTCGGCCAGTGGCAGATTGGCCAGTGTCTCGACAAAACCGACCAGGACCGTCAGCGGCGTGCGGATCTCGTGCGACACATTGGCCACGAAGTCCCGGCGCATCGCCTCGGCCTGCAGGCGCTCGGTCACGTCCTGGGTGAGCAGCAGACGCTGGCCCTGGCCATAGGCCCGCACCAGCAGCGACAGCGACAGGCGCGACTGGTAGTGTGGCAGGCTGATCGCCTCGTGGCTCTCTCCCGCCTGCAGGCCACTGACGAAGGCGGGTGAACGCACGAGATTGGTGATGCGCTGGCCGAGGTCGCGCTGAGGATCGAGTCCGAGGTGGACGGCCGCGATCTGGTTGAGCCAGACGATCTGCTCATCGGCGTCCAGCAGGATCACGCCGTTGGGCGAAGCCTCGATCGCCCGCAGGAACTCGCCCAGACGCTGCCGCTCGGCCTGCACCGCCAACTCGCGCTGGCGCAGCGCCCGCTCGGTGCGGTAGGCCATCTCGCCCCAGAGTTCGCCATCACGCGGCGCATCTCCCTCCAGATTGCCGCGCAGCCAATCGACGAGCCGCGCGGCCCGGCGGGCATCGCGCCAGCCCGCCACCAGCAGGCCCAGAACGGCGCCGCTCCAGGTGCCCAGCACGGGCGAATGCAGCCGCACCCCGACCAGCCCACCCACCAGGGCCAGCGTACTCATGAGGAGCAGAGAAATGAACAGGCGTCGCAGGACTAGGGGCATGGGCAGCCCTCTGGAATCATCACGTCAGAGCCGAAAAGGTCAGGTGCGGGTGGGGCCGGCCAGGGTAAGCCGGTAGCCGGCACCGCGCACGGTGTCGATCAAGTGCGCGCACTGTACCGGCATCAGGGCTTCGCGCAAACGCTTGATGTGGACATCGACGGTGCGTTCCTCGATGAACACGTGGTCGCCCCAGACCCGGTCCAGCAATTGGGACCGGCTGTGGACGTGCTCGGGGTGGAGCATGAAGTAGTGCAGCAGCTTGAACTCGGTGGGCCCGAGCCGGCAATCGAGCCCACGGGCCATGGCACTGACACGGCGCATCGCGGGGTCCAGCCGCAGACCGGCGCACTCGACGGGCGCATCGCTGGCCATGGGCGCACGGCGGCGCAGCACGGCACGGATGCGCGCCAGCAACTCGCCTGTGGCGAAGGGTTTGACCAGATAGTCGTCGGCGCCGGCATCCAGCCCGGCAATCTTGTCCTGCTCCGTGGCACGGGCCGTCAGCAGCAGGATGGGCAGCTCGCGCAACCGTGGGGAGGCCCGCCAGCGGCGCGTCAGCTCCACACCAGTCGCCCCCGGCAGCATCCAGTCCAGCAGGACCAGCGCCGGCAGCACGGCATCGACCGCCGCCTGCGCCTGTTCGGCCGACACCGCCAGAGCCACGTCGAAGCCCGCGTGGCGCAGGTGCAGCGTGATCAGCTCGGCGATCGCCGGCTCGTCCTCGACCACCAGCACCCGCAGGACCGCCATGTCACCGCACCATGTCCGCCACCGCATCGGGCGTGTTGTGCCGCACGTCGGTGCCCTTGACGATGTAGATGATCTGCTCGGCGAGGTTCTTGGCGTGGTCGCCCACCCGCTCGATCGCCTTGGCGACAAACACCAGGTCGATGGAGACCGAGATGGTGCGCGGGTCTTCCATCATGTAGGTGATGAGCTTGCGCAGCAGGCCGTCGAACTCGCGGTCGATCTCGTCGTCCTGGCGGATCACGTCCAGCGCCTGGTTCACGTCCAGGCGGGCGAAGGCGTCCAGCGCCTTGCGCAGCGATGCGGTGGCGAGACTGGCCTCGACCGACACGTCCGACAGGGGGAAGCGCAGGCGCGCGAGCACACCGGATTGCACCAGCCCCTGCACCGTGCGGGCAATGCGGGCCGCCTCGTCGCCGACACGCTCCAGATTGCCGATCGTCTTGGAAATGGCGATGAGCAGGCGCAGGTCGCGGGCGGTCGGCTGGCGGCGAGCGATGATGGTGGAGAGGTCGCGGTCGATCTCCATTTCCATCTGGTTGACACGCTCTTCGACGCGGATGACCTGCGTGGCGATGTCCTCGCTGCACTGGGTCAGCGCCAGCATGGCCTGGGCGACCTGGGATTCGACCAGACCGCCCATTTCGAGCACACGGGTGGAGATGCCGCTCAACTCGGCATCGAACTGGCTGGAGAGATGCTTGTCCATGGTGGGAACTCCGGCGGAAAAGGGGATGCAGTCAGTGTGACGCGAGGAACATCATCCGAATCGACCGGTGATGTAGTCTTCGGTTTCCTTTTTCCGGGGCTTCATGAAAATGTCAGATGTAGGACCAAATTCGATCAGGTCGCCCAGGTACATGTAGGCGGTGTAGTCCGAGCTGCGCGCGGCCTGCTGCATGTTGTGGGTGACGATGACCACGGTGTAATCGGATTTCAGCTCGTCGATCAGCTCTTCGATCTTGCCGGTGGAGATGGGGTCCAGCGCCGAGCAAGGTTCGTCCAGCAGCAGCACCTCGGGCTTGATGGCAATGCCACGTGCAATGCACAGCCGCTGCTGCTGACCACCCGACAGGCCGGAGCCGCTCTGGCCCAGCTTGTCCTTGACTTCGTTCCAGAGAGCGGCCTTCTTCAGCGCCCATTCGATGCGCTCGTCCATCTCCACCCGGGGCAGATTCTCGAACAGCCGCACGCCGAAGGCGATGTTGTCGTAGATCGACATCGGGAACGGCGTGGGCTTCTGGAAGACCATGCCGACACGGGCGCGGATCAACGAGATGTCTTCCTTGCTGGTCAGGATGTTGCTGCCGTCCAGCAGGATCTCGCCCTCGGCGCGCTGCTCGGGATACAGCTCGAACATGCGGTTGAAAGTGCGCAGCAGCGTGGACTTGCCACAGCCGGATGGCCCGATGAAGGCCGTGACCTTCTTCTCGGGGATCTCCATCTGGATGTTCTTCAGGGCATGGAAGCTGCCGTAGTAGAAGTTCAGATTGCGCACCGAGATCTTGATCTTCTCGGCAGCCGCAGCGGCCTTGGGGTCCAGGGGCGAAGGCATGGGCATCGGCGTCATCATTGTTTGTTGCGCAGGAAGGTGCGGGCGACGATGTTGAGCGCCAGCACCCCCACGGTGATCAGGAACACACCTGCCCAGGCCAGCTTCTGCCAGTTCTCGTACGGGCTCATCGCGAACTTGAAGATCGTCACCGGCAGGCTGGCCATCGGCTCGTTGAGGTTGCTGGTCCAGAACTGGTTGGACAGCGCGGTGAACAGCAGCGGTGCCGTCTCGCCCGAAATGCGGGCGATCGCCAGCAGCACGCCCGTCATGACACCCGCACGCGCAGACTTCAGCGTGATGGACAGGATGACTTTCCACTTCGGTGTGCCCAGCGCATAGGCAGCCTCGCGCATGGCATTGGGGATCAGGCTGAGCATGTTCTCGGTCGTGCGGATCACCACCGGGATGACGATCATCGCCAGCGCCAGCACTCCCGCGAAGCCCGAGAAGTTGCCCACCCGCGCCACCCAGATCGCATAGACGAACAGGCCGACCACGATCGACGGGGCCGACAGCAGGATGTCGTTGACGAAGCGCGTGATGCGGCCTAGCCAGTTCGATTGACCGTATTCCGCCAGGTACACACCCGCCATCACGCCGATCGGTGTTCCCAGCAGGGTGGCCAGTGTCACCATCGTCAGCGAACCGAAGATCGCGTTGGCCAGGCCCCCGATCTCGGCCTGCGGCGGCGGGGTCATCTCGGTGAAGGTCTGCAGGTTCAGCCCGCCGATCCCCATGCGGACCGTCTCGATCAGGATCCAGATCAGCCAGAACAGCCCGAAGGCCATCGCCGACATCGACAGCGTGAGCGCGATCAGGTTGACCAGCTTGCGCTTGCGGTGCATGGCCGCACGCGCGGTGTACAGAGCGTCCTGGCGCATCAGCGGCCTTCGCCTTTCTTCAATTGGGCCAGCAGCAGCTTGGACAGCGACAGCACGACGAAGGTGATGAAGAACAGCACCAGCCCGAGGTAGATCAGCGACGCCTGGTGCAGGCCGACGCCGGCTTCGGCGAATTCGTTGGCCAGCGCCGAGGTGATGCTGTTGGCGGCATCGAACAGGGAGATGGAATTGAGCTGGTTCATGTTGCCGATGACGAACGTCACGGCCATCGTCTCGCCCAGCGCCCGGCCCAGTCCCAGCATGATCCCGCCGACCACGCCGCTCTTGGTGTAGGGCAGCACGATCTTCCAGACCACTTCCCAGGTGGTGGCGCCCAATCCGTAGGCGGACTCCTTGAGCATGGGCGGCGTCACCTCGAACACGTCGCGCATCACCGAGGCGATGAAGGGGATGATCATGATGGCCAGGATGATGCTGGCGGCCATGATGCCGATGCCCACCGGCGGCCCGGAGAACAGGTCACCCAGCACGGGAATGCCGGTGAAGAGGCCCTGCAACGGCTGCTGCACATACTCGGCCAGCAGCGGCCCGAACACCATCAGACCCCACATGCCGTAGACGATCGACGGCACGGCGGCCAGCAGCTCCACCGCCACCCCCAGCGGCCGCTTCAGCCACGCAGGGGACAGCTCGGTCAGGAACAGCGCAATGCCGAAGCTCACGGGCACGGCAATCAGCAGCGCGATGAACGAAGTCATCAGCGTGCCGTAGATCATCACCAGACCGCCGTAGCGGTTCTGGACTGGATCCCACTCGCTCGACCAGAGGAAGGACAGCCCGTATTCGCGGATCGCGGGCATGGCGCCCTGCAGCAGCGACACGAGAATGCCCGCCATCAACGCCAGCGTCAGCCAAGCCGCCGCTTGGGCCAACACCGCAAACAGCGGATCAGCCCAGGCGTGGCGCTTCACGGCGGGGGTGCCGCGCGTCTCGGTTGCCATGCCCATGTCACTCACTTGTAGGCCACGGCCTTGCCAGAAGCGTCCTTGATCTCACCCCACTGCTTGCGCACGAGGTTCTTCACGTTGTCGGGCAGCGCGACGTATTCCAGCTCGCTGGCCATCTTGTCGCCACTCGTGAAGGCCCATTCGAAGAACTTCAGCGACGCTGCACCCTTGTCGGCCTTCTCCTGCGCCTTGTGCATCAGGATGAAGGTGGCGCCGGTCAACGGCCAGGCGTCCTTGCCGGGCTGCTCGGTCAGCACCTGGTAGAACGACTTGTTCCATTCCGCACCAGCAGCAGCAGCCTTGAAGTTCAGGTCATCCGGCGCGACGAACTGCCCATCCTTGTTCTTCAGCAGGACGTGCGACATCTTGTTCTGCTTGGCGTAGGCGTACTCGACATAGCCAATCGCATTGGGCAGGCGCATCACGAAGGCCGACACCCCCTCGTTGCCCTTGCCGCCCGCACCCGCCGGCCAGTTCACGGCCGTGCCCTCGCCGACTTTGGACTTCCACTCGGCGTTGACCTTGGAGAGGTAGTTGGTGAACACGAAGGTGGTGCCCGAACCGTCCGCGCGGCGCACGACCGAAATCGCGGCGTCCGGCAGTGGTACGCCCGGATTCAGCGTGACCAGGGCCGGATCATTCCACTTGGTGATCTTGCCGAGGTAGATGTTGCCCAGCAGCTCGCCCGTCAGCTTGATCTGGCCCGGCTGGATGCCCTTGATGTTGACCACGGGCACGACACCGCCGATGACGGTGGGGAACTGCACCAGGCCATCCTTGGCGAGTTCCTCGTCCTTGAGCGGCATGTCGGTGGCGCCGAAATCGACCGTCTTGGCCTGGATCTGGCGGATGCCGGCGCCTGAGCCGACCGACTGGTAGTTGATCTTCGCGCCGCCGACCTTGTGGTAGGCATCGGCCCACTTGGCGTAGACCGGGGCGGGGAAGGTGGCGCCGGCACCGGTGGCATCCTGGGCACGGGCCAGCACCGCCGTCGAGAGAAGCGACACGGCCACCAGAGCCTGAGCACACACGCTGATCTTCATGAACTGTCCTTGTTGCTTGCTGACTTCCACCGCATCGGCGCGGCAGG
Source organism: Sphaerotilus sp. (assembly GCA_013299055.1). Classification (GTDB taxonomy): domain Bacteria; phylum Pseudomonadota; class Gammaproteobacteria; order Burkholderiales; family Burkholderiaceae_C; genus Sphaerotilus. Next base: position 23,463 of record JAAFKB010000009.1, read on the forward strand.
CGCACTGTAATGTCATTGTGTGACATTTTAGTGACCATCGAAAAAAACCCCCGGTGCCTGGACGGCGCCGGGGGTTCGGTGCGACAGGGCAGTCGCGGGTGTTCTGCGCGGTGGGTCCGGCTCAGTGGGCACTGGCGGCTGCGGACCCCAGCGTCGCCGCCATCTGCTCCGCGCAAGCCTGCGCCACCGCGGCGTCCCGCGCCTCGACCATGATGCGCAGCAGAGGCTCTGTGCCAGACGCCCGGATGAGCACCCGGCCGCTGTCGCCCAGCTCAGCCGTGATCCGCTCCTGGGCTTCGGCCAAGGCCACGTTGCTCTTCCAGTCCTGACCAGGGGCCAGACGCACGTTGAGCAGCGTCTGCGGGAACAGCGTCACCTCCTCCAGCAGCTCCGACAGAGATCGGCAGGCGCGCTGCTGGGCCTGGAGCACCTGCAAGGCGCTGACGATGCCGTCGCCGGTGGTGTGCCGGTCCAGCGCGAGCAGGTGACCGGAGCCTTCCCCACCCAGCTGCCAGCCACGGCGGGCCAGCTCTTCCAGGATGTAGCGGTCGCCCACCTTGGCACGCACGAACTCGATGCCCTTGCGCCGGATCGCGACCTCCACCGCCATGTTGGTCATCAACGTGCCGACCACGCCGGGCACGGCCTCGCCTTGCAGCAGGCGATCCTGCACCATGACATGGAGCAGCTCGTCGCCGTTGTAGAGACGACCGGCACCATCGACGACCTGCAGCCGGTCGGCGTCGCCATCGAGCGCAATGCCGTAATCGGCACGGTGCTGCTTGACCGCAGTGACCAGCGCCTGGGGCGAGGTGGCACCGACGCCGTCGTTGATGTTGTAGCCATCCGGGTCGCAACCGATGCGGATGACCTCGGCGCCCAGTTCGTGGAACACGTCGGGGGCAATGTGATAGGCCGCACCGTGCGCGCCGTCCACGACGATCTTCAAGCCCTTGAGCGAGAGATCGTTGGAGAAGGTGGACTTGCAGAACTCCAGGTAACGGCCAGGCGCATCTGCCAGCCGGCGCGCACGACCCAGCCGGCGAGAGTCCGACCAGATCGGCTCGGCCGCCAGTGCGGCTTCGACCTGCTCCTCCCAGGCATCCGGCAGCTTTTCACCACGGGCGGAGAAGAACTTGATGCCGTTGTCACCGTAGGGATTGTGTGATGCGCTGATGACCACGCCCAGGCTGAGGCGCAGCGCACGGGTCAGATAGGCCACGCCCGGCGTCGGCAGCGGGCCGGTGAGCATCACGTCCACGCCGGCCGAATTCAGACCCGCTTCGAGGGCCGATTCCAGCATGTAGCCGGAGACGCGGGTGTCCTTGCCGATGAGCACGACCGGGCGCTCGTTGGTCTTGCGCAGGACACGGCCCACGGCATTGCCCAGCTTCAGCACGAAATCCGGGGTGATGGGGAAGGTGCCCACAGCGCCGCGAATCCCGTCAGTACCAAAAAAACGTCTACTCATGTCAATCCTGTGGAGCGAGGAGCCTCGATATTAACGACCGAACCATTCAATACCTTAATGCGAAACCGTGTCGACCCTGACGGTTCAAGGCAAACCGGCGGCCCTCCACACCTTCAGCGCATCCACTGTTGCATCGACATCATGGACACGCAGGATACGTGCGCCGAACTGCACGGCTGCCAGTGCTGCCGCCACGCTGGCGGTGAGGCGGTCCGGCGCCGCCTTGCCGGTCACGGCGCCCAGGGAGGATTTCCTGGACCACCCCGCCAGCACCGGATAGCCCATCGCCAGCAGCGCCCGCTGTCCCGGCAGCAGCGCAAAGTTGTCCTCCACCGTCTTGCCAAAGCCGATGCCGGGATCCAGGACGATGCGCGATCGGGCAACGCCCCGGCGCTGCAGCGCCTCGGCCCGCTGCGCCAGATGCCCGGCCACCTCGGCCACCACCTCGGCGTGCCACGGTGCGGTCTGCATGGTGCGCGGCTCGCCCCGCATGTGCATGAGGCACACGCCGCATGCGGAATGCGCCGCCACCACCGCCAAGGCACCAGGGGCTTGCAGCGCACGGATGTCGTTGATGATGTCGGCCCCGAGATCGAGCGCGCGCTGCATCACCTCCGGCTTGCAGGTGTCGATCGACAGCGGCACACCCAGCGAGAGCGCCGCCCGCAGGACCGGCTCGATGCGCAACCACTCCTGCTGCCAAGGGACACTGTCCGCGCCAGGCCGACTGGACTCTCCTCCGATGTCCAGCAGGTCTGCACCTTGTCGCAACAGCGATTCTGCATGGGCCATCGCCGCGGCTGCAGTGCTGCGTCCTCCGTCAAAAAAGGAATCCGGCGTGACATTGACGATGCCCATGACCTGCACCTTCTGCAGATCCAGGGTGTAGCGGGTCGTCGCCCATGTCGGGCCAGTGGATTCGGAAGCGCGCGGAGGCCATGTCATCGTGGAATGCAAAACGGGGCTCGCGCCCCGTCCTTGTCGTTCGTGCCAGTGTGGATCGGTTTCAGGCCGGCGCGGCCGCATTGCCCGAGCTGATCGACGGGTTCGACGGTCCGCCCGGCGGCTTGCTGTTGACCGACGGCGTCCAGTCCTTGGGTGGCTTCGGCGGGCGACCGTTCATGATGTCCTCGATCTGGTCGGCGTCGATGGTTTCCCATTCCAGCAGGGCCTGTGCCATGACATGCATCTTGTCCTGGCTTTCCTCGATCAGACGACGGGCCAGCGCGTACTGGTTGTCGATGATGCGACGAATCTCGGAGTCGACCTTCTGCATGGTCTGCTCGGACATGTTGGTCGTCTTCGTCACCGAGCGGCCGAGGAACACTTCACCCTCGTTGTCCGCATAGACCATCGGACCGAGCGCGTCCGTCATGCCGTAGCGCGTCACCATGTCGCGGGCGATCTGGGTCGCACGCTCGAAGTCGTTGCTGGCACCCGTGGTCATCTGGTGCATGAACACTTCTTCGGCGATCCGGCCCCCGAAGAGCACCGAGATCGTGGACAACATGCGATCCTTGTCCATGCTGTAGCGGTCCCCTTCCGGCAGCTGCATCGTCACGCCCAGCGCACGGCCACGGGGGATGATCGTCACCTTGTGGACCGGGTCGGTCTTGGGCAGCAGGCGGGCCACCAGTGCATGACCGGCCTCGTGGTAGGCGGTGTTGCGGCGCTCTTCCTCCGGCATGATCATGGACTTGCGCTCGGGGCCCATCATGATCTTGTCCTTGGCCTTCTCGAAGTCCACCATCTCCACCACCCGGCCATTGCGGCGGGCAGCGAACAGGGCGGCTTCGTTGACGAGATTGGCCAGATCGGCGCCCGAGAAGCCCGGGGTGCCACGCGCGAGGATGTCGGCGCGGATGTCCTGCCCGATCGGGATCTTGCGCATGTGGACGTTGAGGATCTGCTCGCGACCACGCACGTCCGGCAGCGTCACGTACACCTGACGGTCGAAGCGGCCGGGGCGCAGCAGGGCTGGATCCAGGATGTCCGGTCGGTTGGTCGCGGCCACGACGATCACGCCGAGGTTGGTCTCGAAGCCGTCCATCTCGACGAGCATCTGGTTCAACGTCTGCTCGCGCTCGTCGTTGCCACCACCCAGGCCGGCACCACGGTGGCGACCGACGGCGTCGATTTCGTCGATGAAGATGATGCAGGGCGCATTCTTCTTGGCCTGCTCGAACATGTCGCGCACGCGGGCAGCGCCGACACCGACGAACATTTCCACGAAGTCCGAACCGGAGATCGAGAAGAACGGCACCTTGGCTTCACCGGCGATGGACTTCGCCAGCAGCGTCTTGCCAGTGCCAGGAGGACCGACCATCAGCACGCCACGGGGAATCCGGCCGCCGAGCTTCTGGAATTTCTGGGGATCCTTGAGGAAGTCCACCAGCTCCTTGACCTCTTCCTTGGCTTCGTCGCAGCCTGCCACGTCGGCGAACGTCACGGAGTTGTTGGTGTCGTCGAGCATGCGGGCACGGCTCTTGCCGAAGCTGAACGCCCCGCCTTTGCCACCGCCCTGCATCTGGCGCATGAAGTACACCCACACGCCGATCAGGAGCAGCATCGGACCCCAGGACACCAGCAGACTGGTCAGCAGCGACGGCTCGTCACGCGGCTTGACGCGGAACTTGATGCCGTTGCTGATCAGATCGCCGACCAGACCGCGGTCCAGGTAGGTGGCGGTGGTGCGGATCTTCTTGTCGTCGGTCGTCAGTGCCTCGATTTCGGCGCCGCCAGGATTTTCCTGCAGCACCACCTCGCGGATACGCTTGGTGCGCACCTCTTCGAGGAACTCGGAGTACCCGATCTGGTTACCGGCCGTGGCCGTGCGGTCAAACTGCTTGAAAACGGTGAACAGCACCAACGCTATCACCAGCCACACAGCTACTTTGGAGAACCATTGATTGTTCACCGCGGCTCCTTCTTAGATTCGAACACGCCCCGGATCGGGGCCTTGCGTGCCGCTTGGTACGCACCTACGCGGTAGATGGGGTCGATTCTAGTGCAGTCAACCCCACGCCAAGCTGATGTTTGCGGGGGAACCCTCACCCTGAACGGGGCAGATGTGTACTCTCGCACCGGTTTTCAGTCCTTTTCAGCCCCGTTTGCCTGCACTTTTCAGACCCAGTCCGACCAGAAAGGTTTCCGCCGATTTGTCACGAGAGGCCTTGGGCTTGATGGGCTTGACCACCCGGAAATGGTCCTTGAACAACTGTACCAGCTGGCTGTAGCCACTCCCGTGGAAGACCTTGCAGACCAGCACGCCATCGGGCCGCAGATGCGCCTGCGCGAAGTCGATGGCCAGCTCGATCAGGTGGGCGATGCGGGCAGCGTCCGAGACTTCGATGCCCGAGAGATTGGGCGCCATGTCCGACACGATCACATCGACAGCCCGCCCGCCCAGCACGTCCACCAGCTGCTGCAGCACGGCATCTTCACGGAAATCACCCTGGATGAAATGCACGCCCTCGATCGGCTCGAATTCGAGCAGGTCCAGCGCAATGATGGTCCCGTTGAGTGCACCGGCCGCCGCACCGCCGGTGCCGGCTTCTTTCGGGGCGAACCGCCGCCGCAGGTACTGACTCCAGGCGCCAGGCACAGCCCCCAGGTCCACCACCACCTGCCCCGGTCGAAAGAGGTGGAACGTCTCGTCGATTTCCTTGAGCTTGTAGGCTGCGCGGGCCCGGTAGCCGTCGCGTTTGGACTGCCGGACGTAGGGATCGGTCAGGTGCTCGTTGAGCCACGCCTTGTTGATCTTCTTGCTTTTACTGTCGATCTTCATGTCCCGACCCTCACCCCAACGATACCCAACGATAATGGTGGCATGGCTGCCATCCAACTGACTCCGGCCCAGCGCAAGGAATACCGCGCTGAGGCCCACCACCTCGACCCCGTCGTCATGATCGGGTCCGAAGGACTCACCCCTGCCGTTCTCAAGGAGATCGACTCTGCCCTCAACGCCCACGGACTGATCAAGGTCCGCGTCTTCAGCGACGACCGTGCTGCCCGCGAGGCGCTGCTGGTGTCGCTGTCGGACGAACTCGGCGCCGCGCCGATCCAGCACATCGGCAAGCTGCTGGTGCTCTGGCGCCCGCTGCCGGTCAAGGAAGGCCGCGCCGAGACACCCGATCGCCGCGCGGCTGCACCACGCGTCGTCAAGCTGCTGACCTTCTCCAAGAGCGGCTCGCAACGTGCCCAGGTCAAGAAGCTCACCATCTTCGGCAACCAGCGCCTGACCGCCGGCGGCATCGTCAAGCGGTCCAAGAAGCGACTGGTCGGGGCCAAGAAACGCGCCCAGAGCAGCGAATGAGCTGAAGCCAGGGACGCGCTGCGTGCCGTGCCTGCTTCAATGCGTGCCGGCACCGCGCCACACCAGCGCCAGCAACAACAACCCCTTCAGCGCGAACAGGCTGCTGGAGACGCCGTGCAGGGCACCGAAACTCCACCGCCCCTGCCCGGCCCGCGCCGCCTCCATGAGCGGCTGCAAGGCAAAATAGCCCAGCACGGTGCAGAACAGCGCCCCCAGCACCAGCAGCACGTTCGCGGACAGCGCCGAACCCTGCCCCGCCCGGGCCCGCAGACCCGCCAGACGCCGCTCCACCAGGAACAGCACCACCGCCAGCCCGAGCGCCACATGGGCCTCGATGCGGAACAGGTTGCCCGCCAGCCGTCCGGCTTCGGCGCGCTCAAGTCCCGCGAACAGCACCGGCGCAGCCACAGCAGCCAGCGTCAGCACCAAGCCCAGCCACACCGCCGCCACCAGCGTGCGCACCTGTCTCAACACGGTCGTCATCCAGCGCACGCTCAGGTGTAGCGGACTTCGATGACTTCGTAGCTCTTGGCACCGCCGGGGGCATTCACCACCGCGACATCGCCCTTTTCCTTGCCGATCAGCGCCCGCGCGATGGGCGAGCCGACGGAGATCCGGCCGAACTTGATGTCCGCCTCGTCCTCGCCCACGATCTGGTAGGTCACGGCGTCGCCCGACTCTTCTTCTTCCAGATCGACCGTCGCGCCGAACACGATGCGCCCGCCCGCGTTGAGCGTGCTCGGGTCGATCACCTGACCCACCGCCAGCTTGCTCTCGACTTCCAGGATGCGGCCTTCGATGAAGCCCTGCTTGTCCTTGGCAGCGTCGTACTCGGCGTTTTCGGACAGGTCACCCTGTGCACGCGCCTCGGCGATCGCATTGATCACGGCAGGACGCTCGATGGTCTTGAGCCGGTGCAGCTCGGCCTTGAGCAGCTCTGCGCCGCGCTTGGTCAACGGAATCGTGGCCATGGTTCTTCTTACTCTTCTTGCGTTACGTGGGGGTCGATTGCAAAGGCAAAAACAGACCGCCGCCTGCTTCCTCGCGGAAGGCCGGCGGCGGCGATGGGATCGAGTCCGTGAGTTTAGTGCAGTTCGGCGTGCAGTTCCTGCAGGGAGACCACCGAGAGCCCGTCCTGGTGCTTGAGCGCCTCGGTGGCGGCTTCGCAGCCGGCCATCGTGGTGTAGTAGGTCACCCGGTTGGCCAGCGCGGCGGTGCGGATGTGCCGCGAGTCGGCGATCGCCGTGCGCGTCTCGTCCACCGTCGTGAAGACCAGCTGGATGTCGCCAGACTTGATGATGTCGGCGATGTGCGGCCGGCCATCCTTGACCTTGTTGACCACCTTCACCGGCACGCCACCGGCCGCGATCGCCGCCGCCGTGCCCTTGGTCGCCACGATGCCGAAGCCCAGCGCGTGCAGGTCACGGGCGATGACCACCGCACGGGCGTGGTCGTTGGACTTGACCGAGATCACCACATTGCCGCTGCGCGGCAGGCGCGAACCGGCACCGAGCTGGCTCTTGAGCATCGCTTCGGCAAAGGTCTTGCCCACGCCCATGACTTCGCCGGTCGAGCGCATCTCCGGACTGAGAATCGGGTCCACGCCGGGGAACTTGTTGAACGGGAAGACGGCTTCCTTGACGCTGAAGTACGGCGGCACGACCTCGTGCGGCACCTGGCCGTTCGGGTCTTTCTGGTCCGCCAGCAACTGGCCGGCCATGCAGCGGGCGGCGATCTTGGCCAGCGGCTGGCCGGTCGCCTTCGACACATACGGCACCGTGCGCGAAGCGCGCGGGTTCACTTCCAGCACGTAGACGGTGCAGGCATCCAGCCCCGCCGTCACGTCGCCCTGGATCGCGAACTGCACGTTCATCAAGCCGATCACCTTCAGCGCCTTGGCCATCAGCGCGGTCTGGCGGCGCAGCTCGTCCTGCAGCACGGCACTCAGCGTGTACGGCGGCAGCGAGCACGCCGAGTCGCCCGAGTGGACGCCAGCCTGCTCGATGTGCTCCATGATGCCGCCGATCATCACCGCGCCGCTGGCGTCGGCGATGCAGTCCACGTCCACCTCCACCGCGTCGTCGAGGAAGCGGTCCAGCAGCACCGGCGACTTGTCCGACACGCGCACCGCTTCGCGCATGTAGCGTTCCAGGTCCTTGTCGCCGTGGACGATCTCCATCGCCCGGCCGCCCAGCACGTAGCTCGGGCGCACCACCAGCGGGTAGCCGATCTCGTTGGCCAGGACCAGCGCCGTCTCCTCGGTACGGGCGGTTCGGTTCGGCGGCTGCTTCAGGCCGACCGCGTGCAGCAGTTGCTGGAAACGCTCGCGGTCTTCGGCCACGTCGATCGAGTCCGGGCTGGTGCCGATGATGGGCACGCCGTTGGCTTCGAGGTCGAGTGCCAGCTTCAGCGGCGTCTGACCGCCGTACTGCACGATGACGCCGACTGGCTTCTCCTTCTCGACGATCTCCAGCACGTCTTCCAGCGTCACCGGCTCGAAGTACAGGCGGTCGGAAGTGTCGTAGTCGGTCGAGACGGTCTCGGGGTTGCAGTTGACCATGATGGTCTCGTAGCCGTCTTCACGCAGGGCGAGCGCGGCGTGGACGCAGCAGTAGTCGAACTCGATGCCTTGGCCGATCCGGTTCGGGCCACCACCGAGCACCATGATCTTCTTCTTGTCGGTCGGCTGCGCTTCACACTCACCGTCCGCGTTCTCGTAGCACGAGTACAGGTAGGCGGTCTGCGTGGCGAACTCGGCCGCACAGGTGTCCACGCGCTTGTAGACCGGGCGCACGCCGAGCCTGTGGCGCTGGCGGCGCAGGTCGTGCTGGTTGGTGCCCATCAGCTTGGCCAGGCGCTTGTCCGAGAAGCCCTTCTTCTTCAGGAAGCGCATCTCGTCGGCGCTCAGGCTGTCGAGCGTGCGGGCCTTGACCTGCGTCTCGGTGGCGACGATCTGCTCGATCTGCGCCAGGAACCACGGGTCGATCGCGGTCTCCTCGAAAATCTCTTCCAGCGACAACCCGATGCGGAAGGCGTCCCCCACGTACAGGATGCGCTCCGGACCCGCCTCGCCGATCTCCTCGATGATCTCGTCGCGGTCGGTCGAGCGTTCGGTCAGGCCGTCGATGCCGGTTTCCAGGCCACGCAGCGCCTTCTGGAACGATTCCTGGAAGGTGCGGCCCATCGCCATCACCTCGCCGACCGACTTCATCTGCGTCGTCAGGTGCGAGTCGGCCTGGGGGAACTTCTCGAAGGCGAAACGCGGGATCTTGGTCACCACGTAGTCGATCGACGGCTCGAACGACGCCGGGGTCGCGCCGCCCGTGATGTCGTTCTTCAGCTCGTCCAGCGTGTAGCCGACGGCCAGCTTCGCGGCGATCTTGGCGATCGGGAAGCCGGTGGCCTTCGACGCCAGTGCGGACGAACGCGACACGCGCGGGTTCATCTCGATGACGACCATGCGGCCGTCCTTCGGGTTGATCGAGAACTGCACGTTCGAGCCGCCGGTGTCCACGCCGATCTCGCGCAGGATCGCGATCGAGGCGTTGCGCAGGAGCTGGTATTCGCGGTCGGTGAGCGTCTGGGCCGGGGCAACGGTGATCGAGTCACCCGTGTGGATGCCCATCGGATCCAGGTTCTCGATCGAACAGACGATGATGCAGTTGTCCGCCTTGTCGCGGACAACTTCCATCTCGTACTCCTTCCAGCCGATCAGCGATTCCTCGATCAGCAGCTCCTTGGTCGGCGAGAGGTCGAGGCCGCGCTTGCAGATGGTCTCGAACTCTTCCGAGTTGTAGGCGATGCCGCCGCCGGAGCCGCCGAGCGTGAAGCTGGGGCGGATCACCATCGGGAAGCCGCTGCCGCCGATCTCGGCCTGGATCGCCTTCTGGACGGCGAGCGCCTCTTCCATCGAATGCGCGATGCCGGATTTCGCGGAGCCGAGACCGATCTTGGTCATCGCGTCCTTGAACTTCAGGCGGTCCTCGGCCTTCTCGATGGCGTGTTCGTTGGCGCCGATCATCTCGACCTGGTACTTGTCGAGCACGCCATGCTTGTGCAGGTCGAGCGCGCAGTTCAGCGCCGTCTGGCCGCCCATGGTCGGCAGGATCGCGTCCGGGCGCTCCTTGGCGATGATCTTCTCGACCACCTGCCAGGTGATCGGCTCGATGTAGGTCACGTCCGCCGTGTTCGGGTCGGTCATGATGGTCGCCGGGTTCGAGTTGACCAGGATGACCTTGTAGCCCTCTTCGCGCAGGGCCTTGCACGCCTGCGCGCCGGAGTAGTCGAACTCGCAGGCCTGGCCGATGATGATCGGGCCGGCGCCGATGATGAGGATGGATTTCAGGTCGGAACGCTTGGGCATGGGCTTCTTCTGAGTTCTGTAGTTTCTGGGAGTTCTGTCAAGCTGAGGCCGTGTTCACGCGGACTTCACGCGGACACCTGCTTCAGGACTTCCATGATTTTGGGGATGTCACCATCTCGGCTGGCGACTTCAAGCTTGTTGTGGTGTGCGGCGACACAGTGGAAGAGATCGAACGAGCGCTTGTCGAGCTTGGGTTGGCTGGCGTCACCGAGGGCCTGCACATTGCCCGGCTCGGCGTCCAGGGCACCGATGAGCAGGTTGGTGTCGAGCAGGTCGCCCGTCGTCATGGCTGGCCCTCATCCGCCGAACGGTCGAGCAGGTCCAGCAGCGCCTGCTTGGCCGCCTGTTGATCCGAAGCCAGCAGATCCTCGCGCTTGAACTGGTTCAGGTCCACGCCAAAGGCGTCGTCCAGAACGTCAGCCAGCAACCGGTTGACCGGAGCCTGGATCGGGTGCGAGCGCACCACGCCGTCGGGATCACGCACCAGCCGATACGCCTCACCCTCGTGCAGACGGGCCAGCACCAGTGGCGAGTGCGTGGCCACGAAGAAGGTGGTCTTCGGGAAGATCGCCTTCAGTTGCCCCAGGATGCGGGACTGCCACTGCGCGTGCAGGTGGCTTTCGATCTCGTCGATGAACACCACGCCGGGAACGTGGCGCAGGTTCACCTCGTTGGTCCACGCGCTGTAGCCCGCGACGATGCTCTGGATCAGCTTGACCAGCGCGAGGAAGCCGGAGCTGAGTTCGGAGAGTTCGCGGTCCTGGCCTTCGATCTTCAGGAACACGCGCTCATCGCCGTCGATCTGCAAGCCTTTGGGGTCGATGCGGGCATCCACCTCGTGCAGCGCCTGCATGACGGCGTCGATGTCCACTTGACGCGAATCGGCGGACTTCTGGTACAGATTGACCGACTGGGCGCGGGTCACGAACCACTGGCGGCTGTCGTGATTCATGCCGTACTCGCGCAGCCGGTGCTGGGCCAAGGCACTGAAAGCCTCGTCGAAGTACGCGGCACGTCGGCTTTCGAACGAGCCCAGCTTCAAGTCTTGGTGCTGACCGTCAGCAACATGGGCACGGGCTGTGGCAGACAGGAACACCACTGGCGTGTCCGTCAATGACTCATCTGTATCACTGCGCTGGAGAGCGTTAAACGCGTACTCTGAAAAACGCAAAGGATGGGGCGGATCGACAAGAACAACTGAATTGGCGTGAATGCCTGGGCGCTTCGCAACGTCAAACGCGGCCATCCCTTTGGCCTCTCGAAACGGCTTCGAATAGACCATGAACAGCAGGTACAGCGCCTCCAGACACTTCGTCTTGCCGACCCCATTCGCACCCAGAAAAGCGAACACACGGCTGCGCGTGTCAAGCCGAAGCTCGACCCGACCGACCCCTTGCAGGCCCTCGATCAGCACATGGTTCAGCTTTTCCGGACGCATCACGCCGCCTTCTGGGCCGCCATCAACGCCGTGAACCGGTCGAAGAGGTAGGCGATGTCATGCGGCCCCGGCGACGCTTCCGGGTGGCCCTGGAAGCAGAAGGCTGGCTTGTCGGTGCGCGCCAGTCCCTGCAGCGTGCCGTCGAACAGGCTCACATGCGTCGGGCGCAGGTTGGCGGGCAGCGTCTCGGCGTCCACAGCAAACCCGTGGTTCTGGCTGGTGATCGACACGCGGCCGGTGTCGAGATCCTTCACCGGGTGGTTGGCGCCGTGGTGGCCGAACTTCATCTTGAAGGTCTTCGCCCCCGAAGCCAGCGCCATGATCTGGTGGCCCAGGCAGATGCCGAACGTCGGGATGCCGGTCTCGATCAGCTCGGCCGCCGCCGCGATGGCGTAGTCGCAGGGCTGCGGGTCGCCAGGGCCGTTGGAGAGGAAGATGCCATCCGGCTGGTAGGCGAGCACGTCGGCAGCCGAGGTCTTCGCCGGCACCACCGTGACCTTGCAACCCCGCTCGGCCAGCATGCGCAGGATGTTGCGCTTGACACCGAAGTCGTAGGCGACAACGTGGAACTGCGGCGCCGTCTGCACACCGAAACCCGGCTCGCCATTGGCCGCGAAGAGTTGCCACTCGGTCTCGGTCCAGACTTCTGGCGCACTACGGGTGACGACCTGCGCGAGATCCTGCCCGGCCATGTTCGGTGCGCGGCGGGCCAGCGCGACAGCCTCGTCCACCATCGACTGCGTCACCGCAGTGCCGGCCGGAAAGGCCATGATGCAGCCGTTCTGGGCACCCTGGGTCCGCAGCACGCGGGTGAGGCGACGGGTGTCGAGGTCGGCGATGGCGACGGTGCCTTCGCGGACCAGGTACTCCGTCAACGTCATCGACTGGCGGAAGTTGGACGCGCGAACAGGCAGGTCCTTGATGATCAGACCAGCGGCATGGACTTTCGAGGCCTCGACATCCTGCTCGTTGACGCCGTAGTTGCCGATGTGCGGATACGTGAGGGTCACGATCTGCTGGCAATAGCTGGGGTCAGTGAGGATTTCCTGGTAGCCGGTGAGCGAGGTGTTGAACACCACTTCACCGACCGTGTGACCGGCGGCGCCGATCGAGGTACCTTGAAAGACTGTGCCGTCTGCGAGTGCGAGGATAGCGGGGGGCAGGACGGGCAGCACGGGAACTCCGGATTGGGCACTCCCAGCGCTGCGTCCGTCCGGACGGGCTCTGCGGATGGAGCACCGGCGACAAGCGCCATTCCGGACGTGGTGGGACAAGCATGCGACGCTGGGAAGCGTTGTTGGCAGACAAACCTGTGGATTATAGCCGGACGGGGGTTTTCCCGGCCAGCTCACCCGCGTACCGCCAAGACGCCCCGTACACGCGCCTGACCCACCCCCGCATTCCAAGGGTGACAGCGGCCGTCGCGGTAAAAATTGACCACCACAGTGCCATGGACACCCCTCAATGGGGGAGCCTCCAGCAATGCGGGTGTTTTCATTTCGGGCCAGGTTGTTAAGGTACAGACAGGAAACGACGGAACGCCTCGGCAGCCCGCCAACTTCCACTTCGCAACACACTCCGACTGGAAAGACACCCCATGCACAAGACCCTGACTTCGATCGCCGCCGCCCTGCTGCTGACCCTGGGCACCGGCGCACACGCCCAGAACCTCGTCGTCAACGGCGACTTCGAGCTGCCCGCCTTGGCCACCGATTCGTTCAACACCTACACGAACCTCGGTGGCTACGGCGCCACGACCTGGGGTTCGGACTCCACCAGCGGCACCCTCAAGATCGTGGACGTGGCGGACAACCAGTTCATGGCCTTCGGCGGCGGCGACTCGGCCTACACCGCGTTCGGCGTGAGCACGGGTGGCGCCTACACCCTGAGCTTCGACTACGAGGGCTCCGGCTTCTGGGCCCTGTTCAACCAGGACACCACCAGCTTCGTCTCCACTGGCCCGCTGGTGCAGTTCAACGGCACGGGCAGCGAAAGCACGGTCCTGAACCTGAACGGTGGCGACAACTACAAGCTGTACTTCGGCTCGGCCGGTGCCGGTCTGCCGGGCATGACCTCGGGCATGCACCTGGACAACGTCTCCGTCAGCGCCGTGCCGGAACCCGAGACCTACGCCATGCTGGTGGCGGGTCTGGGCATGCTGGGCTTCATGGGCCGCCGTCGCCAGCAGCGTTGATCGACAGCCCTGCCCTGCGGTCATGGCACCGCGGGGTTGTCAGGCGCCCTGCGGGGCGCCTTTTTCTTGCCCGTGCTCTTGCCCGTGCGGATGCACGATCACCTTGCCCTTGACCTGCCGCGCCGCCATGCGCTGGATCGCCCCCTGCGCACCGTCCAGCCCGACACGCTCGCTGATCACCGGACGGATGCGGCCCTCGGCAAACCAGGTGGACAGCTGCTGCATGTTCGCCAGATGCGTCGCAGGATCGCGGCGCACCGCATCGCCCCAGAACACGCCCAGGATCGCGCGCTCCTTGAGCAGCGCCAGATTCAGCGGCACCCTGGGAATCGTTCCGGCAGCAAAACCGACCACCAGATAGCGCCCGCGCCACGCCGTCGCCCGCAGCGCCGGCTCGGTGTAATCCCCCCCCACCGCGTCGTACACCACCTGAACACCCTGCCCATCCGTCAGCGCATCCAGTCGCTTGCGAAAATCCTCGGTGAAGTAGTTGACACACTCGTCCGCACCGACGGACCGGCACAGGTCCAGCTTGTCCTGACTGGATGCAGCGGCAATGACCCTGGCACCGAACTGCTTGGCAATCTCGATGGCCGCCAGCCCCACGCCACCGGCGGCGCCCAGCACCAGCAGCGTCTCGCCCGCCTGCAGGCGCGCCACGTCCTTCAACGCATGCAGGGACGTGCCGTAGGTCAGCACCAGCGCGGCGCCGGAGTCCATGTCCATGCCCTCGGGCAGCGGCATCACCTGGCGGGCGTTCACCACCGCCTGCTCGGCAAAGGCGCCGTGGCCGCAGAAGCTGATGACGCGGTCGCCGACCTTGGCATGGCGCACGCCCTCGCCCACCGCCTCGACCACGCCCGCCAGCTCCGCACCCGGCGAGAATGGCAGCGCTGGCTTGACCTGGTACAGCCCCTGCACGATCAGCGCGTCGGGGAAGTTGACGGCGGCGGATTCGACCCGGATGCGGACCTCGCCGGGGCCAGGCTCGGGGGTGGCGACGTCCTGCACCTGCAGTTGGTCGATCGGGCCAAAGGATTCACAGATCAGGGCACGCATGGGCAAGGCTCCTTGGCAGACAGGGTGAGAGGGCAGTGGACACCATCCAGCGCGCAGTCTGCGGGTGCGTCGGGTCCGCGCTTGACTCCTACGCGACAGCGCCACCCAGCACAAGCTGACCCAGCCACCAGCCCAGCGCCACCGCCGCCAGCGCCCCCAGCAGATGCGCCGCACTGTGCAGCACCGCCAGCGGCACCTGCCCGGCCTGCAGCAACAGCAGCGACTCCCCCGAGAAGGACGAGAACGTCGTCATCCCGCCGAGAAACCCGGTGACGATCAACAGTCTGCCGTTAGTGGCTTCTGGATGGAAACGGAACCAGACCAGGGCCAAGCCGATCAGGAAGCCGCCGACCACGTTGACGGCGAGCGTGCCGAGAGGAAAACCCGCGACGACGACGCCCAGCCTCAACCCGGCCTGCCAGCGCAGCAGCGCCCCGAGCGACGCCCCCAGCACCACGCAGGCGGCCTGCAGCAGCGTCGCGTACGCCACCGTTCAGGCGCCAGCCGCGTTGCCCGAGACGATGCCCCAGCGGTGCAACGCCGCGTCGTCGCTGACGCGGGCGTCGACCCAGCGGGCACCCTCGGGCGTGGTTTCCTTCTTCCAGAACGGTGCCTCCGACTTGAGGTAGTCCATCAGGAACTCGCACGCCTGGAACGCCTCGCCTCGGTGCATCGACGTGACCGCGACCAGCACGATCTGGTCGGCGATCTGCAGCGGGCCGACGCGGTGGATGACGCGCACACCACGGAGGTCGAAGCGGCGGAAGGCGTCGTCGATCATCGCCTCGATGCTGCGCTCGGTCATGCCGGGGTAGTGCTCCAGCTCCATCGCGGTGATGGCGCCGGCGACGGGCTGGCCGGCGTGGCGGTCGCGCACGGTGCCGACGAAGGTGGCGATGGCGCCGACGCCCGCGTCCCCTGCGCGCAGGGCGGCGACTTCAGCGGAGAGATCGAAGTCGGCGGTCTGGATGGCGACGCGGGACAGGCGCGGCGTGGTCGTCGTCATGGCTCAGCCCCCGGTGACGGGCGGAAAGAACGCGACTTCGGCGCCGGACGTGAGTTCGGCCGACTCGGCGCACATGGTCTGGTCGAGCGCCGCCCGCAGCGCCCTGCCTCGCGCCAGCGCACCCGCGTAGGGTTCGCCACGGGCGATGAGCTGGTCGCGCAACTGGCCGACCGTCAGCGGCGCGTCGAGCGTCACGGCCTCGCCAGTGCCGAGCGATTCGCGCAACGAAGCGAAATAACGGATCTGGATCTGGATCTGCATGGTCATCCCAGTTCACTCAGCGGCACGAACCGCACGGTCTCACCGCGGGCGATCACCTGCCCCGCCGCGACATCGACCAGCCCGTCGGCCCACACCGCGGAGGTCAGCACGCCGGAACTCTGGTTCGGGAACAGCGTGACGCCACCCTCGGCGTTGACCTGGGCGCGCAGGAACTCGCGGCGGCGATCGGGCTTGGGCCAGTCGAAATCGGCCCGCAAGGGATAGCTGCGCGGCGCCAGATCGGCCTCGGGCACCCCCTGCAGCCGCAGCAGCACCGGCCGCACCGTCAGCAGGAAGGTCACGAAACTCGACACCGGATTGCCTGGCAGGCCGAGGAACCACGCCTGGCTGCCATCCCCGCGCCGCACCGTGCCGAACGCCAGCGGCTTGCCCGGCTTCATCGCGATCTGCCAGAGGTCGAGCCGCCCTTGCGCCTGCACGGCGGGGCGCAGGTGGTCTTCCTCGCCCATCGAGACACCGCCCGAGGTGAGGATCAGGTCGCAGCCGGTCGCCGCTGTGCGCAGGGCGTCGCGGGTGGCGTCGAGCCGGTCGGGAACGATGCCGAGGTCTTGCACGTCGCAGCCCATCGCCTGCACGAGACCGCGCAGCGTGTAGCGGTTGGAGTTGTAGATCGCGCCGGGGCGCATCTGCTCGGGGGCGACCTCGCCGGGCATCACCAGTTCGTCGCCGGTCGAGAACACGGCGACACGCGGGCGGCGGGCCACCTGCAGCGTCGCGGCGCCGACCGAGGCCGCAAGGCCCAGCGCCGCGGGCGTCAGCCGCGTGCCCGCGGCGAGCACGACGGCGCCGCGCTGCACGTCCTCGCCACGGCGGCGGATCCACTGTCCAGCCGGCGGCACGAGCTGGACGCGCACGCTGCCCAGCCCGTCGCCCGGCACGGCTTCGCACTGTTCCTGCATCACGACGACATCGGCGCCGAGCGGCACCTGCGCCCCGGTGAAGATGCGCACCGCCGTGCCCGGCTGCAGCGGCTGGCCGACGACACCCGCCGGAATGCGCTGGCTCACCGGCAGCACGGTGCCGGCGGTGGGTACGTCGGCGGCTCGCATCGCGTAGCCGTCCATCGAGGTGTTGTCGGCGGGCGGCACGTCCAGCAGCGAGCGCACGTCCTCGGCGAGCACGCGGCCGAGCGCGTCGAAGGTGGAGACCGTCTCCGCCTGCGTGGCGCACGAGGCCGACACGGCGCCGAGCAGGTTCGCCAGCGCGTCGTCGAGGCTTTGCAGCACCGGGCGACGTGGCGCAGCGGCGGGATCAGCGGGATTCAGGGGCGCGGTAGCCATAGCGTTGCGGATCGCTTCGCAGGAAAGCGGCCACCGACGCCGGATCGTCCAGATCCAGCACCGGCAGGCCAGTGGGTTGGGGCACGGTGTCGGCCTGCGGACGGGCCACCGCGACGACAAACGGATCGTTCGGGTACGCGACCGGCGCGCCGTGGGCCGCCCGCCAGACCTCGACCTTGGGCAGGTCGGCGTGCTTGAAGCCTTCGACGATCACCCAGTGCTCGGCGCCGAACGCGCTCAGGTCACTGAGTTCGGCGATGAGCTGGTGGACGGACAGATCCGCCTCGACCTCGAACTCGCGCATGACCGCCAGCCGATGCCGGTTCGCCACCAGCACCTCGAAGGCGCCGGCCTCGCGGTGGCGGTGGCTGTCCTTGCCGGGACGGTCGATGTCGAAACGCTTGTGGGCGTGCTTGACCACCGAGACGCGGCAGCCCTGCGCCTTGAGTGCGCGGATCAGGCCCTCGCCCAGCGTGGTCTTGCCCGAGCCGGAGGCGCCGCAGAGACCGACGACGTTCACAGCGGGACGTGGTCGCGGACGTACTGCTGGACCACCGCCGTGTCGGCCGGCACGACGTGGAACCGCTTCGGGCGCGACTCCAGATCGGCGAGTGCGGCCGGGCGCGGCGCGTGGACATCCGGTCCGAGGGCTTCAGCGATCGTGGTCTCGAACTTGGCCGGCAGCGCGGTCTCCAGCACGATCATCGGCACGCCGTCCTCGCACAGCTCGCGGGCCACCTTCACGCCATCGGCGGTGTGGGTGTCGATCAGCACGCCCTGGCCTTCGTAGGTCGCACGGATCGTCTGGAGGCGGTCGGTGTGGGTCGAGCGGCCGGACTGGAAGCCGTAGCCTTGGATGCGGGCGAATTCCTCCGGGGACACGGTGAACACGCCTTCGCAGCGCAGCGCGTCGCCGAACAGGGACTTGGTGCGGGCGCCATCACGGCCGAGCAGATCGAACACGAACCGCTCGAAGTTCGACGCCTTGCTGATGTCCATCGACGGGCTGGACGTTTCCCAGGTCTCGCTGCTGCCACGCACGCGGTAGGTGCCGGTACGGAAGAACTCCTCCAGCACGTTGTTCTCGTTGGTGGCGACGACGAGGTGCTTGACCGGCAGGCCCATCATCCGCGCCACATGGCCGGCGCAGACGTTGCCGAAGTTGCCGGACGGGACCGTGAAGCTGACCTGCTCGTCGTTCGAGGTGGTGGCCTGGAAGTAGCCGGCGAAGTAGTAGACGACCTGCGCCAGCAGCCGCGCCCAGTTGATCGAGTTGACGGTGCCGATGCGGTAGGCGCGCTTGAACGCCAGGTCGTTCGAGACCGCCTTGACGATGTCCTGGCAGTCGTCGAACACGCCTTCGACGGCGAGGTTGTGGATGTTCTCGTCCTGCAGGCTGAACATCTGCGCCTGCTGGAACGGGCTCATGCGGCCGTGGGGCGAGAGCATGAACACACGCACGCCGGCCTTGCCGCGCATCGCGTATTCGGCCGCGCTGCCGGTGTCGCCGGAGGTGGCGCCGAGGATGTTGAGCTGCTCGCCGCGGCGGCCGAGTTCGTACTCGAACAGGTGGCCCAGCAGCTGCATCGCCATGTCCTTGAAGGCCAGCGTCGGGCCGTTCGACAGCGACTCCAGGCACAGGCCCGGCTCCAGCGGCTTCAGCGGGACGATGGCCTCGGTGCCGAAGACATCCGCCGTGTAGGTCTTGCGGGTCAGGGCGCGCAGGTCGTCGGCCGGGATGTCGTCGATGTAGCGCGACAGGATCTCGAAGGCGAGATCGGGGTAGGACAGGCCACGCCAGCGGGCGAGCGTGGCAGCGTCGATCCGGGGGTAGGCGACGGGCAGGTAGAGGCCGCCGTCCGGGGCGAGGCCCTCCAGCAGGATCTCGCAGAAACGGCGCTCGGTCTGGTCGCCTCGGGTGCTGATGTAGTTCATGGGGTATCGGGGGGCATCGCCGCGGGCCGCGCGTGGGCGCTGGCCCGCAGGTTCTGGAAATCGGCAGGCAGCGGCAATTGTCGCATCGTCCACCTCCAGTCCGGTGACAGGGCCTGCCCGCGCACGCTAGCGCACCGCCAGCGCCTTGGCGATCCGGTTCCGCCCCACCGAGGTCTTCGGCACCTTGCCCTTCAGATGCCCGAACCACGCCCGCACGTCCTCGTCCAGCCCGATGCCGTGCATGTAGTTGTAGAGCGCCTTCTTCAGCCCCACGCCCAGCGCGTCGTGGTCGGTGCCGGTCGGGTCGAGGAAGCCGACATCGTTCTGCGCGAACGTCACCGGCGGCAGCGGGCGCAGCGTCACGCCGTACTCCTGCGGGTTCTGCCCGACCGGTGAATGCACCGTGCAGGCGAAACGGTGGAAGAAGCCGCTCTGGATGCAGCCGTGCTCGAACAACTGGCGCACATACTCCAGCGCATCGACCGTGTCCTGCACCGTCTGCGTCGGGAAGCCGTACATCAGGTAAGCGTGGACCAGGATGCCCGCGTCGCTGAAGCCCTTGGTGACCCGCGCCACCTGATCGACCGAGACGCCCTTCTTCATCAGCGTCAGCAGCCGGTCGGACGCCACCTCCAGCCCGCCCGACATCGCGATGCAGCCGCTGTCCGCCAGCTCCTGGCACAGCTCGGGCGTGAAGGTCTTCTCGAAGCGGATGTTGCCCCACCACGAGATCTGCGTGCCACGGCGCTGCAGCTCGGCGGCCAGCGTCTTCAGCGCCTTGGGCGGCGCGGCCTCGTCGACGAAGTGGAAGCCGGTCTGGCCCGTCTCGGCGACGATGGCCTCGATGCGGTCCACCAGCGTCTCGGCGGTGGCGGTCTCATAGCGCGAGATGTAGTCCAGCGACACGTCACAGAAGCTGCACTTCTTCCAGTAACAGCCATGTGCCACCGTCAGCTTGTTCCAGCGCCCGTCGCTCCACAGACGGTTCATCGGGTTGAGCATGTCGAGCAGCGAGAGGTACTTGTCGAGCGGCAGCCCATCCCACGTCGGCGTGCCCACCTCGGAAAACGGCACATCCGCTTCGACGAAGTTGATGTAGCGCACCAGCCCGGTCTCTCGATCACGGACGAAAGTGCGCACCAGCCGCTGCTGCGAACGCTTGCCGTTCAGGTGTTCCAGCAGTGCCAGCAACGGCCGCTCGCCCGAGTCCAGCGTCACGTAGTCGATGTGGTCGAACACCCGCGGCTCGGTGAGTTCACGCAATTCGGTGTTGACGAAGCCGCCGCCCAGCGCCACGACGATCGTCGGATCGACCGCCTTGACCGCCTGCGCGATGCGGAACGCCGCGTACACCGCCCCCGGAAACGGCACCGACAGCAGCACCAGCCGCGGCCGATGCCGCTCGACGGCTGCCTGGGCCAATTCGGTCAGCACGTCGTCCATGAGGTTGGGCGCAGCGGCCAGTGCCTCGGCCAGCGGTTCGAACGTCGGCTGGCTCGTGGCGAGCGACTCGGCGTAGCGCACGAACTCGAAGCGCGGATCGACCGCATCGCGCAGCACGTCGGCGAGGTCGTTCAGGTACAGCGTCGCCAGATGCCGCGCCTTGTCCTGCAAACCGAGCGCACCGAACGCCCAGGCCAGTGGATCGCCGCCGTCCTCGTCCACGTAGACATCGAGCGTGCGAAAACGCGGTCCCTCGGGCAGCAGGGCACGGCTGTTGATGCGGTGCGCCAGCGTCGCGTCGCGGCCCTGCAGGAAGGCGACGACGCGGTCGATGGTCGCGGCGTAGCGGTCGAACTGCGCCATGAAGCTCTGCACCGGCTCGGTCGGCCGCGGCGGCGGGTTCGCCTCGATGCGCCGACGGATCTCCCGCAGCCCCTCCCGCGACAGCAGCCGCAGCACCAGCGCCAGCGCCAGATCCTCCTGCACCGCGTCCACGCCGCGCGCGCGCAGGAAGCCGGTGAGGTAGGCGGTGGACGGGTATGGGGTGTTGAGCTGCGTCATCGGCGGGATGACGGACAGCACGCGCAGCGGCTCAGACACTCTGGACCATCCCGCCATCGACCCGCACCACCGACCCCGTGACATAGGACGCCCGCGCACTCGCCAGAAACGCCACCACGTCGGCGTATTCCTGCACCTCGCCCACCCGCCCCATCGGGATCGACGCGGCGCTGTCGGCCTGCACCTGCGCGACCGGCTTGCGCTGCCGCTGCGCCGCCTGCTCGTCGAGGAACTGGATGCGGTCGGTGGCGATGCGGCCGGGCACGACGATGTTGGCGGTGATGCCGTCGCGCGCCACCTCGCGGGCCAGCGTCTTCGACCAGCCCACCAGCGACAGCCGCAGCGCGTTCGACATCGCCAGGTTCGCGATCGGCGCGACCACGCCCGACGAGGTGCTGGTGACGATGCGGCCCCACTGGCGCGCCCGCATGCCCGGCAGCACCCGGTCGGTCACGGCGATCACGCTCAGCACCATGGCCTGGAACTGTGCCAGCCACTGCGCGGGCGGCTGGCCGGCGGCGGTGCTGGGGGGCGGCCCGCCGGTGTTGTTGACGAGGATGTCCACCGGGCCGAAGCGGGCCTCGATGGCGACCACGTTCGGTTCGGTCTGCGCGAGGTCCGCGAGATCCCAGCCCAGCGCCAGCGCCTGACCGCCCGCCGCCTCGATGTCGGCGACGAGCTGCATCAGCCGGTCCATTCGCCGCGCCGCCACCACCACGTGGCAGCCTTCCGCCGCCAGCGTGCGGGCGATCGCCGCGCCGAGTCCGCTGCTGGCGCCCAGCACCAGCGCCGTCTTGTTCTTCAGTCCCAGGTCCATCGGATGCTCCAGTTCACCACACGATGACGCGATCGGCCCGCGCCCGCGTCGATTCGATCCGCCGGGCGTTCGGCTCGTCCGTCGTCTCCACCCAGGCGCGGGCCGCCTCGGGGCTGCGGCCGAACTGCACATGCCGGGCGATCAGCCGCTCCAGCCGCAGCGCGGGGTCCACGTCCACGTACCATGCCTCGTCCAGCAGTGCACGCACGTGGCCCCACGCGCCCAGCGCCGGGTCGTCGAGCAGCAGGTAGTTGCCCTCCACGATCACCAGCCGCGTCTCGGGAAACACGGGGATCGCGCCCGCCACCGGCTCCTCGATCTCGCGGCGGAACTCCGGCGCCAGCACCACCTCGTCGGCCGGTTGGTCGCGCAGGCGCCGCAGCAGCGCGACGAACCCAGCGCTGTCGAAGGTGTCGGGAGCGCCCTTGCGGTGGGCGCGGTCCAGGCGGGCGAGTTCGACGTTGGCGAGGTGGTAGCCGTCCATCGGCACCACCTGCGCCGTGCCGGGATGGCGGGCTTGCCAGGCGGCCAGCAGCGCGGCGGCGAAGGTGGACTTGCCGGCACCGGGTGGCCCGATCAGGCCGAGCAGCACACGCGGCCGGTCGTCGGCCAGCAGCGATTCGAGGGTGTCCAGGCAGGACGACGGGACGGCAACGGCAGGCACAGGAGCGGCAGGCATTCCCCGATTACAGCATCTCGGCGCACTTGCGCCACTGGCGCATCCACTCTGGCAGCGCCATGCCCGCATCACGCGGTACTGCGGGAAAAGACAGACCGCTCAATTTACAGGTTCCGGCCTCACTCTGGCAGCCAATGGTGTTCTGGAACGCACCCGGAATGCGGGCAGCACCACCCGGAACACCGAGCCCTTGCCCACCACGCTGTCGATCAGCAGCTCGCCGTCGTGGCGCTGCACCACATGCTTGACGATGGCCAGCCCCAGCCCGGTGCCGCCGGTCTCGCGCGAGCGGCTGCCGTCGACGCGGTAGAAGCGTTCGGTCAGGCGGGGGATGTGCTCGCGCTCGATGCCGGGGCCGGTGTCCGTCACGCGGAACTCGCCCGTGCCATCCGGGCGCACGGTCCACTGGGCCGTGACGCTGCCGCCGGCCGGGGTGTAGCGCAGCGCGTTGCTGACCAGGTTCCAGAAGGCGCTGAACAGCTCGGACTCGATGCCGCCCATCTGCGCCGGCTGGCCGGGCTGCAGCGCGAAGCGGTGCTGGTCCCGGTCGGTGGCGCGGGCGCTGACCTCCAGCTGGGCCATGAGTTCGCCCACGTCGGTCCAGGTGTCCGACAGCGGCCGGGGCGCGCCCTCGATCTGCGCCAGCGCCAGCAGGTCGGTGACGAGGTTGCGCATGCGGTCGGTCTGCTGGCGCATGAGCACGAGCACACGCTGGCGTTCGGCCCCCGTCAGTGGCAGGTCCGCCAGCGTCTCGATGAAACCGGCCAGCACGGTCAGCGGACGGCGGATCTCGTGCGAGACGTTGGCCACGAAGTCGCGGCGCATGCGGTCGCTGCGCTCGCGGGCGGTGATGTCCTGCGAGAGCACCAGCTTCATGGCGTTGCCGTAGGGACGTGCCGTGACGGACAGCATGGTCTCGCCGCGGGGGCTGGCGAAGCGCACGCTTTCGTCCAGCGGACCGGACTGCAGGTAGGCCACGAAGGCCGGGGCGCGCACGAGGTTGGTGATGGGCTGGAGCCGGTCGCGCTGCACGTCCAGCCCGAAATGGGCGGACGCGGTCTGGTTGATCCACTGGAGGTGGTCGTGGGCGTCGAGCAGCAGGATGCCGTTGGGCGAGGCGTCGATGGCCGACAGGAAGCTCTCCAGCCGACCCGCCTGCTCGGCACAGCGTGCATCCGCCTGTCGCAGCGCCCGCTCGACCCGCCAGGCGATTTCCCCCGTCGCACCGGGCAGCGGCGGGGCCTCGGTCTGTCCCAGACTGGTGCTGGTCCAGCGCAGCAATTGCCGCTGTCGCCACCACCCCAGACCCGCCAGCCCGGACGCCACCAGCGCCCAGGCCACGCACAGTCCCAGCACCCAGCTCACGCCGCCGCCTGTGCCGCCGCGTCCGCCTGGGGACGCGCCAGCCGATAGCCCGCCCCGCGCACCGTCTCGATCAGCTCGCTGCAGCCGACCGGTGCCAGGGCCGCCCGCAGGCGCTTGATGTGGACATCGACCGTGCGCTCCTCGATGAAGACGTGGTCACCCCAGACGCGGTCGAGCAGCTGGTTGCGGCTGTGGACCCGCTCCGGGTGGGACATGAGGTAGCGCAGCAGCCGGAACTCGGTCGGGCCGAGCAGCACTTCCTCATGCCCGTGCCAGACACGCCGCGTGGACGGATCGAGCCGCAGTGCGCCCGCCTCGACCGGGGTGTCCAGCGCCTCGGGCAGCTTGCGGCGCAGCACCGCCCGGATGCGCGCCAGCAGCTCGCCGGTGGAGAACGGTTTGGTCAGGTAGTCGTCTGCGCCCGCGTCCAGCCCCTGGATCAGGTCGCGCTCTTCCGAGCGGGCCGTGAGCATGATGATGGGCAGCTCGCGCGTGCGGGCCTCCCCACGCCAGCGGCGGGCGAGCGCCACCCCCGACTCGCCCGGCAGCATCCAGTCCAGGATGACCAGCTCGGGCAACTGCTCCGTCACCATCCGCACGGCCGCATCGGCGGTGGCGGCGATGCGCACGTCGTGGCCCTCGTAGCGCAGGTTCAGCGCGATCAGCTCGGCGATGGCCGGCTCGTCTTCGACGATCAGGATGCGTCCCATGTCACTGCACCGCGGTTTCGACGCTGTCGAGCGGCGAGTGGCGCACGTCGGCGCCCTTGACGATGTAGATCACCTGCTCGGCGATGTTCTTGGCGTGGTCGCCGACCCGCTCGATCGCCTTGACGACGAAGACGAGGTCGATGGACGCCGAGATGGTGCGCGGGTCTTCCATCATGTAGGTGATGAGCTTGCGCATCAGGCCATCGAACTCGGCGTCGATCTCGTTGTCCTGCTTGATGACCTGCAGCGCCTGCGCGGCGTCGAGCCTGGCGAAAGCGTCGAGGGCACGGCGCAGCGAGGTGGTCGCCAGCGTCGCCTCGAACTGCACGTCGGTCACCGGCAGGCGGCTGGACATGCCGGCGGTCATCAGGCGCTGCACGGTGCGGGCGATGCGCGCCGCCTCGTCGCCGACCCGCTCCAGGTTGCCGATGGTCTTGGACGTGGCGATCAGCAGCCGCAGGTCGCGGGCGGTCGGCTGGCGCCGGGCGATGATGGTGGAGAGATCGCGGTCCATGTCGATCTCCATCTGGTTGACGCGGTGCTCCTGGCGGATGACCTGGTCGGCGGTCTCGTGGCTGAAGTGGGTCAGCGCGTAGACGGCTTGCGCGACCTGGGCTTCGACGAGACCGCCCATTTCGAGCACGCGGGTGGAGATGCCGCTGAGTTCAGCGTCGAACTGCGTGGAGAGGTGCTTGTCGCTCATGGGGTGTCCTTGAAGGCGGAGGGCCACGGTCAGCCGAAGCGGCCGGTGATGTAGTCCTCGGTTTCCTTGCGCCTGGGCTTCATGAAGATGTCCTGGGTCGCGCCGTACTCGATGAGTTCGCCGATGTACATGTAGGCGGTGTAGTCCGACACGCGGGCCGCCTGCTGCATGTTGTGCGTGACGATCAGGATCGACACCGTCTGCTTGATCTCGCCGATCAGATCCTCGATGGCGCCGGTGGCGATCGGGTCGAGCGCGGAGGTCGGCTCGTCGAACAGCAGGATCTCCGGGTCGGTGGCCAGCGCCCGGGCGATGCACAGGCGCTGCTGCTGGCCACCGGACATCGCGGAGGCGAGGTCGTGCAGCCGGTCCTTCGCCTCGTTCCAGAGCGCAGCGCCCTTCAGCGCCGCCTCCACCTTGTCATCGAGGTAGCTGCGCGACTTCTCGCCGCGCACCCGCAGCCCGTAGGCCACGTTCTCGTAGATCGACTTCGGGAACGGGTTCGGCTTCTGGAACACCATCGAGACCCGCATGCGCACCTCGATCGGGTCCACGCTCTTGTCGAGCACGTTGACGTTGTCGGGGTAGAGGTGGATGCCGTCGCCGCCGTAGCGGTGGCCGGGATACAGGTCGTGCATCCGGTTGTAGCAGCGCAGGTAGGTCGATTTGCCGCAGCCGCTGGGGCCGATCAGCGCCGTGACCTTGTGTTCGTACACGGGCATCGAGATCGACTTGAGCGCCTGGAAATCGCCGTAGTAGAAGTCGAGGTTCTTCGATTCGGCCTTGAGCGTCGGCGCGTTGTCGGGCAGGGTGATGGTCGAGGCCATGGATAGGTTCCTGGTTACCACTTGATGTTCTTGCGCAGGCGGTAGCGCAGCCAGATCGCCAGGGCATTCATGCCCAGCGTCATGAAGACAAGCACGAAGCTGGCCGCAGCGGCGTTCTGGTGGAAGGCGGGATCGGGGCGCGAGGTCCAGTTGAAGATCTGGATCGGCATCACCGTGAAGGGCGAGAACATCCAGTCGAACAGGCCCGCCACGTGGCCCGCCTCGTCGACC
Source organism: Sphaerotilus sp. (assembly GCA_013299055.1). GTDB lineage: Bacteria > Pseudomonadota > Gammaproteobacteria > Burkholderiales > Burkholderiaceae_C > Sphaerotilus. Next base: position 50,142 of record JAAFKB010000009.1, read on the forward strand.
GACAGCGGCAGCGGCGGCAGGAAGGCGATGAAGGTCAACGCGCCGATGGTGATGATCGGGGCCGTCTCGCCGATGGCGCGGGACAGGCCGATGATCACGCCGGTCAGGATGCCGGGGGTGCTGTAGGGCAGCAGGTGGTCGCTGACAACCTGCCACTGCGACGCGCCACAGCCATACGCCGCTTCCCGCACATGCTGCGGAATCGCCCGCAAGGCTTCGCGGGTGGTGGTGATGACGATCGGCAGGATCAGCAGCGCCAGCGTCAGCCCCGCTGTCAGGATCGACTGCCCCAGCCCGAAGGTGTAGACGAACAGCCCGAGCGCCAGCAGCCCGTAGATGATCGACGGCACCCCGGCGAGGTTGGTGATGTTCAGCTCGATCACGTCGGTGAACCAGTTCTTGCGGGCGTATTCCTCCAGGTACACCGCCCCGGCGATGCCCAGCGGCACGGCCACCAGCGCCGTCAGCACCATCACCAGGATCGAGCCGACCCAGGCCGACAGGATTCCGGCCTGCCCTGCTCGGCGCGAGGGGAAGTTGGTGAAGAAGTCGGCGTCCAGCCGGCCGAAGCCGGTGAGCGCCATGTCGGTGAACAGCGCCACCAGCGTCAGGATGCCGACCGCCAGCGCCGCCAGTCCGGACACGCCGAACAGCATGTCCCAGCGTTTGCGCTGGCGGATCAGGGCGCGCAGGCTGGCCAGATCGGTCTTGCGTTTTTGTTCCATGGTGAGTCCTCAGTCCCTCAATACGCTTCGCGGAAGCGACGGCGCAGCCAGTAACCCGCCAGGTTGAACACCAGCGTCACCAGCATCAGCGTCAGGCCGGCGGCGAAGATGGTCTGGTAGCCCACGCTGCCGTGCGGCAGATCCCCGAGTGCCACCTGCACGATGAACGAGGTGATGGTCGCGGCCGGCTCGGTCGGGTCGAACGTCAGACTGGGCTGCATGCCCGCGGCCACCGCCAGGATCATGGTCTCCCCCACCGCGCGCGAGATACCCAGGATGTAGGCCGCCGCGATGCCCGACAGCGCCGCCGGCACCACCACCGTCACCGCCGTCTGCAAGCGCGTGGCCCCCATCGCATAGGCACCTTCACGCAGGCTCATCGGCACCGAGCGCATCGCGTCCTCCGACAGCGACGAGATGTACGGGATGATCATGATCCCCATCACGATGCCGGCCGACAGCACGTTGAAGCCGGGCAGCTCCGGGAACACCTTCTGCAGCAGCGGCGTCACGAACAGCAGCGCGAAGTAGCCGTAGATGATCGTCGGGATGCCCGAGAGCAGCTCCAGGATCGGCTTGAGCGTCTCGCGCGTCTTGTGGCCGGCGAACTCGGACAGGTAGATGGCGATCACCGTGCCCAGCGGGATGGCGATCAGCAGCGCGACGACCGAGCTGGTGAGCGTGCCCGACAGCAGCACGCTGATGCCGAAGTGCGCGTCCGAGAACAGCGGCGTCCACTGCGTGTCGGTCAGGAAGTCCCACAGGGGAACCGACTGGAAGAACACCAGCGATTCCTTCACCAGCACGTAGACGATGCCCAGCGTGGTGAACACCGAGACACACGCTGCGGCCAGCAGCACCAGCTCGATGGCTTTTTCTCGCCGCTGGCGGCGTGCCTTGGTGGCCGCGTATTCGGCCAGTTTCGCGGCACCGGACAGCGGCGCAGCAGACAGATCGGTCATGGCACCTTCCGATGCGGTCGTGGTGGCAGCGGCCATCCGGGGCTCCTGTGGGATCAGGCGGTCAGGGAGGCGGTCACAGCTTGGCTTCGCGGGCCAGCAGCGCGTCGATGGTCACGCCGACTTCCGAGACGCCGCCGAACACGGTGCCCTTCTTGCCCTTGGTCAGGTGCTCCAGGTTCATCGTGTACGCCTTGGCCGGCAACGGCACGTACTTCACTTCCTTGGCGATCTTCGTCACGTGCTGCATGTAGTACTCGACGAACTCCTTGACTTCCGGCTTGGCCATCGACTTGGCGTTCACGTAGAGGAAGATCGGGCGCGACAGCGGCTGGTAGCTGCCGTCCAGCACGCTCTTCTCGCTGGGCAGCACGGCCGGCTTGCCCGCCTTCTCGACGACCGGCACGGCCTTGAGCTTGGCGGTGTTCTCGGCGTAGTAGGCGTAGCCGAAGTAGCCGATGGCGTTCACGTCGTTGGAGACGCCCTGCACCAGCACGTTGTCGTCTTCCGAGGCGGTGAAGTCACCGCGGCTGGCCTTGGCCTTGCCGTTGATGGCTTCGGTGAAGTAGTCGAAGGTGCCCGAGTCCGCGCCCGCGCCGAACAGCTTGATCGGCGACTTCGGCCAGGCCGGGTTCACCTGGTCCCAGGTCATGACCTTGCCCTGCGCGGCCGGCTCCCAGATCGCCTTCAGCTCGGCGACGGTGATCTGCTTGAGGAAGGCATTCTTCGGGTTCATCACGACCGTCAGCGCATCGAACGCCACCGGCAGCTCGAAGTACTCGACGCCCGCGGCCTTGCAGTCGGCCATTTCCTTGGCGAGGATGGGACGCGAAGCCCCCGAGAGGTCGATCTCGTCGCGGCAGAACTTCTTGAAGCCGCCACCCGTGCCGGAGATGCCGACCGTGACCTTGACGGCGCCCTTCTTGAACTTCTGGAAGTCCTCGGCCACGCCTTCGGTGATCGGGAACACGGTGGAGGATCCGTCGATCTTGACGACCTGGGCCTGGGCCACGCCGACGACGGACACGAGAGAAGCCGCAGCAGCCAGCACGGAGAGTTGGGTCAGCTTGAACATCAGAGGTGCTCCTTGGGAGACGGACAGATCTGGAGGGAATCGGGCACCGGGAGTGCAGAAGTCACACCCGGCATGCAGCCCAATGTAGGAAGAAGCTGTGAAAGTTTCGTGACACCGGACGTCACAGAGGTCACGTCACAACGGGGCGGCGCTGAAGCGGTAGCCGATGCCGCGCACGGTGCGGATCACGTCGCCCGCCCCCGCGTCTTCGAGGCAGCGGCGCAGGCGCTTGATGTTCTGGTCCACGGTGCGGGCGTCGACCTCGCTGCCCGCGCCCCACACGGAGTCGAGGATCTGCTGCCGCTCGATCGCGTGGTCCGGCCGCGCCATCAGGCACTGCAGCAGCTTCAGCTCCACCGGGGCCAGCTCGACCGGCGTGGCGCGGCCGTGCCGGCGCACGGTGATCAGGTGCCGCTCGGCGTCGATCTCGATCGGCCCGGCGCGCAGGCGCCGCGTCTCGTGGGTCAGCAGATCCGACACGCCATGGGACAGCTCGCTCGGTGACTCCAGGTCGATCAGCACCACATCCGGCCGCAGCTCGCTGGCCAGCCGCCGCGCCTCCTCGGCCGACGCCGCCAGCACCGGCAGGAAACCGGCGAACCGGAAATGCGCCGCCAGCAACTCGCGCTCCACGACATCCTCGACCACCACCAGCACCGTGCGCACCGACATCGCCTCACCCGATCACCGACTAGGAACAGGCCGTCATGGTCGCCACGGCGTGTGACAGCGTCTTGACAGTCGGCAGGGGCACTTGAAATAAATCCATGTTTCCAACAAAATGGAATCATGGAAACAATGCACGAATCCACCGCCATCACCGCGCTGGCGGCACTGGCCCAGACGATGCGATTGCGCGTCTTCCGGGCTCTGGTCGGCGTCGGCCCGAGCGGCATGACGCCCAGCGCGCTCGGGGCGCTGCTGGACGTGCCGGCGTCCACGCTGTCGTTCCACCTGAAGGAGCTGATGCACGCCAGCCTCGTCACCCAGGAGCGTGACGGCCGGCGCCTGATCTACCGCGCCGCGATGCCCCAGATGAACGCGCTGCTCGGCTATCTGACCGCGCATTGCTGCGAAGGCGCCAGCACCGTGTGCGCCACCACGCCCGCCCTCGATTGCGGCACACCTTGCTGCTGAAGGCCCCCCTTGTCCGCCGCACCATGACCGTCCACGTCCTGATCCTGTGCACCCACAACTCGGCCCGCAGCGTGCTGAGCGAGGGCATGCTCAACCACCTGGCCACGCAGCGCGGCCGCGATGTCCGCGCCCACAGCGCCGGCAGCGCCCCCAGCGGCCGGCTCAACCCCCACGCGCTGCAGGCGTTGGACGCGGCCGGCGTCGACGCCTCGGGCTACCGGAGCAAGTCCTGGGACGAGTTCACCGGTCCGGACGCGCCGCCCCTGTCCATCGTCATCACCGTGTGCGACGCGGCGGCGGCGGAAAGCTGCCCGGTGTTCTCCGCGGGCGACCACGGCGCCCTGCCCGTGAAGGTCCACTGGGGCTACCCGGACCCATCGAATGCCGAAGGCGGCGACGCCGGCAAGGCGCGCGCCTTCGAGCTGACCCGACAGGCGATCGGCTACCGGATGCTGCAGCTGCTGGCCCTGCCGCTGGAGACGATGGACCGTGCCGCGCTGCGGGAGGCGCTGGTCGCCATCGGGCGGAGCTGAGCGCATGGCGGACACGTCCACCCCGACGTCCCTGCCCCGCCACCTCGCCGCCGAGCTGCTCGGCACGGCGCTGCTGCTGGCCGTCGTCATCGGTTCTGGCGTCATGGCCGAGCGGCTGTCGAGCGGCAACGTCGCCGTGGCGCTGCTGGCCAACACCGCCGCCACGGTCGGCGGCCTCTACGTGCTGATCGAGGTCTTCGGCCCCCTCAGCGGCGCGCATTTCAACCCCGCCGTCAGCGCCGTGATGGCCTGGCGGGGCACGCTGCCCGCGTCACGGCTGCTGCCCTGCATCGCGGTGCAGCTGCTGGGCGCGGTGCTGGGCGCCTGGCTGGCGCACGGGATGTTCGAGCTGCCGCTGCTGCAGTGGTCGGCCAAGGTGCGCGGCGGCACCGGGCAATGGCTGGCCGAGGTCGTGGCCACGGCCGGGCTGCTGCTGGTGATCCTGCGCGCCGGGCCGGGCAAGGCGGCGTCGCTGGTGGCGGCCTACATCGGCGCGGCGTACTGGTTCACCGCCTCGACTGCGTTCGCCAACCCGGCCGCGGCCTTCGGGCGCATGTGGAGCGACAGCTTCGCCGGCATCGCCCCGGCCAGCGTGCCGGGCTTCGTGCTGGCGCAGTGCGCGGGCGCGGTGCTGGGCGTGGCGCTCGACCGCCTCCTCAGCGGCAGTCCACGACCTTGAACTCGACGCGGCGGTCCACGGCGTCCTTCAGGTCGTCGCTGCCAATGCCCACCAGGTTCTCGCTCCAGCCGACCCCGGCGGTGCCCACGCGGCGCGCCAGGGCGGGATTGGCCGCTTCGAGCTGGTCGCGCACGGCCGCGGCCCGCTGCGCCGAGAGCGTCAGGTTGTAGTCCTGTGCCCCGGTGCGGCTGGAGTGGCCGACCACCTGCAGGCAGGACGTGGCCTGCCCCGCCTGCCGGGCAATCTCGCGCACCCAGTCGGGATACGGACGGCTGATGGCGGCGTCCTCGATGTACTCGGTCTTGCCGGGCGCGAACAGCAGTTTCACGCCCATGGTGCGCGTGCCCAGGCCCAGGGTGACGATGCGGGCGAAGGCTTCGCGCGACTCCTCCTCGCGGCCCGAGCGCACCGAGGCCAGGTAGCTGCCCACCAGCGCCTGCATCGCGTCCGCGCCGGGCAGGGCCTCGGCCGAGCGGTAGAGCGTGAGCGCCCGGTCGTAGCGGCCGGCGCTGTAGGCCAGCCCCGCCTCGTCGAGCCGGGCGATCGGCACCGTGCGCTCGCGTTCGGTCAGCGGCGCGGGCGTCTCGACCGGCGCGGGCGGCCCCATGGTGAAGGGGCTTTCCCGGTAGAAGGCCACCGGCGTGCTGTCCAGCCCTGGGTCGGCGACCATGGCCACGCTGCGCGCCAGGGTGCGCCCGTCCAGCAGGCTGACCAGGCGCAGGTCGAGCTGGAGCCGGTCGGTGGCGCGCCGGCCGTCGGGCAGCGCCACCGCCGTGAGCGTGGTGTCCAGCCGCACGTCGCTCAGGCTGGCCGCGTCGGAGGTGAACGGCACCAGCGTCAGGCCACGGTGCTGGGTCTTGAGGTGCGCCACCACCAGCTCGCGCACGCGCACCGTGGTGACGGTCTGCTGGCGGCTGAGCGCATCCAGCACGGGGGCGACGTAGACCGGCGTGCTGCGACCCCACCAGCGGGCGGCGCCGCGCCCATCGGCCATGCGCCGCATGGCGTCATCGGCCGCCATGCCCACCGCCTGCGGCAGGGGCAGGTCGCCGGTGAGCGGCGGCAGCGTGGGGGTGCTGCTGCAGCCCGTCAGCGCCAGCCAGGCGAACCCGGTGCAGCACAGGAAAACACGCAGGGAGAGGGACATGGGAGAGGCTCCTGGGTCAGGTCGGTGGGCACGGCGTCATTCGCAGGCCGGGTTGCGCTCGCGCTCGCCGTCCGCCAGCTCCAGCGAGCGACGGCGCAGCCAGTCGATGCAGGCGTCCGTGGGGGGCGGCTTGCCCGTGCGCACGACCACCGCGGCCGGTCGGGAAGCTGGGGGCGGCGCAGGGGGCACGCGGGCAGCCTTCGCCCCAGAGGACACCGCCGAGGCCGCCGGCGAAGCAGGCACCGTGCCCACCTTGGATGCGGTGGCCGTCACGGGTGTTGTCGGCGCCTGCGGTCCCGCGCCGGGTGGGTCGAACTCGACGGGAGGCCGCGTGGGCTGGACCCTGGCAGTGGTGACAGCAGGCGCGGCCACCTCGACCGGCGCGACGGCGGGCACTGCAGCGGCGGACTCCGCCTGTCCGGGCTCGTGGTTGATCCACAGCAAGGCGAAGACCGCTCCAATGGCGGCGACCAGTCCCGTCAGGGCCACCACACCCGCACGGTGGCGCCGGTCGGGCGATGGCGGCGGAGAAGGCGGTGGCACCGCCAGCGGCGGCAGCGCAACGCGGGGCTCGACCACCAGGGGGACATGGCGCTCCGACCAGCCCAGCGCCATCCGCAGCGCAGCCACGCTGCCGAGCCGGTCCGCCGGCCGCACCGCCAGCGCGCTGCGCAGCGCACGCAGGCGCAGGGGATCCTTCTCCACCCGCTCCAGCTCCTCCCAGCAGTCGGGCACGTCGGCCTGTCGGCGCGCCACGCTGGGGGGAGCCGAGCCGGTGAGCAGCCAGTGCGCCAGCGCGGCAATGCCATGCACGTCGGTCCAGGGGCCGATCGCCAGACCAGCGGCGCGCCCGGCCTCGGTCTGCTCCAGTGCCAGCCATGGCGACAGCGGCTGCCGGGCCGGATCGCTGTCGGGCAGCAACAGGCACCACGCGCCGTTGTCGAGCACCTGCACCCGCTCCGGCGTGAGGCAGCCGTGGAACTCGCCCAGGCGGTGCAGCGACTCCAGCGCGCTGCAGCAGGTGTGCAGCCCTGCGTCCGCCATCGCGCGACCAGGCCAGCCAGGGCCGTCCTCGGCGACCTGGCGCAGCGAACGGCCACCGGGCGGACACAGGCTCACCCAGTGCGTGCCGTGGGCTTCGCCGCGGTCCTCGATGGACACGAGCGCACAATGGCCCAGCCGGGCGGGATCGATGGCGCGGGACGCGCGTTGCCAGTGGTCGAGCAACCGGGACTGGCTGTCCAGCCAGTCTCGAAAATCCTCCACAGCGTCATCGAATGGCGCCACTTCGGTGCCCAAGCGGCGCACCAATCCGACCGGACAGCCCTCGCGCAGCAGCACCATGCGGCCGCTGTGGCGCTCCTCGGCGGCGTAATCGAACCCATCCAGATCTGCGCCAAGGCAGGCCGTGATGACATAAGGGCCCACACAACTGCCCGTTGGGAGCGGGGTCGGGACGGCAGGAATGGCGGAAATGGACGGCATCAGCATCAGATTATGGAAACGTTGCACAGGCCTGACCTTGCGCAACCGCTGGTTTCCTGCGTTCTCTTCAGCATAGACAAAGCTTTCCGGAGATTCCGACAATGAAATAAGTGATCAGCACAACACCTGCAACACCTGCAACACCTGCAACACCTGCAACACCTGCAACATCTTCAGCACCCGCCCCGCTGGCTGCGCGAATGAACGAAGACTGCCACTGCATCAGCCTGGACACCGACGCACTGGCCCGCGCCCTCGACACCGAACTGGGCACGCCCGGCCTGGCCGCCGTGGTACGGGAACGCTGCCCGTTCGTGTTCGCCGCGCAGCCCGTCTTCGTCGCGACCCGCCATCTGCAGCGCATGGCGGCGGTGGTGCAGGCCATCGAGTCGGTGGTCGCCCTGCCCGCCTGGCGCGAGGCCGTGCTGCCTGGTGCGCCAGACACTGCCCGCGTCAGCCTGGCACCCGGCCAGCGCCTGCCGCGCGGTGTCTTCTTCGGCCACGATTTCCACCTCGACCAGGGGCAGCTCCGCCTGATCGAGGTCAACACCAATGCCGGCGGCGCCCTGCTCAACGCCGTGGCCATCGTCGACGAAGCCCCCGAGACGCAGTATCTGCACGCCGAATTCCTGCTTTTCCAGCGCCTGTTCGAGCGCCACGGCCTGCACGCGGTCATCGCCGATCCAGACGCGCTCGACTGGCGCTCAGGTCGGCTCTGGCACGGCGACACCGCCATCGACCTCGTCTACAACCGTCTGACCGACTTCTATCTGGAGCAACCTGGCAGCGCCGCTCTGCGACAGGCGTGGATGACCCAGACCGCTGCCATCACGCCGCACCCCCAGGCCCATGCGCTCTACGCCGACAAGCGCCATCTGGCCGTGTTCAGCGACGAGGCGGCACTGGTGCAGCTGGGGGTGCCGGAGGCAGTGCGGGCGCTGCTGCTGGCACATGTGCCGCGCACCGAGGTGGTCCTGCGCAGCCACGCCGCGCGGCTGTGGGCGGCGCGGCGCGGGCTGTTCTTCAAGCCGGCGGGGGGATACGGCAGCCGGGCGGCGTGGCGCGGCGACAAGCTCACGCGCCGCGTCTGGGAAGAGATCACCGCCCAGGACGGCGCCTACGTCGCGCAGACCCTGGCGCCACCCGGGCAACGCCAGCTCCAGCCGGCCAGCGCCGATCATTCGATGAAATTCGACCTGCGCACCTACGCTTACGACCGGCAAGTGCAGTGGGTGGCGGCCCGGCTCTACCAAGGCCAGACCACCAACTTCCGGACTGCGGGGGGCGGATTCGCGCCGGTCTACAGCACCTGCTGCTGAGGATGGCTGAGGATTTCTCCCTCTGCGACTGCCCCGAATCGGCACAATCTCCGCCCGACTTCGGTCTGGGTACCACCGAGACTCGGGGGATCACAATCACCGCATGTGCTTCCCCACACCACTCCCATGCATTGCGCCGACCCGTGCAGGTCGGGAACCCGCGCCCGCCCGCGCCTGCGGGCGTCGCTCGCGCCATACCCGGCGCTACGTGGCCACGCTGATCCACTGCGCCCGCGCGATGGACGCAGGTGCGCTGGTGCGGCTGCAGATGCATGCGCGGCAGCATGGTGACGGGAAGGCCCTGGGGCTGGATGCACTGGCAAAGGCCCTGAGCGTGGCTTGAACAGACAAGAAAAAACCCCAAGCGATCGACTGCTTGGGGTCATCACTTGGGGTCAGATCTGGCGGAGAGGGCGGGATTCGAACCCGCGGTGGGGATTAACCCACACACGCTTTCCAGGCGTGCGACTTAAACCGCTCATCCACCTCTCCGGAAAGACAGCCACTATAGCAGC
>JAAFKB010000090.1 GCA_013299055.1 Sphaerotilus sp.
TGAGCCTGTTCGTCAACGGCGAGGTCAACACCGACGCGGTATGGTTCTACCCGGACCCGAAGGACGCCGCCGCCGAGATCAAGGGCCGCGTGGCGTTCTGGAAAGGCGTGCGCGTCACGGAGTGACGCTGCAAGGGTCAACACCCCTGCGATCCTGTTGCCGATCGCTGGCAAGGCGCCAGAAACCGAATGAGCGGTCCCACCTCAGCGAGCGCAATGCTTCCGCAGCATCGACTTCATCGTTGAGCCGTGACCAGTTCACTTCGACACACAAGCACTGGTCGACCGACAGATCCAGCCCCTGCGCGGCTTCGACCAGTTCCTCCAGATCCCAGGCCAGCCAGTCGAGTGGATGACGGTCTTGAAGGCCTTCGCCACCGCCAAACTCTGTTGGCAGAGAACGCCAGCCCGTGACCGTCCGCTCCCAGCGTTTGAGCCGTTGGTCCGGAATCAGCGCGGGATCGACCGTCAGCTCCAACTTGGAACTCGGTTCGCGCAAGGGATAGGCGTCGTAGAACACCTGGGCCATCAGCTTCGGATCCGGACTGGTGGCTGCGCTGGTGATCATCTCCAGCGGCATCGCCAAAGCCGCGGTCAAGCTGGCATCGTCGAGTCGAGACAGTTCGTACTGTTCGGTGCGAAACCGCAAACGGGCATCCACGGTGAACTCGTTCGCCAGCAGGGCCGACGCGCGGTGTTTCGGATAGGTCTTTTTGCCGAGGCTGCCCGGGTAATCCCCTTCCAGCCCAGGACGAACAAACACAGGGTCCACGCCGTCCAGGCGATCCGCACGCACGGCGGCCAGGTAGTTGAGGTCCAGCACCGCAATGTTCGGCTTCGTGACTGGCGCCAGCCGATGCCGGTTCACCCGCCCTGCGGTCTGCACGATCGACTGACTGCTCGATGGCTCAATCACCGCCCAATCGAAATCGTGGTCACGGCCAATTTCTTCGACAGGTGTCGCCACCACGATGAACATCACATCCCGGCCATCGGCACGCCGCACGCGCTCGATCAGGTCAGGGTCGCGGTGCAGGTGCCCATCCCCGGTCGATCGGCTGAGGAGGTAGTCAAGGCGCGCTTCCTTCAGGTGGCGCTGGATCAGCAATTCCTGCGAGTGGTAGCAGGCGACCTGCACCCGGATCGTCGCGCCTGCCGCATCACCCGCATCGGCAATGAAGCGTGCCAGTTGCACTGCGGGTCGGATATTGGCGATGCGGATCAAGCCGAACGACACCCGAGAAGCCGTGCCAGGGAACGGCCATGCATGGGCGCAGTGCATGTCTTGCGCAGCCTTGCGAATCTGCTGCATCCATGTCTCAGCGCGAACAGCTTGATCCGGCAGCGTCCTCGGCAGGTCACTCCACCACTTCTTTCTGGTCACGCCCACCACTACGGCTTGCCGAGTGACGGGATGCTCGGGCGAGTCAAGACGCAGCAAGCCACGGTCGACGTACTGGCGGTAGCGCGTCGCGAACGCCGTCGCGGCATCGTCCCCACCGATGTCCAGCCGCTCTGGCGCCTGCCCGTCGCTGATGAGCACAACCGGCACGACCAAAGGAGACAGCCGACCCTGCATCGCCCGCCGACTTTCCACACCGGCCACGTAGACCCGGCAGACTGCCTGCGCAACCGGCTCGGCCAGCGTGGCCGACGACGCGATCACATTGCGCCCGCACAGCCCTGCCATGTGGATCAGCCGCAGCACCGCCACCATCGCCTTGGGGTCGTAGCTGTCCATCTCGTCCAGCACCAGATCGCTCGACAGCAGCCGCATCAAGGCGCTGACGTGGTGCTGCTGGCGATGGGGCTCACCTGCCGCGATCAGGTAATCGATCGTGGACACGAGCAGCGGCGCACCGAGGAGCCGGGCCTGTGGCGGGTGCTGCGTGACCCAGGCATTCAGCCAGGGTGGCAGGTCGAATTCACCCGGCGTGGTGTCGTGGTCATCGACCAGCGGGTTCTCGTCATCGTCCAACTCGGAGGCACCGGACCGCTGCCGGGATTCATGGAGGCGCGTCACCACGGCGTCCCCGATCACGACCGCCAGTTCATCCGGCGCGACATGCAATTGGTGCTTCATCGCATCACCGGTCTGCAAGGTCAGAGTCCGCAGGTTCAGCGCCACTGAAAACCGCACCGGGCCGCGCGCCAGCGCACAGGCCGCCTTGGCGTTCATCCGCGTCTTGCCCGACCCCGTCCCGGCGAGGTTGAGCACCAGCACAGGCGTGTCTGGCTGACGCTCACGCAGTTGGGTCAGGACATCGGTGGCGGTGTCCTGCCACTGGAACCGGCTACCAGGTTCCGGGTTCGGCTTCAGGATATGCTCGACCGTGTCCAGGCTCAGACCCTGCCAATCTGGCCGCAGCATCCCGGGCAGTACCTCGGCGGCGCAGCGGCTCACCTCGGTCAGGTGCCAGTCGAGCGACTGGTTCAGCAACGATCGCCCTTTGCCACCAGCAGGGCGCACGGTGTTGGCGTACAGCACCGCCTTGCGGTCCCTGCGTTCGACGCCGGACACGGTATGGTCCGCGAACACCAGTGCGGCGCGGGCAAACACAGCGCTGGCCCACCACGCTGCTGGAGACACGGTTTCCGACATGGCGGCCAAGCGACGCTCGGTGGTACTCATCTCGGCCAGCGTGCGGGCGTCCAGCTTCGCTTGGGGCAACAGCGCGTCACGCAGCAACGCCTCCTTGACTTCGCGGATGTGCAGCGAGTCGTCGGGTAAGGCGGCACGGCTGCGGTTCTGCTTCGAGCGTTCCGGCCCCAGCAAACCGTGGTGCGAGACGATCAGGAAATCCACGGCATCCAGCGCACCGGTGATGCCTCGGCGCATGAATTCGGGCACCGTCGTCATCGCTGTGCCTTCGCACCCGCCGAGATCCCAGGCCGTGCGCCAATCCATGCCCGCCCGCAATCTTCGCCGCACCTGCATCGACAGCCATTCGTGCCGCACGGCATCGCGCACCGGCTCGGTGCTGTGCAACTTGCGCTGGAAGCCCCAGGACGCCTTGCCAATGTCGTGCGAGACACCACTGGCTGCCGCCAGCAAGGCGAGCCGGCGCACCCACACCGGCACGACCGGCTTGTGCTTCCGGCGTGTCCAGGCGACCGGCGTGGCCCCTGTCGGCTCGAACTCGCCACCACGGCCGACCGTCCACGCGAGCCGCAACCGTGACCGTCCGACGTTGACATAGCAGCCCACGCAGGCCGTGCGACTCGCCACCCGCCGCAGCGCAGCACGCAACTCCGCCAGGGCCTCGCGGGTGATCGGCGTGGACCAGCTCGATTCGCCCGTGCGCACGGCGTAGCTGTCCATGAGCGACGCCACGCGCCGCCTTGATCGGCCCGTGGAACGACTGATCACCAGAATATGCATATCATCCCCCTGTCGTTTCTGCCGCTAGCTGGCAGGTATTCGCCCACCGTGTTGAAGGTGGCTGAGAAGAGTAGGCCGTACTGAATCGTTTGGTCACTCCAACGGCATCTCCCGCCGAGCAGGCGGTTTCAACCCATCCATGCTGTATCGATGGGTTCAATTATTCATCCAGTAGATCGTAATGAATAAATTCCTTAAATGAAAATTTCGGGTATGCTGCCTCCCACAACATGCAGGAGGACATCGTGTCTGATCCCAGCCCCACGCCCGCCCCATCCGAAGCGACCGAGACAGCCGACGAGACCTGGAAGGTCTTCCCGCTGTCGGCTTACCTGGGTCTGATCAAGGACATGGCCCACTTCTCGGTGAAATCGGTCAACAGCAACGCGGAAGCTGGAGGCATCCGGCTCACCTCGGCAGCCGGGCTGCAACGGCCTTACCTCTCGGTGCGCACACTGATCGGCGCCGGCCAGACTGTCTCACTCGACTACCTGAAAAACGCTGGCACCACCGCGACACTGACCAAGCAACTGCGGGCCGCCATGGTCGGCAAGGCGCCACCCGAAGAAGGCCCAGCCCTCTGCAACGCCTACCGACAGGCGCTGGACAAACCGATGCAGACCGGGCTTGATCAAGTCAGCCCCCGCCTGCGCCAGATCTTGCTGCCCCGCCCCGACGCTCCGAACGGCTACCTCGCTGTCACCCCGCTGTCCGCCGCCGGCACCGCATCGCTGACCTCGCGATGGGTGCGCGACCACAACGCCGCCCGCAAGGCCGGCACCAAGGACAAGGCCACCCACCGCCGCATCCGAACCGCCACGCTCGGCTTCGGTGGCTCGAATCCGCAGAACGTCGGCTCGCTGATCCGCGACCTGCAGACGTTGATCGTCGCGGAAGGCCCGACCGAATCCCCTTACCTGCGTGCCGCGCTGGCGCTGCACTACAAGGGACCAGAGTTGCGGATGCCGCCCCAGGCCGTGGCCGCGTACACCGTCTGGCGTGCCGAAGTCATGGCAGCGCACCAAGGCCAGATGCCTACCGACCTGCCACACCGGGAGGCCGAGCGGAAGACGATCCAGGCGGTGGCGCAGGCGGTCATGGCCTCTGTCGAGAAGCAGTGCAGCGTGCTGATCCGTCACGAGGATCGCCTCCCATGGTGCGAACAACCGGACGGCGAACGCTCGCTGTTTGCCCGAGACGTGCCGGCCTGGCGCAAGGGCTTGCTCGAACCCGGCTGGCGACACTCGGACTGGGCACGCGAGACGGGCAGACATCTCGCCGCCGCCGTGCTCCACCACCGAAACGCTCAAGGGGAATCGCTCGGACTGGGTGACGACGCCCGCGAAGTCCTCGGTCGCATGATCGAGGAGGTGCTGCCGTGATCGTCCTGATTCCCCGACTGGACATCCAGTCCGCCAACGCGATGGTGGGCCAGCACTTCATCGCCACCACGCCCATCATGGCCGCCTCGCTGATGGGGCACGCCCTCGGCCGTGCGCTCGGCCAGCAGCCCAACGCCATCGCCTGGCTGCACCACACCGCGCAGTTGCTCGGTGCCGGCGACGACGCCTACGGGCGCTTTCAGCCGCAGCAGCGACGGGGCGCCGTCTTCATCGACGACAGCGACTATTCGAGCAAGAACAAGCACGCGCTGTCACTGCAGCCCACGGTCTCCGCGCACATGACCGCGAGCCTGGTCTGTCGGTTTGCGCAGCCGGTGCGGCCGGATGACGTGGCGCGCTTCCTGCGATTCGCCCGTGTGGCAGGCGGGACAGTGCGCCATTTCGGCGAGTTGCAGGTGTTCGACGACGAAGCCGATCTGCTCAAGGCGCTGCCCGGCGGCGGTTACTGGCTGGTCGAGCGCTCTGATCTGGTCGATCCGGCGCAGCCGCTCGACAGCCTCCTGACGGCATTGGCCCATCGCCCAGCATCGGCCACCACCGCCAGCACAGCCGATGGCACCGCCTCGACCTCCTCCACCGAAGCCGAGCCCGCACCCATCAGCGCCGCCGACATCGACCTGGACGACGACGACGAAGACGACTTCAGCCCGATGGCTGACTGGCCCAGTGCAGACGAGTCCGCACCGGTGCCCGCCGAATCCGCCGCGCCCGCGCTGACCCGCATGTCCTGGCTCGCACCCGCCGTGCTTGGCTATGCGATGACCACGGCGCCAGCGCACCGGGCAGGTGTGCGCGGCGATCACGAACATGCCTTCGCCGAACCGCTGATCGGCCTCGTGCAGTTCGTCTCCCAGCGCCAGCACGCCGGCCCGGTGCCCTGGTGGCGCCACGGCTGGAGTGCCGACGACGTGTTTCTCGTGACGCAGGACGAGCGCCTGCTTGACCACGATCTCAACCAAGCTGTCCGACAGATCAACCAAGGGGAATCCTGACCATGAGCGCCACCACCACCACGGCAGCCGCTGCTGTCACGTTCAAGAAACTGCCCGGCGTCGTCGCCATCACACGCGGCATCGTCGTCGGCGACGCCACCATGTTCAGTGAACTGGACGACGGCAGTGTCCGGCCCTTGCCCGTCATCCGCCACGGCATCCGCGGCACGCAGAACGTGGACATGGACGGCAAGGACAGCACGGCAGGCACCACCAAACGCCGCGAAGTCAGCAACATCCAGGTCACGGACTCCGCCAAAGCGGACCCGGCAGCAGTCGCGTTGATCGTGCGCTTCGGGATCCGGTTCGCTGCGCTGGGCGACATGCCGCTGTTCGTTGCCACTGGCGAAAAGGACAGCAAGGAAGACGCCGACGCACTGCGCGAGAGCATCGTGGGGTTCATGGCCCGCGCCCGCGATGGCGACGCGGCCGGGTTGCACGAAGTCGCGCGGCGCTATGCACGCAACCTCGCCAACGGGCGCTGGCTGTGGCGTAACCGCATGGTGGCCGCCAAGGTCACGGTGAGCGCCACGGTGGGCGATGCGGAGCCGCTGCGTTTCGATGCGCTCGGCATTCCGTTGAACCGGTTCGATGGCTACAGCGCCGACGAGGAGGCACTGGCCAAGGCGCTGTTGGCCGGCCTGCAGGGGGTCAACCACACCGGCATCGAGATCGAGGCGCGGGTCGAGATGGGTTTCGGCGGCTCGTTCGAGGTCTACCCGAGTCAGAACTACCTGGAAGAGAAGTCCAAGGGCTTCGCTCGCTCGCTGTATTGCCTCGGCGTGGCGCAACCCAAGGGAGACAGCGGCGTGCGCCAGATGGGTCAGGCGGCGCTGCGTGACCAGAAGGTCGCCAACGCGCTGCGCACCTTCGACACCTGGTATCCGAGCTTCGACGAGGTGCGCCGCCCGATCGCCATCGAACCGAACGGTGCGAGCCTCGAAGCCCAGTCGTTCTATCGCCCGGTCAACTCCGCCTCGTCCGCCTTCCGGCTGATGGGGCGCCTGAACGAAGTCGATCCGGCCAGTGCGGACGGCATGTTCATGCTGGCCTGCCTGATCCGGGGTGGTGTGTATTCGGGGGGCAAGAGCAAATGAACCCGCGTGTCTATGTGGACCTGCGCATCCTGCCGTCCGGCGGCGATGCGCGTGCGCCGGGCGTCGATCCACGGGCCTCCGGGCTGGTGTTCGGGGCTGTGCATCGCCACATGCGGGCACACCCGGGCCGTTTCGCGCTGGCGCTGCCAGACGGGCGGGGCTTCATGGCGGTGTTGCGCGTGTTTGCCGACACGCGGGAGGAACTCGATGGCCTGGCCGAGGCGCTGCAGGACTCGCCTCTGGTCCGGGATTACGCCGTCGTCGGTTATCCGAAGCGCGTGCCCGAGGACTTCGACGGCCCGTGGTTGCAATACCGCCGCTACCGCATCCCGACCCGGCGTGCTGACCGCAAGGAGGGTGCCCCGTGCCGGCAGCGGCGCATCGCGTTCGCCGAGGCGCAGGGACTGCCCTACCTGCTGGTGCACAGCGCCTCGACCGAGCAGAGTTTCGGGCTGCGGATCTGTGTGCTGGAAGGAGCGCCGAACACCCTGCCCTGCGCACCGGACGGCTACGGGCTGGCGAGGAGCAGCGTGCCGTTCAGTCTCCCGATGCTGCCAGCGTGAGGAGGCGGGCTGATGAAAACCGGACCCCAAGCCCCACGGCCGCGTGCCGTGATGCTGTCGAAGCGGGCGAATGTGTTCTATCTGGAACATGCGCGTGTGCTGCAGAAGGATGACCGTGTGGTCTACCTGACCGAGCGTGGCGACGAGATCGAGCGGTTCTTCAACATTCCGGAGAAGAACACCGCGTTCTTGCTGCTCGGCAAAGGCACATCGATCACCGATGCGGCGGCGCGCAAGCTGGCGGAATCGAACGTGATCGTGGGGTTCTGTGGCTCAGGAGGCTCACCTCTGTTCGGCATGGTCGATGTTGCGTTCATGACGCCGCAGAGCGAATACCGGCCGACGCAGTACATGCAAGCGTGGGTGCGGGCATGGTTCGACGAGGCGAGGCGGCTGGATCTGGGGAAGCAACTGATGCGTGCGCGGATGGACATCATCCGTAAGCGATGGAAGCGCGATGCCGAGCTGTTGCGCAAAGGTGTCGATCTGCCGGAAGCGGCGCTGGCCACCTTCGAGACGGTCATTGCTCAGGCAGCGAGTGGTCAGGATCTGTTGCTAGGTGAAGCGGCTTTCGCCAAGGCTTTGTACCGGGCGCTGGCGCAAGCCTATCGGCTGAGCGAGTTCACCCGCGAGGAAGGCAAAGGCGCCAAGGAGTCAAAAGCCGACCGTGTCAACGGTTTTCTCGACCATGGCAACTACATCGCGTATGGCTTCGCGGCGGTCACGCTGAATGGGCTGGGCATCAGTTTTTCGCTGCCCCTGCTGCACGGCAAGACACGGCGTGGGGCATTGGTCTTCGACATCGCGGACCTCATCAAAGACGCCTACGTCATGCCGCACGCCTTTTCCTGCGGCTCGGCCGGGATCGGACAGACCGAGTTCCGGCAAGGGCTGATCGAGACACTTCAAGACGACGAGGTGCTCGACGAGATGTTCAGGATCGTGGAAGCTCTTTGCGAAAAAAGTCAATCCTGACAAGGACTTGGCGCGGTTTCCGTTGAACGAACTTTTTTGCGCCGAGATGGCGTAAGTCGTTGATTGCTCTTTTAAAATCCGAAAGTGTGTTCAGTTCACCGCCGAGAAGGCGGTTGAGAAGACCCAGACGGTTACCAGGATGCCCAGCCACAGGTTCACCGCCGAGAAGGCGGTTGAGAAGACCTCGTCGGTCACGGTCGAGACCGTCTACCCGTTCACCGCCGAGAAGGCGGTTGAGAAGCGGTCGTCAGGTTCACGTTGGCGGACTCGCCAGTTCACCGCCGAGAAGGCGGTTGAGAAGGATGGCGTGCCGACGAACAGCGCGTTCTTGAGGTTCACCGCCGAGAAGGCGGTTGAGAAGAGGACGCCGACGGCGGGATCAGCCCGGCCAGCGTTCACCGCCGAGAAGGCGGTTGAGAAGCCACAGGGGTCGCCCGAGTGGCTGGCCGCACGGTTCACCGCCGAGAAGGCGGTTGAGAAGATCTGCTGCATCAGCTCGCGCCCGGCCTGCCCGTTCACCGCCGAGAAGGCGGTTGAGAAGTCCGCGAACAACTGGTCCAGGTGCTCCCGCACGTTCACCGCCGAGAAGGCGGTTGAGAAGGTGAGGGTCTGCGTGGACGAGCTGACCAGCGCGTTCACCGCCGAGAAGGCGGTTGAGAAGGAGTCCGTGAGGTACAGGGGGGACGATCCCTCGTTCACCGCCGAGAAGGCGGTTGAGAAGGTGTCGGTCTGGCTGCAGCACGGCGAGCAAGCGTTCACCGCCGAGAAGGCGGTTGAGAAGGGCCGATGGGAGCGGGAAATGAACGCAGCCTCGTTCACCGCCGAGAAGGCGGTTGAGAAGGCGCTGGTGGCGTCGCCAGTTGCGGCGCTACGGTTCACCGCCGAGAAGGCGGTTGAGAAGACCGTGAAAAGCGCGTCGTCGAGCTGATCACCGTTCACCGCCGAGAAGGCGGTTGAGAAGTGGCGCGATCGCACGATCGCCAAGGCCAACGCGTTCACCGCCGAGAAGGCGGTTGAGAAGGACTGGTGCCGCTACCGCCGCCGCGCAGGGTGGTTCACCGCCGAGAAGGCGGTTGAGAAGCTGACGCCGGGCCGGATCATCCGCCGCGTGGAGTTCACCGCCGAGAAGGCGGTTGAGAAGGCATCAGGATGGATGGCTCGTCCGACGCAGCCGTTCACCGCCGAGAAGGCGGTTGAGAAGTGAAGTTGCGACCGGCTGATTCTGCCCCCTGAGTTCACCGCCGAGAAGGCGGTTGAGAAGGTCACCGCTGCAAGCGATGCCTCGCAGTCTGCGTTCACCGCCGAGAAGGCGGTTGAGAAGTGGGACGGGAAGATCTACCCGAAGGACAGCAGGTTCACCGCCGAGAAGGCGGTTGAGAAGATGCTGGCCGACTACGAACGCCAGGGCCGCACGTTCACCGCCGAGAAGGCGGTTGAGAAGGCCTCGGGGATGCCCAGCTCTTCGAGCATCGCGTTCACCGCCGAGAAGGCGGTTGAGAAGATGACGCGCCCGGGTCCAGCACCCTCGCCGCCGTTCACCGCCGAGAAGGCGGTTGAGAAGTGAGGGGATGGACGCGCAGCGCCTGAGCTGATGTTCACCGCCGAGAAGGCGGTTGAGAAGGTCAACGAGGGCGCTGGTACGGCCACTTTCACGTTCACCGCCGAGAAGGCGGTTGAGAAGTCGCGCAGTTCGTCGCTGATCTCGACGTTGACGTTCACCGCCGAGAAGGCGGTTGAGAAGATCTGCCGCAAGCCCATTGCCACGCTCTGCGCGTTCACCGCCGAGAAGGCGGTTGAGAAGGCGCCTGCGCGATCGGCTGGCGGCGCATCAAGGTTCACCGCCGAGAAGGCGGAAATGAAATCATGTACAGATCAAGGTCCGGGCCACTGCATCCGCGAAGTGCATGCTCAGACGATCCGCCCTTTGTCGATCCGCAATGTCCGATCGCACCGCCCGGCCAGCTCCGGATCGTGCGTGACCAGCACAAACGCCGTGCCGCGCTCGCGGGCCAGCGCCAGCATCTGCGCGAACACCCCGCCGGCCGTTTCGCGGTCAAGGTTGCCGGTCGGCTCGTCAGCCAAGACACATGCCGGATCCGTCACCAGCGCCCGCGCGATCGCCACGCGCTGGCGCTCGCCGCCGGAGAGTTCGCCCGGCCGGTGCTCCAGCCGCTCGCCCAGGCCCATCTGCCTCAACTGCTGCGCCGCCCGCTCGCGGGCCTGCGCGATCGGCTGGCGGCGCATCAAGAGCGGCATCGCCACGTTGTCGATCGCCGTGAACTCGGGCAGCAGGTGGTGGAACTGGTAGACGAAGCCGAGGTGCTGGTTGCGCCAGCGGCCTTGCTCGGTCGCGTTCATCGTGGACAGGTCGCGCCCGGCCAGCACAACGCGGCCGGCGTCCGGGGCATCGAGCCCGCCCAGCAAGTGCAGCAGCGTGCTCTTGCCCGAGCCGGACGCGCCGACGATGGCCACCGTCTCGCCGCGCCGGATTGCCAGGTCGACACCGTGCAACACCGTCACGTCCAGCCCGTTCCGGCCGCCTTCATGGAATCGCCGGGTCAGCCCGGTCGCCTGCAGGATCACGTTCACCGTCGATTCGTCACTCATAGCGCAGCGCCTCCGCCGGGTTGACACGGCTGGCGCGCCAGCTCGGATACAGCGTGGCGACAAACGCCAGCACCAGCGAGATCACGCCGATCGGCACGATGTCGCTGGCTTGCGGGTCGCTCGGCATGCGCGAGATCAGGTAGACGCTGCTCGGCAGGAAGCTCGCGTTGAACAGGCTCTCCAGCGCCGGCACGATCACCCCGACGTTGAACGCGATCAGCAGCCCCAGCGCCAGCCCGGCCAGCGTGCCCATCACCCCGGACGCAGCACCCTGCACCATGAAGATCCCCATGACCGATCGTGGACTCGCTCCCAGCGTGCGCAGGATGGCGATGTCGGCCTGCTTGTCGGTCACGGTCATGACCAGTGTCGAGACGAGGTTGAACGCCGCCACCGCCACGATCAGCGTCAGGATGATGAACATCATGCGTTTCTCGATCTGCACCGCGTCGTACCAGGCGGCGTTGGTGCGGGTCCAGTCGCGCACCTGCACCTGCGGGCCGAGCGCGGTGGTCAGCTCGGCAGAGACCTGGCGGGCCAACTGCTGGTCCTTCAGGCGCAACTGCACGCCCTGCGGCCCGCCCGTGCGGAACAGGCGGGCGGCGTCGTCGATGTGCATCAGCGCGAGTCCGTTGTCGTATTCGTAATGGCCGGCGTTGAACACTCCGACCACCGTCATCTGCTTCAGGCGCGGCACGACACCGGCCGGCGTGGTCTGGCCGCTCGGCGTGACCAGCGTGACCGAATCGCCTTCGACCACGCCCATCGAGCGGGCCAGTTGCGCCCCGAGGACCACGCCCCAGGCACCGGGCTGCAGCTTGGTCAGCACGGTGTCCTGGAGCTGCGCGGCCAGCGGCGTGACCGTGGCTTCCTCGGCCGGGGAGATGCCGCGCACCATCACGCCGTGCATGTCCTCGCCGCGCGCCAGCAGCGCCTGCGCGGCGACGAACGGCGCAGCGGCGGCGACCTGCGGGTGCTTCGATGCCGCCTCGGCCAGCGTCTGCCAGCGGTCGAGGCCGTTGCCGGTGGTGTCGAAGAGTTCGACGTGGGCGATCACGCTGAGCATGCGGTCGCGGACTTCCTTCTGGAATCCGTTCATCACGCTGAGCACGATGATCAGCGCCGCCACGCCGAGCGCGATGCCCAGCATGGACACGCCGCTGATGAAGGAGATGAAGCCGTTGCGTCGTCCTGCGCGTCCTGCGCGGGTGTAACGCC
>JAAFKB010000091.1 GCA_013299055.1 Sphaerotilus sp.
TCGGGCTTGCAGAAGAAGAACGGCGGCTCGCGGTCGGGGTCGAAGCCCATCTCGCGGGCGTGGGCGGCGTAGTTGCGGCCGACGCAGTAGAGGCGGCGCACCGGAAACAGCGTGTCGCGGCCGGCGACCGGAACGGTCACCTGGGGTTCGGGAGTCACAGCGTAAAGGCTCATCGGGCAGGCTCGGATGGAGATTGAACGGGAGGGTCTTGAAGAATACGCCCTCTGGATCGCGTCCAATGGCGCCATGGAACATCCGCCCTCCCATCGCTTCGCACCCCACGTCGATCACCTCTTCGACCAGCGCCTGATCGACCTGGAAATCAAGGCCAGCTTCACCGAAGACCTGGTCGATCAGCTCAACCAGATCATCATCCGCCAGCAGCAGCAACTCGACGCACTTGCCCGCGAGGTGCGCGCGTTGCGGCAGCAGGGCACGGCCGACAGCGGTGTGCCGGCGTTCCGCAGCCTGCGCGACGAGTTGCCGCCGCACTACTGACAGCCGGCTGCGGACCATGCCCCCCCGCACGGCCGGGAAAGGGTCAGCGCAGCAGGCCACGGTCCAGCCCCTCGCGCAGCGGCAGCCTCGACACGGCGGCCAGCTTCAGTTGCCAGTGAGGGCGTCCAGAATCGGCAACCCCACCAGCCGCTCCAACTCGGCGGCCTGCAGCCCCTCGACCTTGTCGATGAGCCGCAGACCCCGGGGGGTGCATTCGAGGGTGGCCAGATCGGTGTAGATGCGCTTGACGCAGCCGATGCCGGTCAGCGGGTAGGTGCAGGCGCTGACCACCTTGCTTTGCCCCTGGCGCGTCAGCAGGTCCATCATGACCCAGGTCTGCTTGGCACCGATCGCCAGGTCCATCGCCCCGCCGACGGCCGGAATCGACCCCGGCTCGCCCGTGCTCCAGTTGGCCAGGTCGCCGGTCGCCGACACCTGGAACGCCCCGAGCACGCAGATGTCCAGGTGCCCGCCGCGCATCATCGCGAAGCTGTCGGCGTGGTGGAAATACGCACCACCCGGCTGCAGCGTGACGGGCTGCTTGCCGGCGTTGATGAGGTCGTAGTCCTCGTGACCCGCAGCGGGCGCCGGCCCCATGCCGAGGAGTCCGTTCTCGCTGTGCAGGATCACCTCGATGCCCTCGGGCAGGTGATTGGCCACCTGTGTCGGCATGCCAATGCCCAGGTTCACATACGCGCCATCCGGGATGTCCTGCGCGACACGTCGGGCCAGTGCGACCTTGTCGCGGCGTTGGTAGTGGCTCATGGAAGGACGCTCTCAGACGATTGACCTGAAACCGCCGGCCTGTGTGGCCACACGGTCTACCTTGACGAGCCGGGTGACGTGGATGCCCGGGGTGACGATGGATTCGGGGTCGAGGCTGCCCAGCTCGGCGATCTCGTGGACGGTGGCAATCGTGCGCCGGGCGGCGGTGGCCATGACGGGGCCGAAGTTGCGCGCCGCCTTGCGGTAGACGAGGTTGCCCCAGCGGTCGCCGCGCTCGGCCTTGATCAGCGCCACGTCGCCGTGGATCGGGAGTTCCAGCACATAGGACTTGCCATTGATGACACGGGTTTCCTTCGGCGAACCGTCTGGACAGCGGGCCAGCTCGGTGCCGTAGCCGGTCGGCGTGAAGAAGGCGCCGATGCCTGCGCCCGCCGCCCGCAGCCGCTCGGCCAGGTTGCCCTGCGGCACCAGCTCCAGCTCGATCTGGCCGCTGCGGTACAGCGCGTCGAAGACGAAGGAATCGGCCTGGCGCGGAAAGCTGCAGATGACCTTGCGCACCCGCCCGGTCTTCAGGAGCGCGGCCAGTCCGGTGTCACCGTTGCCGGCGTTGTTGTTGACGAGGGTCAGGTCGCGGGCACCTTGCGCGATCAGGCCGTCGATGAGTTCGTTCGGAATGCCGGCGGTGCCGAAGCCCCCGATCAGGACGGTGGCGCCATCCGGCGTGCCGGCCAGCGCCTCGGCCACCGTGGCGGCGATCTTGTTGATCACGTCAGTGCTCCAGTTCGAAATCGAGGATGTGGCGCTCTCGGCGCCAGGGGGCAATCCGTTCGCTGACGGCCTGGTGGGTGGGATGGTCCTGGTAGGCCGCCAGCGCCGCCGCGTCGTCGAACCACGCGACCAGCGCCACATCGACGCTGGCCGGCAATCCCGCGCCGCGCACCCCCACATCGAAGCGGCGCAGCCCCGGCACCAGCGCCCGGCAGCGCAGCAGCTCGGCCCGGAAGTCGCCCGCTCGCGCCGAGTCGTGCAGCGTCCACAGGACGGTGTGGCAGATGCGGGTCATGGCGTGGCGCCGGCCATCACCGGGTTCAGCACGAAGGTCTGGCGCAGTTGGTGGCGGCCCGGCGCGACCTCCGGCATCTCGGCGACCAGCGAACTGCGCACCCCGAAGACGACATCGCTGTCGAGGTAGTCCGACCCCTCGCGGAAGATGTGCGTCACCAGCGTTTCATGGCCGGCCGCGCGGATCAGGAAATGCAGGTGCGCCGGCCGCCACGGATGGCGCCCGCAGGCCACCAGCACCTGACCGACCGGCCCGTCCGTCGGCACGGGATAGGGCGTCGGCAGCAGCGCCGTGAAGCGTGCGCGGCCCTCGGCGTCGGTGCGCAGCACGCCACGCGCCCGCCGGTGGTCCAGGTCCGCGTGCTGCACGTCGTAGAAGCCGTCGGCGTCGGCCTCCCACACGTCCACCTCGGCGTCGGCCAGCGCCCGCCCGTCCAGCGAACGCACCTCGATCGCCACGTCCAGCGGCGTGCCCGGCGCCCCGCCCCGCAGGTCGGCGCCGTCGGGCAGGTGCGGCGCATCGTCGGTGTGGAACGGCCCGAACACGGTGGCCTCGGTGCAGCCGGCCGGCTTGTCGTGGTGCTGCGCGACCAGCAGCATCGACAGCCCGAGCACGTCCGACAGCAGGATGAACTCCTGGCGCGTGCCCGAGCATTTCTGACCCGTGGTGGTCAGGAACTCGATGCCGGCCATCCACTCGGCCTCGGTCAGTTGCACCTCGCGGGCGAAGTCGTGCAGGTGGGTGACCAGCGCCCCGAGCACCTGCTTCAGGCGCGGGTCGCCGCAACCGGCGATGCGCTGCAGGAAGGCAGGGGTGATGGTCTGTGCGTCGATGTTGCGCATGGTGGGTGGTCCTTGGCGGTGTCAGAGTTTCAGCGTGCGGCGGGTGGGAAACAGGCTCAGGCCCCAGCGTTCGTGCAGCCAGCCGGCCAGCCCCTGCCGGAAGCGCAGCGTCATCACGATGGCCAGCAACCCCAGTCCGAGCAGGTACCAGCTCCCCCAGTCGCTGAACGCCTTGTTGAGCGCCCAGAACACCAGCGCGCCGATCAGCGGTCCCTCGATGCGCCCGATGCCGCCGATGACCACCATGAAGATCGCGAAGGCGCTCCAGTTGACGCTGAAGGCCGCGTCCGGGCTGATGCGCAGGTTGCCGACGAAGTACAGCGCCCCGGCCAGCGCCGCCCCGGTCGAGGCCACCACGTAGACCGCCAGCTTCATCCGGTCCACCGCGATGCCCTGGCTTTCGGCGGCCATCTCGTTGTCGCGGATGGCCTGCAGCGCCAACCCCTGGCGGCTGCGCAGGAACAGGTAGACCCCGGCCAAGGCCAGCACCACGCAGGCCAGCGCCATCCAGAACGTCAGGCTCTCGCGGGTGGACTTGGGGATGCCGCGCAGGGCGGTCAGGCTGGTGCCCGAGCCGCCGCCGACCACGGACAGGTTGGCAAACCCCAGCCGCATCACCTCGGAAATCACCCAGGTGCCAATCGCGAAGTACCCGCCCTGGAGCCGGAACGCGATGCGCGAGACCGGGACCGCCACCAGTCCGGCGATCAGCGCCCCGAGCGGAATGGCCAGGAAGACGTTGACCCCGGCGAGGTTGGCCAGCATCAGCATCCCGTAGCCGCCCAGCCCGAAATACGCCTGCTGCCCGATCGAGACCATGCCGCCGTAGCCCGCCAGCAGGTTCCACATCAGCGCGAACAGGAAGTAGCAGGCGATCTCGACGAACTCGCGCATCCAGCTCGACTCGCCCCAGAACGGCAGCGAGGCGGCGACCACGGTCAGGGCCACGCCGATGCCCAGGGCGGTCTGGCTGGCGCGTGTGCTGCGGAGGACTTCGACCGGAAACGGTGGAACGGTGGGCATGGACTCAGCCTCGTGTCTTGGGGAAAAGACCTTGCGGGCGCACGACCAGCACGGCGAGAAACACCAGGTGGCCACACCAGATCCCCCAGCCCGGATCGAGCCGGAAACCGATCTGCTGCGTCAACCCGAGCACGAGCGCCCCGACCAGCGTGCCCCAGAAGGAACCCATGCCACCGATGATCACGGCCTCGAAGGCGAACAGCAGCAGCAGCGGCCCGTCCGACGGCGACACGGTGGTGCGCATTGCCTGCAGGACACCGGCCAGCGCGATCAGCACGAAGGCGATGGCGGTGGCGAGCGCGTAGACGTGGCGCGCATCCAGCCCCATCAGCTCGGCAATCTCGCGGTCGTCCGAGACGGCGCGGAACGAGCGGCCCAGCGCGGTGCGGTCGAACAGCGCCTGCAGCCCGGCCGTGGCCGCCACCGCGACGCCCAGGATCAGCAAGGGCAGGCTGCCCACCGCGCTGCCGCCGAGCAGCGCCACGCTGTGTGTCGCCAGCGCCCCGGCGTCGAGCGAACGCGGGTCGGCCGAGAACAGCTCCAGCAGGCCGTTCTGGATCACGATGGCCAGCCCGAAGGTGACGACCAGCGACGGCAGTGGATCGCTGCGGGCACCGCTGGCCAGCGTGGTGTTGAGCACCTGCCGCTGCAGCAGGTAGCCAGCGCCGAACGCCAGCGGCAGCAGGATCACCGCCGCGAGCGCACTCGCCGCCGCCGCCGACCAGCCCGTCGCCCCGGCCAGCGGCGTGGCCAACGCAATCGCGCCGAACGCCCCCAGCACGATGAAATCGCCCTGCGCGGTGTTCGTCAGCCGCATCACACCGAACATCAGCGACTGGCCGAGTGCAAACAGCGCGTACAGGCCACCGAGCAGTGCGCCTTGAATCAGGATGTCGAGGACTTGCATGGCTCAGATCCCGAAATAGGCGGCCGAGATCTGCGCTCGGCTCAGCGTGTCGCTGGCCCCTTCGAGCGAGACACGGCCCTCCTGGAAACAATAGATCCGGTCGGACACCCGCTGCGCCACGCCGACATCCTGCTCGACCACGACGACGCTCAAGCACTCGGCCACCAGCTTGGGCAGCGCGTCGTAGATTTCCTTGATGACGATCGGCGCCAAGCCCAGCGAGAGTTCATCGCACAGCAGCACCTGCGGGTTGCTCATCAGCGCCCGGCCGATGGCGACCATCTGCTGCTGCCCGCCCGACAGCGCCGTGCCCGGATGGCGGCGCTTCTCGGCCAGGATCGGGAACATCGCGTAGACCCGCGCCAGCGTCCAGGCACCGGGCCGGCGGGCATTGGCGCCCATCAACAGGTTTTCCTCGACCGACAGGCTGGGGAACAAGCGCCGGCCTTCCGGCACCATCGCGATGCCCCGGCGCACGATCTCGCCCGGCGCCCGGCCGCCGATGGACTCGCCACGGTGGCGCACCCGCTCGGGATCGACCCGCACCAGCCCGGTCAGCGCCTTCAGGAAGGTGCTCTTGCCCGCCCCGTTGGCCCCGATCACCGCCACCACCTCACCCGCCCGCAGGTGAAAGTCGATGCAGAACAGCGCCTGCGCGTCGCCATAGGACGCGGTCAGTCCCCGTGTTTCGAGCAAAGGCGCCGTCATGTCTCGATCCCCATGTAGACCCGCCGCACCTCGGGGTCGGCCATCACCTGCTGTGGTGGCCCGTCCGCCAGCGTGCGGCCGAAGTTGATGACCAGCAGCCGGTCGGCGACCGCCAGCAGCGCATGGACCACATGCTCGATCCACACCATCGTCACGCCCTGCGCCTTGATGCGCGCCAGCTCCTCGACCAGCGCGCGGGCCTCGTGCTCGGTCAGGCCCCCGGCGATCTCGTCGAGCAGCAGCAGCTTCGGGTTCGTCGCCAGCGCACGGGCCAGCTCCAGCCGCTTGCGGTTGAGCAAGGTCAGGCTGCCGGCCAGTCGATTGGCGTGCGGCGTCAAGCCCGTCTGCGCCAGCACCTCGGCGGCACGCGCCCACGCGGCGCGTTCGGTCAGCCCCGCGCCGAAGACGGCGGCGGTGACCAGGTTCTCGAACACCGTCATGTGGCCGAAGGGCTGCGGCACCTGGTAGCTGCGGCCGATGCCGGCGCGGCAACGCTGGTGGGGCTTGAGCCGGGAGATGTCGCGGCCCTCGTACTCGATCCGGCCGCTGTCGAGTCCCGCATCGCCCGAGATCAGGTTGAACAGCGTGGTCTTGCCCGCGCCGTTCGGGCCGAGGATGCCCAGCGTCTGCCCGGCTTCGACCGACAGCGAGATGCCATCGGTGACCTTGAGCGCGCCGTAGGACTTGCAGACCTGGTGCAGGACGAGCAGTGGCATGGCAGCGGCCTGGCGGCTTACAGCGGGGCGATCTTGCCGCCGGCCGGGATGTTCGGGCTGGCCTCGTTGTTGACGACCACCAGCTCCACCTTGTGCTTCGAACCGGCCGGCGCCTTGACCCACTGGCCGAGCACCAGCGGCGTCTTGCTGACGTTCTTGAACGGGCCGGGACCACCCCACTTGACCGGGCCGACCACCGTCGAGAGCTGGCTGGCCGCGATGGCGTCGCGCACGTCGGCGGGCTGGAGCGACTTGCTGCGCTTGAGCGCGTCGGCCGCGACCTCGAACAGCGCGTGGGCGAAGCCGATCGGCTGGGTCCACTGCTTCTTCGTGCCGGCCTCGTAGGCGTCGGCCAGGGCCTTGGCGCTCTGCTTCGTCAGGCTGGAGCTGAACGGGTGCGACGGGGTCCACCAGACTTCCGTGGTCAGGCCGTGGCCCAGGTCGCCCAGCGCCTCGATCGCGCCGGGGAACAGCAGCGCCTTGCCCAGCGTGATCACCTTCGGCTTGAAACCCTGCTGGCGGGCCTGCGTCAGGAAGGTCTTGGCGTCCGGCGGGATGACCACGCCGGTGACGATCTCCACGCCGTCCTTCTTGAACGCGGCGATCTGGGCCGAGAAGTCCTGCGTGCCGTTCTGGAAGCGGCCCGGATCGGTCAGGCTGTAGCCCTGCGCGGCCAGCGGCTTCGGGAAACCGAGTTCCTTGTCGCCCCAGGCGTTGCCGTCGCCGTCGTTGGGGAACAGGCCGCCGACCTTCTTGTTCGTGGCCACGCCCTTCCAGCCGTTCGTGAAGTTGGCGATGACATCCTCCAGGCCCCAGAACAGGTGGTGGGTCCAGCCAAAACCCTTGGCCGGATCGCCCTTGCGGCCAAAGAACCACGGCTGCCACGGCACGACCGAGCTGATGCTGGGCACCTCGTTGAGTTCGCAGGCATCGCTGACCGGGTTGGCGGTCTCGGGCGTGCCGGCGGTGAGGATGAGGGCCACCTTGTCCTTCAGGATCAGGTCGTTGGCGACTTCGCCGGCCCGGTTCGGGTTCGACTGGCTGTCCTTCAGGATGATCTGCACCGCGTGCTTCTTGCCGCCGATGAGCAGGCCGTCCTTGAACGCCAGCTTCATCTGCTCGATCACCCACTTGTCGGCCTCGCCGAACGGGGCGAGCGGGCCGGTCTGCGGCGAGACGTAGCCGATCTTGACGACATCGGCCGCCCACACGGCTGGTGCAAGGGCGGCAGCGGCCAGCGCGGCCGAGCCTTGGACAAAATGGCGGCGGTTCAGGGGCAGGGGCGGGGTTCTGGTCATCGTCTTGTCTCCTGGGGGTGATCGGCGGGGGTCAGGGCTGCGGTGCGTGGCCGTCGAAAGCCCGCTGCAGCAAGGCGCGGATCGACGCACGGGTCAGCACACGCGGGTTCGGGTACGGGGTCTGCACGGCCAGATCGGCGGCGCGGTCGAGTCCGTCCGCCGGCATGCCGAGGGCGGCCAGCGAGGTGGGCGCGCCGCTGTAGCGGGCCAGCCGCTGCACGGCGAGCGCGGCGTCCAGCGGCGCCGGCCCCACGTCGAGACCGGCCGCGCGCAGGCTCCGGGCGATGTGCGCCATCGCGTCCGGTGCGCCGTCGGCGTTGTAGGCCAGCGCGTGGGGCAGGACCACGGTGTGGACCTCGGCGTGCGGCAGGTTGAAGCTGCCGCCGAGCGTGTGGCAGAGCTTGTGGTGCAGCCCCATCGCCACCGCGCCGAGCACGCTGCCGGCCAGCCAAGCGCCATAGAGCGCGTCGCTGCGGGCGGCGAGGTCTTGTGCATCGCGTTGCAGGGCCGGCAGGGCGGCGGCGCTGGCGCGGATCGCCTCCTGCGCCATCAGCGTGACGATCGGGTTGCCGTCGTGGGCGTACAGGCCCTCGGCGGCGTGGGCGATGGCGTTCATCGCGCTGGTGACACTGAGCGACAGCGGCAGCGTCAGGCTCAGCGCCGGGTCGTAGAGCACGGTGCGCGGCAGCACGCGGGCATCCCGGCCGGTCTTCTTCACACCCGCCTCGGTAATGCCCCAGATCGGCGTCATCTCGCTGCCGGCGTAGGTGGTCGGGATCGCCAGGATCGGCAAGCCCGACTCCAGCGCGATCGCCTTGCCCAGCCCGATGGTCGAGCCACCGCCGATCGCCACCGCGCCGTCCGCACCGAGCCGGCCGGCTTCGGCACGGGCTGCACGGGCGGTCTCGATCGGCACATGCATCACCGCCTGCGGAAACAGCCCCGCGCAACGCTCGCCCAGCAATGCGGCGACCTGCTCGGCCATCGCAAGCTGCTCCGGCGTACACAGCACCAAGGCACGGCGCACCCCGAGGCGCTCGATTTCCTCGGGCAGCCGGGCCAGACAGCCAGCACCGAACACCACTCGCTGCGGCGAGCTGGTGTAGACAAACGCGGTGGATGCGATGGACGTGGAAGGCAGCATGGGTCGGTCCTCAGGCACGCGGGTACCAGGGCGCGATCTGCGCATCGACGTTGACCCAGACGCTCTTGGCCTGGGTGTACTCGCGCATGGCGTCGAAGCCCATCTCGCGGCCGTAGCCACTCTGGCCGACCCCGCCGAACGGCGAGCCGGGGTTCACGCGCTTGTAGCTGTTGATCCAGACCATGCCGGCGTGCAGCTCGCGGGCGAACTGGTGGGCGCGCTTCAACTGCCCCGTCCACAGGCCGCTGCCCAGGCCGTAGTCGGTGCTGTTGGCGATCTGCAGCGCCTCGGTGTCGTCCTTGAAGGTCAGCACGGTGACGAAGGGGCCGAAGACCTCTTCCTGCGCGATGCGGTCGGTGTGGCTGTGTGCCCGCACGATGGTCGGTTCGACGTAGCAACCCGCCGCCAGGTCACCCCCGGGCGCCCGGCCGCCGCTGAGCAGCTCGCCGCCCTGCTCGCGGGCCACGTCCACGTAGCCCAGCACGCGGTCGCGGTGCTGCAAGCTGGTCAGCGGACCCATCTCGGTCTGCGGGTCCATCGGGTTGCCGAGCCGGATGCTGCGGGCCAGCGCGGCGAAGCGTTCCAGGAACTCGTCGGCGATGCGCTCGTGCAGCATCAGCCGGCTGCCGGCGATGCAGGCCTGGCCCTGGTTGTGGAAGATGGCCCAGGCGCTGCCGTTGACGGCGGCGGTCAGGTTGGCGTCGTCGAAGACGATGTTGGCGCCCTTGCCCCCGAGTTCGAGCTGCACCTTCTTCAGGTTGCCGGCGCTGGCCTGCACGATGCGCCGCCCGGTGGCGGTGCTGCCGGTGAAGGCGATCTTGGCGATGTCCGGGTGTTCGGCGATGTACTGGCCCGCCACCGAGCCGAGGCCCGGCACGATGTTGACGACGCCGTCGGGCATCCCCGCCTCGCGCATCAGCTCGGCGATCTTCAGGCTCGACAGCGGCGTGATCTCGGCCGGCTTCATCACCACGCAGTTGCCGGCCGCCAGCGCGGGCGCCATCTTCCAGCTCGTGAACATCAGCGGGAAGTTCCACGGCACCACCTGCCCGACCACGCCGACCGGCTCGCGGGTCACGTAGTTCAGGAAGCCCGCCTCGACCGGCACCACGTCGCCCTGGAACTTGTCGGCCATGCCCCCGAAATAGCGGTAGCAGGCCGCCGTGCGCGGCACATCCAGCGCCAGGCTGTCCTTCAGCGGATGCCCCGTGTCGAGCGACTCCAGTCGGGCCAGCTCCTCGGCGTTGGCTTCGATCAGGTCAGCCAGGCGCAGCAGGATGCGCCCACGGTCTGCCGCCGCCAGACGGCTCCAGGCGGGGAAGGCCCGCTGGGCAGCCCGCACGGCGAGGTCGATGTCGGCCGGGCCGGCCATCGCCACCTCGGCGATCACCGAGTTGTCGTGCGGGTTCAGCGTGGCCAGCGTCTGGCCGTCGAGGGCATCGACAAAGCGGCCATCGATGAAAAGCTGGTGGCGGATGGGCGTGCGCAGGCCCACCGCGGCCTGGATGTCCGCGAGCGTCATGGGGAAGGATCTCCGTGAGAGGGGGTCGGGTCGAGTCGGGTCGGGTCAGCGCAGCTCAGAACTGCACCGGCACTTCCGGCGATTCACCCTGCTGGATCTCGTAGACCAAGCTGGGCGAGCCGTTTTCCCAGACCAGCAGCATCGACCGCTTCGGGCTGTAGCCCTGGTGGCGGCAGTACGCCGGCATCGCGGCCATGTCGCCGGCCTTCATGATCACGCGGGCCAGTGGCTTGCCGGTGGTCTTGTCGGCGCAGTCCCAGTGGATCTCGTCGGTCATCTGGAAGAACCATTCCACCCGGTCATTGGCGTGGATGATCGGCAGGATGTGCTCTTCGGTGGTCGGGCACATGTAGCTGTGCTTGACCACGCTGGTGAAGCTCGGGTTCCACGTCACCTGACTGCGCGAGAGGAAGCCGAACAGGTTGAAGGCGTGGACCTCGTGCTCGAAACCGGGTTCGGGGTGCAGCTCGGGCTGTGCCTGCGGGACATCGGCGAAGGCGCGGTTGACCGGCGCGCCGCGCTCGTCGCTGCGCAGGCTGAGGTCGTCCTTCAAGCCGACGCAGCGCGTGGCCAGCTCGCGGGCACGGGTGATCGCCGCCGTGTTGTCGCCGTTCTTGCGGCCGTAGGGCGAGCCGGTTTCCTGCGGCGCGGCGAAGGGGTCGAAACTGGCGTTGGTCCAGTCGCCGAGCATCGCGGAGAAGGTCGCCGCGATCTGCGCAGTCGGGAAGTTCTCCAGCCGGTCCACCCCCGCCGCCTTCATGGTGGCGTTGTAGCGCCCGCAGTACAGATCGACCGTCTTGTAGTGGTTGGTGGTGCCCAGGACGTGGTCGAAGTTGACCCCGCCGTAGAAGAAGCCCCAGGCCACATCCCGCATCAGCGCCCGCAGGAAGCCGCCGATGTCCATCGTGTGCGACAGCGGGCGGCCGTCGAGCGTGGTCCAGTTGATGTGGGCAAAGTATTCGTCGCGGCGAAAGCGGAAACCGCCCAGCTCGAACGACTGGTAGCCCATCGTCGTGTCGGGCTGGGAGGCGATCACCTGGGCGAGGTCGGCGGGTGCATGCATGGGGAACTCCGGCAAAGGTTCAAGGGTTCAGGCGGTCTGGCAGATCTCGGCCCACCGCTCGATCGACAGCGCACCCTTGCAGGTCTGCAGCACCAGCACACCCGGCCGGGCCGCACGGAACTGGTAGGCGGTGTGCTTCGGCAGGAGTGCCTGGTGACCGCGTCCGAGCTTCATCCAGCCCATCCGGGCGCCGATCGGCTCGCCCTGCACGCCCACCGCGCCGTTCTGGTCAGGGTCGGCCACGCACTGCGCGGTGTCCAGCTTGACCAGATGCACCTCGACCTCGCCGTCCATCACCAGCGCGAACTCGTCGTGGGCGCAGGTGTACCAAGGCGAGGTGCCCTCGGCCCGCAGCGTCTCCAGCACGTAGATCTGGTTCTGGCCGAACACCACTTTCTCGTAAGGCCGGGCACGGCTGGCGATGTCGAAGCAGTTCGAGAAGGCGTAGTGGCGCACGTCGTCGTCGATGGCTTGCACGCCGCCTTTCTCGAACGACGCCAGCGAACCGAAACGGGTGGTGTAAGGGGGCGGGGTCTCGTGGTGGGTGGGCTGCATGGGGGTGTCTCCTGGGCTGCGCATGGCGTCAGTCTAGGAGCCACCCCCGTGCAGAACTAGGCACCAGACCACGACCACATTGTTCAGCTATTCCGAACAATCTTGCGGGAAAACCCCGGCTGAAAGCAGTGCCTGGTCCCACGGTGGCTCGCCG
>JAAFKB010000092.1 GCA_013299055.1 Sphaerotilus sp.
GGTGCTCGGCGGGCTGTTCGCGGCGATGCACGACAAGGGTTACCTGCGCGCCAACGCGATGTCCGGCCTGGGCCGCACGCTGGGGCTGGTGAAACCCAGCATCGACGTGCGCCGGTCGCTGAACGAGGCGCAGTGGTCGTTCGCGATGGCGGTGCTGCGGGAGCGGCCGGACACGCCGGCACGGCGGCGGCTGCAGTTGCTGCTCGAACTCGCGAGCACGACGGGGCTGCGGCTGTCGGAGCTGGCGACGACCCGGATGAAGGGGTTGCGGCAGGAGCTGGTGGACGGGGAGCCCGCGTGGCTGCTGGACGTGATCGGCAAGGGCGGCAAGCTGCGCACGGTGATGGTGTTCGACGACATCAAGGCGCTGATGGAGCGGCACCACGCGGACATGGACGCTGCGGGGGTGGGGTTCGAGGACGCCGTGGAGCGGGTGCAGGTGCCCAACAGCCGGCCGACCACGGCTGCGGGTGAGCGCATGGCCAAGGGCGGCCAAGAGGCAGAGGCAGCGGGGTCCATGGGCAACGCGCTCCAGGACGCCCTGCGAGCGGAACACCTGCAGGCGTGGCGGCCCCTGATCGGGATCCTGAGGCGCCCGCCGCCGAGGCGGGATCTGGATGCGCGCGGGGTGCCATTCGTGGACCGGGAGCACCCTGCGCAGGCCGATCGGTACGGCGCGCTGGAGCGCTCGGCGATCTACGGGCTGCTGCGGCGTTTCTTCAGGGACGTCGCGAACGCAGCGGCCACGCGAGAAGGGGCGCCACCAGCGGCCGAGTTCACGCGGGCCTCGACGCACTGGCTGCGCCACACCTTCGCCAACGAGGCGATCAAGCAGATGCAGCCGCAGGTGCTGCAGAGCCTGCTGGGGCACTCGGACCTGCGGGTGACCTCGGTGTACGTCAAGGCGCAGGCGGCCGACCTTGTGCGGGGCATGCGGGCCCTGCCTCGCCGGGGATGAGGTCCATCACGCGGGAGGGATCTCGCCCAATGCAATGCACCCACCCCACATTGTTGTCTGCTGGTAGGCAGGGCCGCCGACATGCGCTATCGAATACTCACCGCAACAGCCGGCCTCGTGTCCTCGCACTGGGCCTCGTCATCGAAGGTACCTGCCCAGACGAAAGCTTTCAGCCCATCAACAGCCACTCAACGCATCAGAGCGAATGGCGGGATCAGACTGGGTGCCGTCGGTCAGGAACGGAGACTTAAGGACGGCGGACTCCGAAACCCGATGTTGGCGGTCCAAGGTCAGCTGTACGCACAAAGTGCTCCAGCCCTCGGGAGCCTCTCCCTTGTTCAGCGCCTCGTACTCCCGGGCGTTGGCCTGCGTGATCGGCGCCTGCACGATGCTGGCGTCCACGATCTGCCCGCCCCTCGGGATGAAGCCGTGCTGCTGCAACTGCTGGCTCAACGCATCGAAGATCGCCCGGCCTCCCAGCCCGCCTTCGGCCAGCCGCTGCCGGAAGCTCCACAGCGTGCGCGCGTCCGGAATGTTCAGCGCGCCGTCCAGTCGGCAGAACCGCTGGAAGCTCAGCCGGTCGAGCACCTGGTGCTCGCACTGCTCGTCCGACAGGTTGTACAGCCCCTGCAGGAACACCATGTGCACCAGCGCCTCGGTCGGGTACGGCGGGCGTCCGCCCTTGCTGCGGTCAGCGCGAGGGCAAGCCTTGTCCACCGCAGCCGCCATCGCCGCCAGCGTCTGCACGTAGCCCTCCAACTTGGCCTTGCGCTGCTGCGCCACGAACAGGTCGTCCGCGGCCTCCTCAGGAAAGAAGCTCGATGGCTTGGTGCGGGGCGTGATCATGGGGCGGCATCTTGCCGCAGCGCGCGGCTCAGGCGGCGGTCAGGGTCGGTTTCTAGAAGTGCCCCAAGGTGTAGCCGTTGAGAAGAACGGATCCCCAGCCGAACGACAAACATCCCCTAAAGGGAAAAGACACTAACGTTTGCGAGGAAGTGATTCGGCTGCTCGCGGATCGAAATTACTGACAGATCAATTTACCGTTAGTACCTTTTATGGGGGGTCAGTGTCTTGCGCTCAGGTTGTCTTCTGCTCGGCCCATCGGCGGAGCTGCTCTTCGTTGATGTCCCACCGATCACCCTGATGGGCGATCCAGCCGAAGAACCGTGCGGACAGGGGTGGCGAGGTGATGCCGATGCGCTCCCAGGACTGCAGATCTCGCGCGGTGCTGAGCATCTTGCCGAACTGGCTACGAAGGTCTACTTGTGCAGCTTCAGGCAAAGCGGCGTACTCCTGCCTGGCCTTGGCGATCAGGCTGCGCTCGTATTCGCGCCGCAGGGCCTCCTGGGCCATCTGATCAGCGACAAGCCGAGCGGCTGTCGAGACCTCGGATATCTGTCCAGAATCGACTGCGGCGTCGGGCTTTTCTTCATCGCGCTGTGCGTCCGCGTCCGCATAGCCGTGCTTGATCGCTGTGCGCAGGTAAGCCGCAGGGGAATCGACCTTGCCTTGACGCGCTTTCGTGTACTGGACCGCCTTCTGGATCCGATCATGGTCTTCCGAATCCAGCAGCGCGTCAGCATCGACATCACGCAGCCCCATCCCGATGAGCACCTCGAACAATTCGAGGTTGACTGGCTCTGGCACAGCTTCTGGGGCCATGCCATCCAGCATCGAGTGGCTTCGGTTCATTGAACCCGAAGCAGGCTTCTTGCGGTGAATTCGGAACTGCAGATCAAGGACTTTTCGGCCAACGCGATGCTCCAGCATCTCCAGCTCGAACTCGGATTGAGATTCATTGACTTCCCGAAGCCCTGGCATCAGCGTGTCACGCTTGAAAAATCGATAGTCCACAGGCTTCTTCAATGGTTGCCCCTTCAGGACAGCAGCCCACCAATCCACGGGCTCTCGCATCGTGAGCTGTCCGGGGGATGTCAGGTACTGGAAGCCAATCTCCAGCAGAACAGCTGCGCTGTACAGGCTGAGCTGCGTGCTGATCTGCAGCAGCAGACGGGTGTACTGCTTGGGCTCGATCAACTGGCGCCGCACACCCGGCGCATACGACCAGGTCAGGGTGATGGGCTTGCCCCGACGGGCTGGCGTGATCTTCGCAGCCAGCAGGCTCGCGATGTTCCATTCCTGATCTTCGGGCTGGCCCGTGGGGTTCGAGTTCCATTCGATCGTCGTCGATGCCATCTCCCGGAGCCTGGCCTTGATCGATGCGTTGTTCTCGCTCGAACTGGTCTGCCCGACGACATAGGACAGCGGCAGGCTGTACTCCTCGCAGGCAATGCCCTGCTGCTGTGCGTGATAGAGCAACAGGTTGTAGATGCGTCTGGACACGATGGTCAGCTTGCCCGCCGTCGGTCGGATCGCGATGGCCGGATTCGCCTTTCGGACAACGTCGGGTTCTTCTGTGAGCTGTGGCCTGGTCATCTTCACAATGTACTTGGTATTGTGAGTTCATTGAACTTTCACTCACAACAAACCTCCTGTTGTTGTTATTTGAAGAAGTTGAATACTTTTGAATACTTTGACGTTCGGAAAAACCCAATAAAAACAATGACTTGCGCTGTTTTACGTGAGACGGATTGATGCCTATTGTGAGAAGGATTGAGGGGATCTGTGAGATGTTTTGAGGCCAAACGTGAGAAGAATTGAGGGCGATTGTGAGAAGGATTGATGGATAGTCGCCGGGTATTCAGCGTGTTGGACGCTTGTCATTCGACGTGATCTGGTGCGCGTGAGGGGTTGGCAATGTGAGCCGTTTTGAGGCTGAAGCGGTCTGACGGCTGCTTTTTCCCAGGTGAGATGGGTGCCTGAAGCATGAAAAATGGCGTGCCTGGCATCTGGAGTGCCTACATTGAACTCTTTTTTCATCAAGCAGGCTCACATCGCACCACACGACGTGATCCCAAGAACACGCATGTGTGCTCTACTCTTGAACATTATTTTTTGTTCTTGATGAATGAAAAATGTTTCATCAAAGCAAGGAGCCACATATGTCTGATGACACGACCGAACTGTCCGATGAGACCACCCTGCCCGGCATGGGGCCACCGCGAGGCGCGATCAAGCTGAAGCTGGCCATGGAGTTGAGCCGATGGGCCGGCTCAGCGCAGTCATTCCGGGCGTTCTTTCCGACGCCGACCAAAGGTGAAGGGTCCTATCACAACGTCTACACCCCACTGCAGATTCGCCAGGCACGGCTGCGCATGATGGGCATCGACGAGGAACCCTGGCGCCCGATGGACCTGATGCCGCCGATCATCTACTGCCGGATGGCCAAGGGTGGGGTGGGCAAGACCACCATCGCAGCGAACATTGCATCCTGCATGGCGATGCAGGGCCACCGAGTGTTGATGATTGATGCAGACCCTCAAGCGTCGTTGACCAGCATGTTCGGCATCGACTGGACCTCCGAAAAGATCCGGCACATCGGCCACGCCCTGCGCGACCATGAGCAGGGCTACCCCGTCATCTTTGACGAAACGATCATTCGCCCGATTTATCCAGACGGCATGCTCGACCTCCTGGCAAGCGACATCACGCTGGCCAACATCGAGTCATGGTTGTCCACGGTGATGAACCGAGAAGCCGTGGTCGAGCGGCTGTTCAAAGCCTATGTCGAGTTGTGGTCTGCCTACGATGTGATCGTGATTGACTCGGCCCCCGGGTCTTCTCAACTCAGCAATGCGTTGATGTACGCGGCCAAGCGCGTGCTGGCTGTGGTCATGCTGGATGGTCAATCGATCAAGGCGATGGAAGTGCTGGCCCACAATATTCACGAACTGAACCGTGCCTATCCTGATCTCAAGGCATCGGTTCACTTGGTCGCCAACGGATTCGATGCGCGTCAGACGACCTGCCAAGCGTCACTGGAGATCTTGCGTGCGGCCTACCCTGGGATGATCGATCCTTGCATCATTCCTCGGTACGCCTCGTTTGCCCGCCAGGTGTCGCTCTACAGCGATGCCGAGAGCGGTCCCATCCTGGAGCGCGAACCCAACTCTCCTGCAGCCAAAGCCATCATCGATCTGACCCGCTCTCTGATCGGGTTCTTTGATGTCAAGTTGGCGGAACAGATCCCGGTTGTTCCGGACTCCACGCGTGCTCGCAGGAAGGGCTGAAACCATGGAACCCAGAAAGATGAATGTCAAGCCTTCAGGACTACTTGGAGCAGATCAGAAAGCTGAGCGAGAGCGGCGTCTGGCCATGGCTGTAGGGCGATTGCCTTCGTTTGCTGCCGCTGCAACCCCACCCTCCGAGGCCGCAAGGGATGAGCCTGCAGTACCTACTGGCGGTAGTTCGACGCAAGTCATCGATCCCAAGTTGATTGTTCGCAGTCGCTGGGCAAATCGACACCAGGCGAACTTCAGTGGAGAGGAGTTCGGTCAACTGCGTGAGGAAATTCGTCAGGCAGGTGGGAATGTTCAGGCGATCAAAGTGAGACCACTGCGCTCTCCTATGAACGCCGTGCAGCCTGGTGAGGTCGTGCCCAGATACGAAATTGTGTTCGGCCATCGCCGCCACGAGGCGTGCCTGCTGGAAGGTCTTCCCGTACTTGCCGTCGTGGCCGATGTAGATGACCGCACCTTGTTCATCGAGATGGACAGGGAGAACCGCGCTCGAAAGGATTTGACTGCGTGGGAGCAAGGGGTCATGTACCTCAAAGCGTTGGACACAGGACTGTTCCCGTCCAAGCGGGCATTGGCCAGCGCACTGGGTGTTGATCACAGCGCCTTGGCCAAGGCTGTGACGTTGGCTGAACTGCCGCAGGCCATCATTGAGGCGTTCTCTTCGCCATTGGATCTGCAGTTCCGATGGGGCCAGCCTCTTGCTGCAGTCTTTGCTGCTGATCCAGATGCGGTGTTGGCGCGCGCAGCCATGCTGAAAGAGCACCGCGGCAAGATGAATGCGCGGAGCATTTTTGAGCAGTTGATCAACGCCAGTGATGCGAAGTCTGGTGCGAGCATGCCTGCTGAGCCGATCAAGATCGATCAAGGCGGCAAGCGTGCTGATGTCTCCATGACCGCTAAGGGTGGCGCTGTGGTCAACATTGCTCCAGGATCAATGGGATCGGAGCGGCTGAAAGATCTGGCGGATCTGGTGACCAAGTTCTTGGCTGGATTGTGATTGACTTGAGCGTGTGGAACCGTTCCACACGCCGTATTGCTTCCTCCTGCTGACTCCTTGGGCTCTTGTGGAACGGTTCCACAGAGGCCGGCGTAAATGCTGCTGGATTCGGACACAGCAGAACCGACCTGCGAATCGCCTGCGCACCATCAGTACGTAGCCCTCCTATGCACCCAAGACCACGTTGGATCACGACTGCCCGCTGGGGCGATGGAAATCAGCTCCCGAGGGGTGGGTGAGTGCAGGGCGATTGCATCAAATATTTCTTGACAGAGCAGTCAGAGGTTGGGGTGTGGATCGAGCATGAAGGGCTCACAAGGGCACGAGGACGAACAGGCTCTGCAGGTAATCGGGACTCCAGTTGAGGCGGTTCCACTTGCGGCGCAGGATGGCGAAGTTCTGGGCGCCGTGGCCGACGTAGATCCGGGCGTCGAAGGCGGCGGAGCTGATGTAGTAGCGCCGCTCGGTGCTGGCGTCACCCTGGTGGCGCCCGGCGGGTCTCTAGGCGGCTGTGGCCCTTGTCGAGGGTGATGTCCTGCTGCAGGAGACCACGCTCGACATCGCGCATGGAGTGGTCGAACAGGCACTGTGCCGCCTGCGCGAGCGTGGCCTGGTTGTCCTTGGCCGACAGGATGAACTCGGCCCCGCGCTCGCGGATCTTCGCGGCGATGTCACGCTGGCAGCCCATGGCGTCGATCGTGACGGTCGCCCCCTTGACATCGAGTGCGTCCAGCAACTCGGGGATGGCCGTGATCTCGTTGCTCTTGGCTGCGGTGCGCACCTGGCCCAGCGTCAGGCCGCTGGCGGTGTGGCAGGCTGACACCAGATGCACCATCGCTGCGCCCCCGGTGCGCGAGCCACGCACGCTCTTGCCGTCGATGGCGATCGTGGGGCCACCCTCCACTGCCGGGCACAGCGGCTGCATCCAGCGGATGAAACACGCCTCGAACGCCTTCGCGTCCAGCAGCGCGAACACCCGGTCGAAGGTGTCGTGCGAGGCCACGCCCTGCTCGAAGGGCAGGAAGCGGCGCAGCCAGTCCAGCTTGAGCGCGCCCCAGTCGCTCACGCCCACCCAGTCCTGCGCCCCGCTGGCGATCCCCGCGAAAGCCACCAGCAGCAACTCCTGCAGCGGGTGGCGGCAGTGGCGTCGGCGCGGATCGGGCAGGTCTGCGAAGGCGCTCAGGTCTCCGGGGTGTTCTTCTTGACTCGTCACAGGCATCTCACTCGGGCTTCACCCTCACTTCAGGACCGGCTTTCTAACACTTCTGTCAAGAAATATTTGATGCAATCGCCCTGGGGACGCGCTGAGATCGAGGGTGGCCAACGCCGCTGGGGCGATCACGCTGCCATGCTGAGAGGCTTCCCGCTACGCCGCCGCCAGCGTGCTACCCGCTGATGGACGGCCCCCGGACCTCCATGCACGATGGATAGCTGCATGCATGAACAAAATTCACCCCGGCCAGACGTTGTTGCTGCGCATCGACCGCGATGCCATGGTGGCTGGCTGGACCACACTCGCCGGTGAGCCACCGGCCCGGCCCATCGTGTTCGATGACATGCTCCCCGTGGCGAAGCGGGCCTGGCAATCGCTGGTCCCGGTGCTGACCATGCTGGCGCAAGCGTCCAGCACACTGGCGCCACGCCCGCATCTGTATGCCCGCCTCCAGGACATGCTCGTCACCACGCTGCTGCTGACGCAGCCCCATAACCTCGGCGCGCTGTTGTCTGCGCAGGCCGTCACGGTCCCCCCACGGTCCTTGCGGCGTGCCGAGGACTACATTCAGGCGCACATGGCAGACAACCTGACGCTTGCTGCCCTGTCCCAGGCTTGCGAGGTACCAGGGCGCACGCTGCAGCGCGCCTTCCAGCACGCGCATGGTTGCGGGCCCATGCAATGGCTGCGCGAACAACGGCTGCTCGCCGTGCGCCAGGCCTTGCTCGCCGACACCGGAGGGGTTGCCGACTGCGCTCTGCGCCATGGCTTTTCGCACCTGGGTGAGTTCTCGCGCGCCTACCGGATGCGCTTTGGGGAGACAGCGAGCCAGACGCTCAGTCAGGGCGCCGACATGCAAGCGCCCGTCACACGCCGACAAGCTGTCTGAGCAGCTCGCCATCGCCTATGGCGATCGGTTCTCCCCTGTGGCCGCCTGATGAACGAACTCGGCCACCACCGGCGCTTTGCCACCCGTGCGCAGGCCGTCGCCGAGATCACCGAGTGGATCGAGGCCTTCTACAACCGCCAGCGCCGCCACAGCGCCATCGGCAACCTCCCGCCTGCCATCGTTGCTCGGCAGTCCTCTCCACAACCGCGCCCTGCGCATTCACTTCGACTGGCCACGGTTGACAGGACACCTCAGTGCGCTAGCGAACGCCTCAAGGCCCCTGCGTCATCCGATGTCCGGTCCTGCTGAGCCTTTGCCCCCGCTCACCGGGCCCAGGTCATCCAGCACCGCGGACAGGTCGCCGCCGGTCTCGTCGAGCTGCACCAGCGTGGCCTGTCGGGCGCCGAGCGGGTCGCGGTGCTGCAGCGCGGTCAGGATCGCCTTGTGCCGCGGCAGGGACAGCGCGTGCGTGTCCGGGTGGCGGCTGCTGAGCTTGATCGATTCGCGCAAGGCCAGCGACAGCATGTTGCCGATGTAGGCCAGCAGGTCGTTGCCGGTGGCTTCGGCGATCCGGCGGTGGAAGGCCAGGTCGGGCTCCAGCAGTGCCTCGGGGGTGATGGCCGCCTCCATCGCGTCGTAGGCGTGGGCAATGCCGGCCAGCGCAGTGTCATCGGCGACCTGCGCGGCCAGCGCGGCCGCCGCCGGTTCGAAGATGCGCCGCACGGTGAGCAGCGTCTCGACGAACTCGCCCTGTGGCTTTGACTGGATCAGCCAGTACAGCACGTCCGGGTCGAGCAGGTGCCAGTCGCTGCGCGGGCGCACGGTGGCGCCGGCCCGCTGGCGCGACATCACCAGCCCCTTGGCCACCAGCACCCGCGTCGCCTCGCGCAGCACCGGGCGGCTCACGTCGTAGTCGGCACACAGCGACGCCTCCACCGGCAGCCGGTCCCCGGGCTGGAGTTCCCCCGAGACGATGCGCATCCCGAGGTCGCGCACGATGCGCCCGTGCATGCTCTTGCGGTCAGGAGGTTGGCGGTAATGCGGATCGGCAAACGGCGTTTTCATGGGCGGCCATTCTCTCAGTCCGACCTGGCTGGCCCGGTCCATCGGCGGTCCTCAGCCCTTCTTCTTGTTGTAGACATCCACGAACACCGCCGCCAGCAGCACCAGGCCCTTGATGACTTGCTGGTAGTCGATGCCGATGCCCAGGATCGACATGCCGTTGTTCATCACGCCCATGATGAAGGCGCCGATCACCGCCCCCAGCACCTTGCCCACGCCGCCGGAAGCCGAGGCGCCGCCGATGAAACACGCAGCGATCACGTCCAGCTCGAAGCCGAGACCAGCCTTGGGCGTGGCCGTGTTGAGCCGTGCGGCGAACACCATGCCCGCCAGCGCCGCCAGCACACCCATGTTGACGAAGGCCCAGAACGACAGCCTGTCGGTCTTGATGCCCGACAGCCGCGCCGCCTTCTCGTTGCCGCCGAGCGCGTAGAGCCGCCGGCCGATCACCGTGCGCCGCGTGACGAAGTCGAACAGCGCCATCAGGAGCGCCATGACGATCAGCACGTTGGGCAGCCCCTTGTAGGACGCCAGCAGGTAGGCGAACAGCACGATGATCGCGACGAAGACGAGGTTCTTGCCGATGAAGAAGGCAAAGGGCTCGCCTTCCATGCCGTGCGCGGTCTGCTGCATGCGTTCGCGCAGCTTGAGCCAGACCAGCGCCGCCGCCAGCGCCAGGCCGATCACCAGCGAGGTCAGGCGCAGCGATTCGCCCTCCAGCACGTCCGGGATGAAGCCCGAGCTGAGCAACTGGAACTCCTCGGGAAACGGCCCGACCGACTGCCCCTGCAGCAGCGCCAGGCTCAGGCCCTTGAACACCAGCATCCCGGCCAGCGTGACGATGAAGGACGGGATCTTCATGAAGGCGACGAACCAGCCCTGCGCCGCGCCGATCACGCCGCC
The DNA here is from genome assembly GCA_013299055.1 of Sphaerotilus sp. Lineage (GTDB taxonomy): Bacteria > Pseudomonadota > Gammaproteobacteria > Burkholderiales > Burkholderiaceae_C > Sphaerotilus. Next base: position 10,162 of record JAAFKB010000092.1, read on the forward strand.
ACAGACGAGGCACGCCAGCGAGGCCGGCAGCCAGTGCCACTCGTGCTGCACCATCAGCACGGCGGCCAGTGCGCCGACGAACCCCACCACCGAGCCCACCGACAGGTCGATGTGCCCGGCCACGATCACCAGCAGCATGCCCAGCGCCATGATGACGATGTAGCTGTTCTGCAGGATCAGGTTGGTCAGGTTGAGCGGCTGCATCAGCGTGCCGTCGGTCATGACCTGGAAGAAGGCCATGATCGCCACCAGGGACAGCAGCATCCCGTATTCGCGCAGGTTGTTCTTGAGGAAACCGGCGTAGGAAGGGCGGGGGCGGCTCATGTCCGGGCCTCCTCGCCTGAGCCGGCCTTGACGATCGATCGCATGATCTTCTCCTGGGTGGCCTCGGCGGCCGGGAATTCGGCGACAAAGGCGCCTTCGTTCATCACATAGATGCGGTCACACATCCCGAGCAGTTCGGGCATCTCGGACGAGATCATCACGATGCAGCGCCCCTCGGCCGCCAGCCGCGCCATGACGGTGTAGATCTCGAACTTGGCGCCCACGTCGATGCCGCGCGTCGGCTCGTCCAGGATCAGCACCTCGGGGTTCGAGAACAGCCACTTGCTCAGCACCACCTTCTGCTGGTTGCCGCCCGAGAGGTTGCCGACGAGCTGGAACACGTCGGCGCAGCGGATGCCCAGCGTGCGGCGGTAGTCGTTGGCCACCTCGAACTCGCGGCCCTCGTCGATCACGCCGCGTGGCGCCACGCCGGCCAGGTTCGCCAGCGTGATGTTGTGGTCGATGCCGTGGTCGAGCACCAGGCCGTAGCCCTTGCGGTCCTCGGTGACGTAGGCGATGCCGTGTTCGATGGCCTTGCCGATGGTGCTCACATCGACCGGCTGGCCTTTGAGCCGCACCTGTCCGCGGATGCGCTGGCCCCAGGCGCGGCCGAACACGCTCATCGCCAACTCGGTGCGCCCGGCGCCCATCAGCCCGGCGATGCCGACGATCTCGCCGCGCCGCGCCGTCAGGTTGACGCCCTTGATCACCACGCGGTCGGCGTGCTCGGGGTGGTGGACCGTCCAGTCGCGGACCTCGAACACGGTCTCGCCGATGTCCGGCGTGCGCGGCGGGTAGCGGTCGGCCATCTCGCGGCCGACCATGTGCCGGATGATCACGTCCTCGCTGGCGGGCGCGTCGCGGCAGTCGAAGCTGTGGACCGTCGCCCCGTCGCGCAGCACCGTCACCGCGTCCGCCACCTTGGCGATCTCGTTGAGCTTGTGCGAGATGAGGATGCAGGCGATGCCCTGGCGCTTCAGCCCGAGCAGCAGGTTCAGCAGCGCGTCGCTGTCGGTCTCGTTCAGGCTGGCGGTCGGCTCGTCGAGGATCAGCAGCTTCACCTCCTTCGACAGCGCCTTGGCGATCTCCACGAGCTGCTGCTTGCCGACGCCGAGGTCGTCGATCAGCGTCGTCGGCGACTCGACCAGCCCGACCTTGTCCAGCAGCGCCCGGGTGCGGACGTGGCACGCCTGCCAGTCGATCACGCCGCGCCGCGCCGGCTCGTTGCCGAGGAAGATGTTCTCGGCGATCGACAGCAGCGGCACCAGGGCCAGCTCCTGGTGGATGATGATGACGCCGACGTGTTCGCTGTCGGCGATGCCGGTGAAGGCACGCGGCTGGCCGTCGTAGACGATCTCGCCGCTGTAGCTGCCGTGCGGGTACACGCCGCTGAGCACCTTCATCAGCGTGGACTTGCCCGCGCCGTTCTCGCCCACCACGGCGTGGATCTCGCCGGCCCGCACGCGCAGGTTCACGTTGTCGAGCGCCTTGACGCCCGGGAACTGCTTGGTGATGCCGCGCATCTCCAGGATCGTCGTCATGCTGCGGGTTCCGGTTGACGGTCGGGTGGGCGCTGGCCGGGCCTTACTTGATCTGGCTTTCCTTGTAGTAGCCGCTGTCGATCAGGATCGGCTTCCAGTTCGTCGCGTCCACGCTGACCGGCTTGAGCAGGTAGGACGGCACCACCTTGACCCCGTTGTTGTAGGTCTT
>JAAFKB010000093.1 GCA_013299055.1 Sphaerotilus sp.
TCCGGCGCCGCAAGCTGATCGGGGCGCAGGTGCTGGAGAAGGAGCTTGAGGACGGCGGGATCATCGTCTCGGGGAAGGTCGCGCACCAGAATCAGATTCTGCCGATCGTGCGGCATTGGATTCCGAATGTGCGGATCATCAGTCCGGAGGGGTGGCAGGGGGCGTTGGAGCGGCAGCTTGCACTATATTTGAAATAATAACCCACTCCAATATATTACTACACAATCAGAAAAACTGTAGGTTGACAAGGTAATTAATGCCGACCAGCCAAATTAATGGTTTTATTTGATTGACACCGGAATAAATTATTACCAAAGCAAAAAACATGCAAAGCTCAACAAGCTGCACACCTTCCAGGGTACTAATTTTCTTGTGATGTTGCCACTTTAAAAGCCATTTGCAATCCATGACTATGCCCAAAAACAATAAACCCATCGATCAAAAAAATACAGAGCTGGACGCAATCAAAAATATCCGCAGCCAGATGTCCGGCACCCAAAAGCTGGCGCAATACTTCAGTCCGGAAATTGCATGGCTCAACCAGAGAGAAAAGCAGTGGCTCAGTAGTCCCTTCCGTATTGGCCTGATCGGCATCACCAGTTCTGGAAAATCGACCCTGGTCAATGCGCTGTTGGGAGAGAAGATTCTTCCTGAAGCAGTACGGCCAAGCTCTAACAATCTGGTCGTCTGCGAGTGGGGCCAAGCTGTCGAAGCAGTGGTTTATTTTCACTCGCGAACCAAGAAACCACACATCATTCCAATCCAGGAAATTGCCGGTAGCTTAAAAAGCTACGCCGACGAAGAGTCCAATCGTGGCAACATCAAGGGCGTCGAAGAGATAAGAATCCGATCCCCTAGATTCAGGCTCGGCCACGGAATCGTTTTGATAGATACTCCGGGGCTTGATGCGCACGGGCATGATGATCATGAAAAATTAACCTTGGAAGTCCTGCTGCCCACGGTGGATGCTATTATTTTCCTGACTACGTGCAAAGCCAACTCTGACAAGAAAATTAAGGAGTATGTTGCCATGGCCCACCATCATGACAAGCCAGTCATGGTCGTGCAGAACATGATCGACAGCGTGGTCGAAAAGCTAGGAGCCCATGGCCAGATCATCGAAAATAAGAATCAGGTTCTGGGGCAGCATTTACGCCGCCTTCAATCCGTATTGAAGGAAGTAGAGGGTGATGCCGTCTCTATTATCCAGTGCTCTGCAAAGTGGGCCCTTCAAGGAACGCCTAGAGAGCGGGCGTCATCGGGGTTGGACGCACTCGTGGCCGGTGTCCAAGCGCATCGAGAGATGCTGGCACCAAGAGTTTCTATGGGACGGCGCACCCAGATCACACGGTGGTTGAAAGACATCGTCCGCAAAGAACAGTGGTCGGATGACCCATATCAGCGTGCGCAGAATCTGATCAGTGAATTTAAATCACTCCAGCATCAATCCACGAAGCTGAGCACCCGGTACGCGCAGATAGAAAAGCAACTACTCTCCGCACAGCAGGCTGCGACACTCAAGGCGGCTGAGCTGTGTACGGCCGCAGAGACACTCAACTCCAGAAGTGTTGATGACGCCTACACACTGAAAAGTTCCATTGAACGCTGGTTGCGGGAATCTCCTGCAGCCTTGAGCACTCTGAACAAATTGCTGCAAACGCAGGTTTCGGATGATTGTAAATCCTTGAACTTGCGCATCGCCGATATCGATCTAAGCAGTCGATTGTGGCAAAGCACCAGCACGCTGGCCTTCGAAACCCAAGAAAAGCAGAGAGGCACACGTTCTCAGCAATCGGGTGCCTGGGGATGGTTCAAGCGCAAGGTTGATGTATTTGACAATAATTGGGGCTATGACGAGGGCATCACACGCTGGACAGAGATCACCGATCTTGATGCATTTAGGGCATCAATACATTCAGTGACTGACAGTGAAAAAAACCAGATTGCCAAGTTCGTGACCGCAGCGGTCCAGCGTGTTCACACCACCAGAAATCAGTTCATCGCCGAAATTGAGCGGCAACAGCGCGGGATCAGTCAAAAGCAGGATGCAGTCGCGGATGATGTAGAGCGAAAGACCGCCGTGCAGCATCTGACACGCATGGTGAATAGCGAATACTCCGCGACTCACGAAAAACCTGACCCTACAGCGTCCTCGATACGCGCCGCAAGAATCGATGAGAAATGGCATGACATGGAAGTCGCACCCGTAACTCTGGCCCTGACTGAACTGGCTCGGCTGATTGCTCGACACCGCTTTCCTGAAATGCGAGACCGAATCCTGAGTTCATCGGGACGTACCACTGGGAAACAAAGAGCACTGATCGTAAGCTTCGATCAAGACAGCCTAGGCGCATTCATCAATCGGTTCTGGTTCGATCATCTGGAGGCTGATCATGGTCAGCCTGTCAGCTTTGCCGCATTGCAACTTGATAGCAACCCGTTCAGCGAGATTGGTGTCGCCTGCTTCAGTGATACCCCCGGGGAACGCACAATTGGTGCGACACAAGGTTTCTTGCAATCACCATGCGTAATTTTTCTTGTCCTCGACATTCAGCAGATCGGCGCCACCGAGAGCATGCTGAGTCGCAGCATGTTGCTGTCGGCCCATGGGCAAAACCGCATCGTACTCGTGGTGCAGTCGATCAGAGAATTGGAGAATTCGGACTCGATTGCCGAAGCCTTGCGCGAGCTGCAGAAACTGGCGCAGCGACACAAGCTGAAAGTATCCGGCGTACTGGTCAACGATGAGGACATCACCAATTCAAAGCTTGCACATTGGCTGCTGACATCTGAGAACGATTCACATAGCATCACCGAGGAAATGCAGTTGCTCAAAGAGTTGTTCAAGGAGCTGCCCGATGACGCAAGAAAACGTGCCACCGAGATCGTGAGCACTTGGAAAGAACGCAAGCACACCACCGCCTGACTTACCCCTTGATATTAAAAATGATCAATCGCACACGCATTACCGTTGACCAAGCCACCAGAGATGTACTCGATCAGCTTGAGGCCAAGATGGCGCAGAAGCCGACATGGGTAGACGAATTGCACCACGGGCAGGACGATCTCCGAGATGAGACACGGAAGACTCTGCGCGACGGATTCGCGCAGGCAGCACGCCAATCCGAGACTGCCCTGACTGCAGCTAGCCGCGCCAGCCAGACCCAGCTCAACGAACAGGCAACCCGACTTGATGCACTCACAGAAGCTGTCCAAGCACTCGGTCAGCAACTTGCCAAACAACAGACCTTGCTTATTCGGCTGCAGGACTTGACGGCTGAAAAGCTTGAGCGACTCGATACCGGTCAGGGGCAGATAGACACAGCCGTGACACTTGCAAGGCAAGATCTCAAGGTGATGACGCAGCTTGTAGACCCAATCGCCAAACAGATCGGCGGACTCGGTACGCACGCATCTCGGCAGGGGGAGCAGCTGGAATTGCTGCAGAACAACGTGCAGCAGACCATCGACCAGGCAGACCGGCAGTTACAGGCACTTGACAGTGCCCGGCAACATCGAGAGCAAATTCTCCAGATCAGCGAAAAGGCTTCGAGCACCAGCCAACGCCAGCTCGAATCGGTCGCGCTGCTGACCCAGCAGGCGCAGCGCATCGAACAGCAACAACAAGCTTTCGGACAGGAACTGCTGCAAGCATTGAAAGCAGGGCAAGTGGTGTGGGACGGCATGTGTGCCGAGCAGTTGCGGCTGCACGATGCGCTGCAGCACCTGAACCGTGAAGTCAATGCCATCTCCAGACCTTGGTGGCACAGAATCTTTGCCCGCAACAGCAAGTGAGATCCGATGAACAAGAATCTATTGCTTGAACTGCTGCAGGATTCGCAACTGCGATCCTTGGCCAACCGATACGCCCCCGGCTTGACCGGGAGCGAACAGCCCTCGCTCTCCGCCCGACTGGATAACTACCGACATCAATTGGCGGCCGAACGCTTTGTGCTACCGGTCGCCGGTATCCAAGGCAGTGGCAAAAGCACGCTGCTCAGCGCACTCGCGTTCGACGAGCCGGTGTTGCCCATCGATGCCGACGAAACGACCTGCGTTCCGGTCGAGATTGGCTGGGCCGCACATCCCCGGCCACAGGCCACCGTGCATTACCTCGATGGCCGTACCGAGAAACTGCCCTGCACCGAGGAAGCCCTGCGCTCGGTGGTTCACAACGAAAACAACCCCGGCAACGAGAAGCAGGTGCTGCGGGTTGTACTCGAATCGAGCCGCGAGGTGTTCCGTCACGGTCTGGTCCTGGTTGATTTGCCCGGAACGGGCAGCTTGACGGAAGCCAACATGGTCACCACCCAGCGTTATCTGGCGGAAGCGGTCGGGGTGATTTTCATGCTGCGCACGGTGCCACCGCTGACCCGATCAGAAGCCACCTTTGTCTCGCTGCAGTGGGCTTCGCTGCGCACGGCACTGTTCGTGCAGAACCGCTGGAATGACGAGGACGATGATGAAGCCTTGGCAGGCAGGGACCACAACGCGAAGGTGCTGCAGGACATTGCCAAGAAAGCCCATATCCAGCTCGACGGACCGCCATCGATCCACGTTGTCAATGGCTACCAATCACTGCGGGCGGCATTGATGCAGGACCACGATCTGGCCGAAAAATCGGGGCTGAACGCACTGCGCACTGACTTGGAGCACTTCGGTAGCAACTGGGCACAGCGGGTTGGAGAGGGGATCGTGACTGCATTGAAAGCCGAGCTGTCTCAACTCGTTCAGGTACTGGACGGCCGCTTGGGCAGCAACAGATTGGAGCGCGGCGACCTACAGGCCCGTATCACTGCACTGCAGCACGACTTCGACGAGCGCCTTAGCATGATTGATCAGGAGGCCGGTCAGATGCGCGACGAAGCCAACGCATTCCGCCGACAGGTACGCCAGCAGCTACGCGACTGGAGCCGCGACAAAGGCGCCGAACTGCGTAACCGCATGCGCACCAAGATGCGAGCTGGCATCGTCGATGGCACTAGGTTAACCCGTGCGCTGACAGACGAGCAGGCTCTCGCCACCGACGACATCTTCCTGCAGGTTCAAGAGGGTGCGCTGACGCTGCAGGACAAGCTGCGCAGCCGGCTGCAGGAGGCTGATGCATGGAATGCGCAGGCCCCGGATCTGCGCGCCACTGTTCACCGCGAGGAAAGTACCAAGTGGGAAAACTTGGCTCGTCCTATCGGCTCAGCCGCTGGCGGTGTAGGAGGTGCCTTGGTAGGTGCTGCCATAGCTGGTGCCCAGATAGGTTCTCTTGGTGGCCCGATCGGTGTAGTGGTAGGCATCGTTGGTGGCTTGCTGGGTGGCTTGCTGGGTGGATTGACGGGTAATTGGCTCGGCAACAAGAGCAAGGAATTGGTCACAGAGCAGCGTGCCAAGGCTGCTGAAAGTGAAGTGTTCGCCGCCATCGACAGTTACTTGAACCAGACATCCACTGCGCTGAACAACTTGGCCGAGAGCTTCAGTGACCAGCTTGATGTCCAGCTAGAGCAGTCGCGACAGACCGAGATCGCCACATTCGAGCAGCAACGCCAACAATTGATCGGCGACATGACACTGTCCAACGAGGACAAGACGCGGGCCGCTGCAACCCTCGGCGCTGACCGTACCGCGCTTCAAGCACTGCAGATCAGACTCGATGAGGTGACCGCATGAATGCCAAGCAACAAACCTGGGTCGAGCACGCCGGCCGTCTGATCGACCTCTTTGATGCGGGAAATGACCCAGATCGCAGCGCCTGGGCCGCTCTGATCCAGCAGCGCCTAGCAATGCCGCAGGCTTACGTCACGGTGGTGGGTGAGACCAGTACCGGCAAGTCATCGCTGGTCAATGCGCTGCTCACCAAGCCGGTTCTGCCCGTCAGCGCCAAGCCGACCACCGGCATCGTTACTCACCTGGCCTGTCGATCCGAGCCTGAACCACGCTTACTCGCGATCTATCGCGATGCGACCCAGGATCTGATCAGCGCAGATCGCTTTGAGCAACTCAGCCTCGATCCTGAGGAAGATCTGCTGCGTCTGCAAGCCCGGGTCATGCCGAAGGCAGCCACCCATGTCGGCCTGCATGTGTTCGACACCCCGGGTTACAACGCGGTTCTGAGCAGGCACGAGGAAGTGCTGATGGGCTTCCTTCCCCAAAGCGATGTGATCGTCTTCGTTGTCGGCCACCGCACAGGCTTTGGCCAGACGGATCAAGATTTGTTCGAGGCTGTGGCCGCCGCTACGGCCCATGACCAGGACATACCACTGCTACTGGTCATCAATCGCGCTCCGCAGGGCTGCACAGCAACTGACAAGCGTGTCGCAGAAATCCGCCGACTGGCCGAAGACGGACTCAGGCGCCCGATGAGTCTGCAGATCGTGCCATCGACCAAGGTGCAGAAACCCGACGGCACCATTGCGCATCTGCCGATGGCAGCGGACAGCCTATGGGACGAGGTATATCGGCACGCGATGAATCCGGCCCGCCTCGCCGCCGTGCAGCGCAAGCTGGAACAGCAAATACTGCAGTTGATCGACGACGCCGACGCATCCACCGAACGCGATGAAGTCGCCTGCACAGCCAACGCCGACCAGCGCAAGCTCATTGAAGAGCAACTTGCCTTGACCCGTGACGCCCGGGACGAGTCGCTGCGCGAGATCGACAGCACCATGACCCGACTGGCTACAGCACTGCCACTGCATGTTGACAAATTGATCTCTGCCTCCCTGCCTCGCATCGATGCAGAGATCATGACGTCGAACAAGTGGTTGGGCAGCGCCGACTGCGCCGAATGGATTGCTGGACATTGCCTGCCTTTCGAGGTGCGGTCGATTGGTCAGGCGATCGAGGAGCACATTGCCATTGAGATGGAAGCTCTGAACAGGCGTCTGGAAGAAATTGCCAACACCACGATCGCTGAACTGGACAAGACCGTTACTTTGCCGAGCGACGATCCGGCACGGCGCTTCGCCGTCAACGTTGCTTCAACGCTGGGCCAACGCCTAGCCGGTAAGGCGATCAACTCGGCACTACGTGGCCTGGGCGGCGTGGGGGGCGCCGCAGCGGGTGCCGGCAATCTGGCCAAGATGGCGGTCTCCCGGGTCGGACGGCTGTTCGGCAAGACATTTGGCCGCGAGGTCTATAACCAGATCGGCCGAGTCTTCACCAAGAAGATGCTGGAGCGACTGAATGTCGCGGTCCAAGTCGTCATCGAGGTGGTGAGTTTTATTCGAGATGCATCAACTTGGCAAAACCAACTGATCCAGAGCAGTCACGCAGCACTAGCGGAATGGCATGAAGAAACGTCCAGGGAACTGCTGAACCAGCACATTCCCCAGATCTGCGAAGCCAACCGAGCTATTGTCGCTGAGGTTTATGCCGATATTTGTGAACCGGATCGAATGGCCAGCGAAACCGACCAGTCAGACCGCCTGGAATCAGTTCGCGCCTACCGGCAGAAATTGGCACAACTGCGGCGTAACTTCCAAACCATCATTACACCCCATCGCACCTGAAAGTAATTACCCCCATGAGCCACGACCCAATGGATCTGCCGGCACGCCGCACCCCAGCACTTCGTACCGAACAACCTCTCTCACAGCCAAGCGACAACCGTATTCGCCTGAACGATCAGCACGTCAGCACCCTGGTGGACACCGGTGCCCAGGTCGCTGGGGGCATCATTTCTATCGCCAAGAGTGTGGTCGATATTGCCCGCATCAAAGCTACCTCCCAAGCAGAAGTCGCCAGCATCGAGGCCCGCAGCCGTGCAATGACCGAAGCACTGCGGGCCGAAACTGCATATTTGATGGAGACTCACCAAGGAATTCGGACTCGCGGAGAGGCGGTCACCTTGGTCATTCGATCCGTGCTGGAAAACATTCCAGTATCCGATCATGCCTCACGCCAGCAAGCCATCACGATCCTGAACGACTTGGTGGCCAATGTGGTGGGCAGCAGGGACACAAAGGGAATTCTGTCGTGATGTCAGACCTTTCAAGCATCGCTGCGGAAGTCATCACGCTGATCAAGGCAAAACAACTTGATCAAGCGCAGCAACTTGTACAAACCGCTCGCCGTGCAGCACTGGCAAGCAGTTTTTTGGAACGGCAGAAGACGGTCCAACAAATCACCTTGACATTGCTGGAAGCAAAAACACAACGCACAAGAATTCTTGATACCCTGAATGCACTTCCCATTGATGATCAATTATTGGCGCGACCGAGAGTAGAACAAATATGCCGGACGCTTTTTGACGCTCAAATTGCTGATTTGCAAGCCAGCAAACGTCAACTCTCACGATCTCGCCAGGGCGGTTTCAGCCAATTGACGTGAGGTTCGCCTGAAATTCTTTCGGTGGGCGCTGAAAATACTTGCAGGCTGCCGTGTACTGATTGGACGGCGGCTGACCCAGCACCGCGATATTTCACGCCAAGTTCGTGCGCATCTTTGATTTTTATCACGCGTCCTGATGAATCCATATTCTGATTTTGCTGTCGCCGCCGGCCACCGCGCCGAAACCCGAGTCCTAACCGCCCTCGCCCTTCTGCCCGCCCCCTGGCAGTTCTTCCACACCGTCGAATGGCGCACCCTCACGCGCCACGGCGAAAGCATCGGCGAAGCGGATGTCATCGTCTTCCACCCCCAGCACGGCCTGATCGTGTTCGAGGTCAAGGCGGGCGCGGTCGAGGTGCGCGAGGGGCGGTGGTTCTATGCGTCCGGGCTGGAGATGAAGCAGTCGCCGTTCTCGCAGGCGCGGCGCAACCGCTACGCGCTGATCGAGAAACTCCACAAGCGCCTCGGCCGCGACACGGTGGACGGCCTGAGCATCACCCACGCCGCCTGGTTCCCCGAGGTGAACTGGAGCGGCCCGCTGCCCGGCTGTGAAATCCCCTCACGGTCCTTCCTGCTCGACCGCAGCGATCTGGCCGACCCCGCCCCGGCGCTGACCAAGCTGCTGCGCGAGGCATTCCCCGATCCGAAGCCATGGACCCGCCCGCAGCAGCAGGTGTTGCGCGACCTGCTGGCGCCGGACTGCCACCTGCTGGTGCCGCTGGGCAGCCGCGTCGATGACACGGTGTCGGCGCTGCAGCGGGCGACCGACGAGCAAATCAACGCCCTGCGGCTGCTGCGGAGCCAGTCGCGCCTGCTGGTCGAGGGCGGTGCCGGCTCGGGCAAGACGATGCTGGCGGTGACGCTGGCACGGGCGCACGCGGCGCAGGGCAAATCTGTCCTGCTCACCTGCTTCAACCGGGCGCTGGCGTCGCACCTGTCGGCGCAGCTCGACGGCGTGCCGGGCCTGACGGTGTGCAACTTCCACGAGCTGGTGAAGCTGCTGGCGGAGCAATCCGGGCTGGGCTTCAACGTGCCGGCCGACGATGCGGCGCGGCGCCAGTTCTTCAACGAGGACTGCGCCGAGCTGCTGCTGAATGCGGCCGAGTTGCTCGGTCTCCGCTTCGACACGCTGATCGTGGACGAGGCGGCCGACTTCTCGCCGACGTGGTGGGTGGCACTGGAGACGCTGGGGGCGCCGGACTTCGCGTGGTACTGCTTCTTCGACCGGCGTCAATCGGTGTTCCGGGCGCAGGCGCAGTGGGAGCCGCCGTTTGCCGCCGAGCCGCTGGTGCTGGAGGCGAACCTGCGCAATGCCCGCCCCATCGGCGAGCGGGCGGCCTTGCTCGGGCAATGCGTGGTGCCGACCGAGTTCCGCGTCGAACACGGCCCGGCGCCGCAGACACAGCTCAGCCGCGACTTTGCCGAGATGGCGGGCCAGTTGCGGCAGGTGTTGCGCACGCTGCTGAAGCGCGACGGACTGCGCCCGGAGCAGGTCGTCATCCTCGCGCCGTACCGCCACACCAACGCGACTTCAGGCTGGGCGGCGGGGCTGGACGAAGTGGTGGTCAACCTCGACGTGGTACACGCCGTGCCGGGGCAGGTGCGCATCGGCACGATCCAGGGCTTCAAGGGGCTGGAGGCGGATGTAGTGATCGTCGCCGGACTCGACCGCAAGGCGGGGCAGCACCCGGAGTGGCTGTATGTCGGTGCGAGCCGGGCGCGGGCGGCGCTGTTCCTGCTGGCCTTGGAAGGCGCAGGCATCTGAACTCGGCACACCGGCGCTACCGGCGGATCGCGGTATTTTTTTGCACTGCCCTATCTCACGGAGAAAAGGAAATTCGACCCCTGGTGGAATTGCCCTAGAATAAAAAGCTGGCGGCAATACTGGCCGCCATACCATTTAAATCTCAATTCAAAGGCACCCTATGATGGACACCCGTTTTTTTGGCTTGCTGCATCTCAGCGATGGCGAGAAATCCGCCATGAATCTTTCGACCAAAACATTCAGCGAACAGGTTTCCATCTACATCAACAATGCCATCGTTCTCTCGAAAACATTGGCACTCCAGGGCAAGAAATTCACCCTGCTGACCAACAACAAAAAGCTGGTCGATTCCTACCCACTGGTCCAGCAAAGAAAAAATTCTCCAGACGCGCTGGACATACTGGAAATACCTTTCATGACCAGTGTGCCATCAGGGATCAAGTTCTATTCGGCACATTTCAAATTCGACGCACTCCGATACCTGGCATCGCTCAGCAACTGTTACTCGGTTTTCTGCGACCTGGATGTCGTCTGCATCAACAAATTTCCGCAATGCCTTCAACACCTTGTCGAGGCGGGAATCCCCATCAGCTACGACATCTCAGACCAGGTGATTCCCGCTTACGGGCATGACGTCATCATTCGCGACCTCACCACCATCGGGAAAATAAAAAGCGAAGGCCGCTGGTCGGGCGGAGAATTCCTGGCGGGCACTGCGGCGTTTTTCCACAGTCTGGTGATGGAGATCGATCGACTTTATGGGAACTACATCACCAACGTCGAAACCCTGCACCATGTGGGCGATGAAGCGGTCACTTCCGCGGCCATCGAGAGTCTGCGGCGGAGTGGACTCTATATTGCAGACGCAGGCACGCTGGGCATCATCGGAAGATACTGGAGTATCCGGGTGCTGCATCCGCAAAAATCTTTCGCTTACTACAAGAGCTGCTTCCTGTTGCATTTACCATCTGACAAGAAGCTCATCTCCGATATCGCGGAACAAGATTTCGATCAACTGACGAGTTTCTTGGGGCTGTACAGAAAAAAAATGCGGGCCATCTCCATGATGAACCTGCGCAGGCTCGCGCTCGCGGTCGCCCAGAGCTTGAAGCTACGGTGATTCCTGGGCGAGCATGAGCGAGGACCGGCGGTCCCGGAACACCAGCGGATGCTCGGGTACCACCCCCGCATCCGCCGCCGCCACCGCCGCCTGCACGACCCCATACCGCTCGCTCTTCGGGCACACCGGATCGGCGGCAGCCGCATCCCCCGCCAGCAAAAACGCCTGACAGCGGCAACCGCCGAGATCCTTCTCCTTGTCCGGACAGGTGACACACGGCCCCTTCATCCAGCCCGTGCCCCGGTAGCGGTTGAAGCCTTCGCTGTCCTGCCAGATCGAGCGGATGTCGTGCTCGCGCACGTTCGGAAAGGCCAGGCCCGGCAGCATCTTCGCGGTGTGACACGGCAACGCGGTGCCGTCCGGCGAGATCGTCAGGAAGATGTTGCCCCAGCCGTTCATGCACTTCTTCGGCTGGCCCTCGTGGTAGTCCGGGGCGACGAAGAACAGCTTCATCCGGTCGGCCACCTTGACGCGCCATGCGTCGGTGATCACCTCGGCGCGGCGGATCTGCTCGCTGGTGGGCAGCAGGTGGTCGCGGTTCAGGTGCGCCCAGGAGTAGTACTGCGAGTTCGCCAGCTCCAGGTACTCGGCGCCGAGCGCGTCGGCCATCGCGATGATGCGGTCGATGTGGTCGATGTTGAGGCGGTGGATCACCACGTTCATCACCATCGGCCAGCCGAGCGCCTTGATGGTC
>JAAFKB010000094.1 GCA_013299055.1 Sphaerotilus sp.
GGGGGGTAAACCATGCAAGACAGAGAAAAAATTCAATCCCGGCGCGGACTTGCGTTCTGTGGCTCGCAAGCTGATACGCAGCATCATGGTTGTTACGCCGGCAAGGCGTGACGTCGATATTACGTTAGGCCGCATGGAAACCGACGAGATCACTGCCCTGGTCACCGGAAGCGCATCCCGCTTCGGTGATCGAAGTCCGCAGCAACTGAAACAGCTTGCGTCGCGCCTTCGCAAAGCGCATGAAGCTCGGGTCCTGCAGGGGTTGCTGAAGGTGTTCACCCACGGTGAGCCAGCCCCCGTTGGCTCTGCGGCGCAAGAACTTTCCGGCAAACTATTGGCTGAGCTAAGGCCCATAGGGCCCTTGGAGTTGAAGTCCGTCCTTCGAGAGTCATTGTGTCGCTACGAAAGGAGCGTGGAGCAGTTCCCCCAATACTTGGCTGCGGCCTGTGGCTCAAGCGCCGTACTCGTGGCCCTCCAAGAACTCGAGCACGAGCCCATTTCCGAGCTCGAGCGCAGAGCGCTCCAAACAATGAGGTTCTGGCTTCGGAACTCTCCTACTGCCGGCGGGCAGAATGCGGCCTAACCCTTCCATCGAGGGGATGCCTAAAAGGCTGCGCCTTTTAGTCACCCCTCATGTCAAACGTTAGGCCCCACATGACAACCACATTCCGCCACTCGTCGGGCTTCGGAAAGCGAATCGAATACTGGGTCATCGGCCTCATGCTGAAAGAAGGCATGGACGTCTATGTCCCACTGGTAGACGATCACGCAGTCGATGCAATCGTTCGTCGCAAAGACGGCTCGATTGCGCTGGTTCAAATCAAGGCGAGATCGAACACCGTAAAAATGGGTGACGCGTCGCTCTTTGCAGCAATCACTCACGAGCAGAGAGATGACTACTGGTTTGTCTTCTACTCCGAAAGGCTGGAGACTACCTGGCTCCTCACTTCGGAAGAATTTCTGTCAGAGTCGGTGCAGAACAAGACAGGAAAGAACATCGGTCTACGCGGGGTCTGGTTCAACGGAACGAAGAAAGACAAAGCCACTGGTCTGCGCGCCGAGTACGTTAAGGAACGGTATCTCAAGTATGTCGCAACGGACTTCACTCGCCTCGCAAAAGGTGTGGCCTAACCCTTCCATCGAGCGGACCTCCACCGGCTTGGCCCGCTTCACTTCTCTTGTCCATGTTCCGTTGCACGGGCCAAGCCGGTGGCGGCCCGCTCATGTCAAACGTTAGGCATTCATCCCCCTCTCGACATGCCATCCATCAAACGAAATGTTCACTACGTCATTGGTGATATCAATGGCACCCCTTCCATGCATGCCGGGAGGGGCTATTTTAGGGAAAGTGGGGCCTACAAGACGACATTAAGTGTGCCTATCGATCAACTTCCTATTTCCTACAGTTTGCATGAACAGCTGTCTCGGTTTGAGTCTATTTATGCGATCGACACAAACCAAAAGACACTTCCTGAAGGTGTGCTCACTGCAAGCTGCGCAGTTCACGTTCACCTCAACTGCCAAGGAGGAAATCGGTGGAAGGCACATTTCACGAGACTGCCTGCCATCATTGGCATAGCTACAAAAAACAACCCAGAAGTGGTTGCTTGGAAAAGAATCATCGAGGCGTTTGCCCCCCGAGTTGTCGGCATGATGGCATTGGTTGTGGATAGCGAGCTTGGGGATTTGCCACTCTTCAATGCCCGAACGAAGCCGATCTACGAAAGCTTTGTCATTCCGGAAAACACGCAATTAATTTACGCCAGTTCCGAACGCGATGTCACATCGCCTCTAAACAAAGCAATGGCCATTTGCGACAAGGACGCCGGAACAATCCTTGAAATAATCTCGCAGCAGAGTGACCTAAAACGAATCTACGAAAACGTGCTCGCAAATGGGTTTCTTAGCATCCAGCCAAAAAATGCCTAACATTTCCTTCCAGCGGACTTGCTGCGCAAGCCGCTGAAGTCAGGCGTTAGGCTTTTCGCGAACACAAGATATAGCTATTCGTTAGGCTTTCAGCGCATGCAACTCTTCCTACGAGCTTTCGCAGACTGTGACAGCCAAGATGCTGCTCTGGTTATCTCTGATCGGCTTCTTTTTGCCTTGTCGAAATTTTCCCCAGAGTCAGCGAGACCACCCAGGCCTTACTGGAAAATGCCACATCTATTCGAGTTCACGTTCCTGCTTTCGCCAGCAAACGAAGCTTCGTTCCAAGCCATTGTTTTGGCATCGTCCGGTGGCTGGCATCATGTCGGAGTTGGCGATGAACCATCTTCCGTTTGGAATCGAAAGAGCGATCATGTCTTCTTGGTTCCAGAGGTAAGCTGGGCAGAAATTCAACTCATCGAAACTTCGGAAAAATCCAGCCATTGGGAGGTAAGCCAGTGAGTCACAGAGTCGGCGGCACACAGCGGCCAAACGCAAATCCTCGCCGTATGGCCATCGTGTTCTCAACGCCCTCTGCTACGCTCACCAGCCTAACTGTAGGTTCAACACGGACAAAAATGCTTCGCATTTTTGCAGGTTAACCTGGGCGTTAGGCCTCTTTACGAGTCAAGATATGTTCAAAGTCATACAACGCCTGTTTTCGAAGAATAAAAGCCAGCAGCCAGAAGAAATGGCTCTTGCAGCAAACAACCACGAACGATCCACTGAAGAGTATTTCAAAGCTGAGGTTGAAAGTAGCCCCTATTTCAAAGCAGAATTCAAGCAAAATGTTCTAGATCATCTCTTGCATAAAAAGAGCCTCAACAAAACAGGCAATAACCTGACAGTTGAAGAAAAGAGGGATCTGGGCATCAAAACGAGGCTCTCGATCACCAAATAATTGGCGCAAGTTCTTTCCAGTGAAGGCCTCTCGCTCGACAATCCTAAAGTCGCACTCGAAGTCATCTATTACAGAGTGACAACTTCAAAAGCGAGGATCGACAACTTTGCGCGAGCTCAAAAAATTGGCATCAAGAAATTCAAATTGCTTGCTTGCGGCGATGGCAGCGAATGCGATTGGTGCCGAAGCAATTCAGACCGGGAGTTTGGATTGGATATCCTCGAACAGATAAAAACACAGTGCAGATGTAGCCCCTATAGCAAGTGCGTAGTCAACCCTGTCGTTGAATTTTCATAAATCACGTTTCGCTCAAAGAAATCCTCCAATGAACACAAGCATGCCAACACCTGAAATTCGTGCGGATGTCACCTTCCATTATGCCGATGGGACATCTGTTTGCCATAAAAATATCGCATATCTAGCTCAATCACGCGTACTGATTTTTAATGGGAAAAACTCCGGCATAACCGTGGCTCAAGAGAATGTTGTCCGTGTCTCGGTCTTAGGATCAGACTATCAAATCAAAAGTTCTGATCAGAGCGAAAGCGGCAACTGGACAATGAATCTAATTGCTTAACAACGCTGCATAAGCTGGGCCATTGCCCGAGTTATGTGGGCACTCAAACCTAACGGTCAAATTCATGCAAAGCCCCATTCGCACACACCGCTGGCCTAACTGGTTGTTCAAGCTGACGCCAACCTTGCGGTTGGTTCCCTTCAGTCGCTGCGCTCCTTACGGCGCAGCTTAACGTGGGCGTTATGCCTCTCAATTTTCCGCCATCGCTGAGCGCAAGCCAAGGTACTCAACGAACGGATCGAAGTCGCGATCACTGAACAAAAGCGAATAGTCGCTTTCAATGCACCGTGTCGCAATCAAGGTGTCAATAGTCTTCCTGATCGTGACGCCACGGGCTCTCAATGTGCGGAAATTTCGAGCGGCCTGAATGGCAATCTCCTGTCCGCCAAGCTCAACCACATCCAGCGCAGTTAACAACTGTCTAGCCCGGTTGAAATCTCGCTCGCTGCTGAAGCCTTGAAGCACCTCAGCGAGAACCAGGTCGCCAATGACCAAAGGCTCCGCTCCAAGCAAGGCATCCAAACGCTCAGTTTGCGGCGTGACAGTTCCTCGGAAAAAATCAATCCATACGCTAGAGTCAACCAAGATCACTTGTCGGTCCTCATTGCGTCCAGATCACCTTCCCAGTTAAGCTTGCCGCGAAAGCGGCGAATCTCTTCTTGCTGGCGCAAGCGAAGCAACGTCCGCAAGCCCAACTCAACAGCTTCGCGTTTGGTCTTCACGCCAGTCAAGCGCAATGCGTCCTTCATCAATTTGTCGTCAATTTCAATGTTTGTGCGCATGATGTGTACCAATCGTTAAATTTATACACATCCTAGTCAAATGTGGCGAACTGCGCAAGTTGCCCTTCTTCGCCCTGGCGCCAGAGGCATAACTGGCGGTTCAACGCGGACAAAAATGCTCCGCATTTTTGCTGGTTAACCTGGGCGTTAGCTTCGACGTTGAACGTCGCAAGGAATCACCTCGGCCACTCTGCGGGTGACGGAAATCAAGGCATTCGTGCCCGCCAAAGACCTCGGATTCACGCAAGCATCAGAAGGTGGAGGCGTCGCCTGTTTCCACTTCAAGAATGCCAGCTTCATGCAATCGTCCTGCATGGACGGCACACCGCCCGAGCCAGAAGGCGGCAGAATCCGCGCACCATGAGACTGCACCCCACCTTCGGCGCCATTGCCACGACCGTCGCCCTGCTGCAGGCCAGTGCCTGCCATGCGTTTTCCTGCGACGAACTCCGGTCTGACGTGGAAGCGCGGATCCGCGCGGCGGGCGTCACGGCCTTCAGCGTGTCCGTGGCCGACGCCAGCGCACCCTCGACGGGCAGGGTGGTCGGCACCTGCGACCGCGGTGCGAAGAAGCTCCTGTACACGCCCGACAAGCTCGACAAGAAGGCCGATGCCATCATCACCGAGTGCAAGGACGGCTCGGAACCCGTGCGCGGTGCGTGCAGGAAATGAGAACCGCCCCTGTGAGCGCATCGAATCCCATGCCCAGCCCAGCAGCCCCCCCGTTGTCGATCCAGGGCTACCACGCCCACGTCTACTTCAGCGCCGACACGATCGCCCAGGCCCGCGCCCTGTGCGCAGCCGCCGCCGGGCGCTTCGCGCTGGCGATGGGCCGGGTGCATGAGCGGCCAGTGGGGCCACATCCGGACTGGAGCTGCCAGCTCGCCTTCGGCGCCGCCCTGTTCGGCGAGATCGTCCCCTGGCTCAACGCGGAGCGCGCGGGCCTGACCGTGTTCGTGCATCCCCTCACCGGCGACGAACTCGCCGACCACCGCGACCACGCCATCTGGCTCGGCCGCAGCCGCCCGCTCGACCTGTCCGCCTTTCTCCCGCCCAGACCGCCGAGTCCGCCGGACGCCAGGCCGCTGCACATCACCCTGCGCCCCGTCACCCGCGACAACTTCGAGGCCATCACCGACCTGGAACTCCTCCCGCACCAGGAGGACTACCTCGCGAGCAACAGCTACTCGATCGCGCAGGCCAGCTTCAACCCCCACCTCCAGACCCGTGCCGTCTATGCGGACGAGACGCTGGTGGGCTTCATGCTGTACGCGACGCCGGGGGAGACGGGCGTGCCGGGCGACTACAGCATCTGGCGCTTCATGGTCGATGCGCAGCACCAGGGCGGGGGCATCGGCCGGCGGGCGCTGGAGCGGCTGATCGCGGAGATCCTCGCGCAGGGCGGTGTGCGCCAGATCGGCATCTCCTACGTCCCCGACAACACGGCCGCGCGGCGGTTCTACGCCAGCTTCGGCTTCGTCGAGCGGGGGATCGACGACAGCGGCGAGATGGTGGCCGTGCGCGCGTGCGGTGGCGAGGCCGGCGGCTGAACGCCGCCCCCGGTCAACCCACCACCGGATTGCTGCCCGGCAGCGCCTTTGCCGCCGGTTGCGCCACGCCCGCGAACTGTGCGCCGGAGATGTCGGCGGCGGACCAGCCGCGGTTGATGTCCAGCCCCGTGAGCCGCCAGTCGCGCACGGGCAGCAGCGGGATCGGCTTGCGCATCCGTTCGTGGAAGCGGGTCGGCCATTCGACGCCCTGGATGTTCTGGAACTCCGACACGTCCACCTCGGACACGCTGCCACGCGTGGACGACAGCCCCTCCTGCGTGTAGCGCACGCGCCGCATCAACCGGGTGCGCCGGTCGATGCACAGCACGAGCTGCTCCACCGGCGAGAAGCCCAGCCCCGGCGCCAGCCGCACCATCAGCCGCTCGCAGGCATAGTCACCGACCTGCTCCAGCCCCGCCAGCCGCAGCACCGCCGGGCGATCGACCAGCGCCAGCGGCCCCAGCAGGAACAGCCGCGCCGCATCGGCCACCATCGCCGAGGCGTGGCGCAGCGGGTTGTCGGGCGAGGTGCGGCCGTTGTACCAGACCTGCACGTCGCCCTGCGCCTGTTCGGGTCCGATCCGGCGCACCACCTGCTTGTGTCCGTTGGGACCAATGTGGGCCTGCGCCATCAGACCCTCGGCGGGCAGCAGCCGGTCCTGCACGCTGCTGCGGAAATGCGTGTCGCTCAGCTCCGGATGGATGCGCCCCACCAGCGCCCGCCACTCGCCGGCATAGCCCACGTTCAGATCCCGCACGCGGCGCCAGGCGGTCAATCCGTGCGCGGCGGCACTGTCGTTGAGCAGGGCCAGTGCGGCGGCATCGGTGGCTTCCTTGGAATCGATCGGCGACAGCGGGGCCGATGCACAGCCGCCCAACCCACCGAGCACCGGCAGCAGCGGGGCGATCGCGGCGACGGACAGCAGGTGGCGGCGGGTGAAATCGGCAGGGTTTCGGCGCATTCGGGGTGTCTCCTTCAGGCAAGTGCCCGCAGTGTGCCCATCGATCGACGGACTGGCTAGGCTTCGCGACCAAAGATGCCGCTGTTACAGCTCAGGGTCTTCAGCATGCCCGTGGTCTTCTGGGGTTGGCAGGCCAATGCTGCCATGCCGAGGTGGAGTCTGCGGATGCGCTGAAGCGACTCCGGTGGGATCGCTCGTTCGGTTTCTGGACCGTCCCCAAGCTCCTACACTCCGGCGCAGGAGCCTCCCCATGAAACTCGCCCTCATCACCGACATCCACGCCAACCGCGAAGCCTTCGAGACCGTCCTCGAACAGGCCCACCTGCACGGCGCCGACCGGCTCGCGTTCCTGGGTGACTTCGTCGGCTACGGGGCCGATCCGGCGTGGGTGGTGGAGCAGGTGCGCGACCTCGTGTCACAGGGTGCCATCGCCGTGCGCGGCAACCACGACGAAGCCGTCGCCCGCGGCCCGAGCGATCACCTCGTCGAGGACGCCCGCCGTGCCATCGAGTGGACCCGCTCGCAGCTCACCTCGGCTCAGCTCGATTTCCTCGGCGCACTGCCCTACACCCGCGAAGACCTCGGCTGCCTGTTCGTCCACGCCAACGCCTACGCGCCGCCCGCCTGGGACTACATCCTCGGCCGCAACGAGGCCGTGCGCAGCATGATGGCCACCGAGGCGCGCCACACCTTCTGCGGCCACGTCCACCAGCCCGCCCTCTACCACCTCTCCAGCACCGGCAAGATCGCCAACTTCACGCCCGTGCCCGGTGTCGCGGTGCCGGTGCCGGGACATCGGCAGTGGCTGGCGCTGCCCGGCTCGTGTGGCCAGCCGCGGGATGGCAATCCGGCCGCGAGCTGGGCGATGTTCGATCTGGCGCGGCTGACGCTGACCTTCCACCGCGTCCCCTACGACCACGACGCCACCGCCGCCAAGATCATCGCCGCCGGCCTGCCGCGCGCGCTGGGCGACCGGCTGCACCAGGGGACGTGACATGCCCATGCCACCCATGAACACCGGCATGGTGCCGTTCGCGATGGGCGAGACGATCGACGGTTTCGTCCTGGAGGAGCGGCTGCACCAGGGTGGCATGGCCAACCTCTGGCGCGTCACCCACCCCCAGCACCACGGCCCGATGCTGATGAAGGTGCCGCGCATCAAGGGCGGCGAGGATCCGGCCACCATCGTCGGCTTCGAGGTCGAGATGATGATCCTGCCGACGCTGCGCGGGGTGCATGTGCCGCGCTTCATCGCCAAGGGAGATTTCGCGACGCGGCCCTACATCGTCATGGAGCACATCGCCGGCGACTCGCTGCGCCCGCAACTCGACGCCGCGCCGCTGCCGATCGACGAGGTGGTGCGCATCGGCGCGGCGGTGGCGACCGCGCTGCACGACCTGCACCGCCAGCATGTCATCCACCTCGACGTGAAGCCGAGCAATATCCTGTTCCGCCTGAGCGGCGACGCAGTGCTGGTGGATTTCGGCCTGAGCCGGCATGACCACCTGCCGGACCTGCTCGACGAGGAGTTCAACCTGCCGATGGGCACGGGGCCGTACATGTCGCCCGAGCAGGTGCAGTTCCTGCGCAGCGAGCCGCGCTCGGACCTGTTCGCGCTCGGCGTGATGCTCTACCACCTGACCACCGGCCAGCGCCCGTTCGGCTCGCCCGACAGCGTGCGCGGCCTGCGCGAGCGGCTCTACCAGCAGCCGATCGCCCCGCGCCGCCACCGGCCGGACTGCCCGCCGTGGCTGCAGGAGATCATCCTGCGCTGCCTCGAAGTCAAGGCGGCCGAGCGCCACCCCAGCGCAGCCCAGCTCGCCCACGACCTGCTGAATCCCGACCAGATGCCGCTCACCGAGCGCGCCACCCGCGACGCGGCGCCGAGCCGGCTGCAGACCTGGAAACGCTGGCTCAGCGCGCTCGGGGCGGAGCCGTCGGTGCGCGGCACGGTGGGCGACCAGCTCAAGCGGGCGCCGATCATCCTGGCCGCGGTCGATGTGACCCACGCCGCCGAGCCGCTGCTGGACCTGCTGCGCGAGACGGTGCGGCGCATCGTGGCGACCGAACCGGGGGCGCGGCTGGCGTGCGTGGCGGTGATGAAAACGAACCGCATCGGCATGGACGACCTGACCGACGCGCAGGGCCAGAGCCTGCACGTCAAGCAGCTCGTCGGCCTGAAGCACTGGGCGCGGCCCGTTGCGCAGGCGCTGCACCTGGGCACCGGGCGGCTGACCTTCCATGTGCTGGAGGCGCCGGACGTGGCCGAGGCGATCGTCGAGTTCTCGCGGCGCACCCACGTCGATCACATCGTCATGGGCGCGCGGGCCAGTTCGGCGCTGCGGCGCTACCTCGGCAGCGTGTCGTCCGAGGTGGTGGCACAGGCGAATTGCACGGTGACGGTGGTGCGGGTGCCGGCAGCGCGGGGCGAGGTCGAGGAACCCTGAGCGTCAGCCGCGCACGGCCCATGCCCGGATCTGCGCCAGCGTCGCCGTCGCCCCGCCGCACACGATGACCAGCACCCGCTGAAACCCAGCCAGCTCGGCCGCGTGCTGCGCGTCATAGACGGCGGCCAGCGCCGCGCCGCACGCCGGCTCGACCAGCACCCGGTGGTCCTCCAGGAACTGCTCGCAGGCGTGGAGCGCGCTGGCGTCCGACACGAGCAAGCTCCGCACCGGCCGTTCGCGCCACCACTGCACCGCCTGTTCGCAGACCTGCCGGGCGCCCAGCGACGTGGCCACGCTGTCGATGCGGTCCAGCGGCACGGGGCGGCCGGCCAGCGTCGCCGCATGGAAGGACGCGGCGCCCTCGGTCTCGACCGCCAGGATCGGCACGCCGTCCCACCCGTGGCGGCGCATCCCCTCGGCCACCCCGGACAGCAGCCCGCCGCCGCCGACCGCCAGCACCACCGCGTCCGGCACCAGCCCGGCGGCGGCCACCTCGTCGATCATCGAGGCGTGGCCCTGCCAGAGCAGCGGGTCGTCGAAGGGGTGGAGCATCGCGTCGCGGTCGGGGTCGAGCAGGGACAGCGCGTGGGCGTGGGCCTCCTGCCACGAGGCGCCGTGGACGATGACCTCGGCGCCTTCGAGCGCGAGCAGGTCCAGCGCCCGAGGCGTCGTCGTCTGCGGCACCACGACCGTCACCGGCACCCCGAGCCGCCGCCCCGCACACGCCACTGCCAGCCCGGCATTCCCGCCCGACGAGGCGACGAAACGCTGCGCGCCCCGCGCCTGGTAGGTCTGGCAGGCCAGGCCGATGCCGCGCAGCTTGAACGAACCCGAGGGCTGGAGGGCTTCCATCTTGAGCCAGATGGGGCGGCCGGCGGCGAGGGTCAGGGGGCGGGATTCGAGGAGGGGGGTGGGGATGTGCAGGGATAAGCGCATGTTTTTGGCACCGTCGTATGGAGGCCGGATTGTGAGGTTTTTCATGGGATTGTGATAACAGTGAATTAATGTATTTCCCGATCGTGGCAGACCATGGAACAGCAGATATGCTTACTTGCTGCGTACGGATGGCGTTGTCATTTTGTGTGTGCAGAGCATATTGTTTGCAATAATATTTGTCTTTTTTGTTCCATGAAAATAATCCAGCGTGTCCCGTCAGTTAATTACCACTTGTGGCAACCGTGTAATATGAAGTGTGGGTTTTGTTTTGCGGCATTTGACGATGTTCGGAAGGATGTTCTACCGAAAGGTCATTTGCCGAAAAATCAATCCCTTGAGGTTGTTGGGTTGTTGGCTGAGGCCGGGTTCAAGAAAATAAACTTTGCCGGTGGCGAGCCATTACTGTGTCCTTGGTTGTCGAAGTTGATAATCCATGCCCATGACTTGGGAATGACTACCTCCATTGTGACGAACGGGACGAAAATAACACAACAGTGGCTGGACTCCGTTCACGGAAAGCTCGGTTGGGCTGCGTTGAGTGTTGATTCCGTAAACATGGAGACCAACCAAAGCATTGGTCGGGTTTATCAGGGAAAAAGCTTGTCAATTGATCAGATTTTACAAACAACTGCGCTGCTGAAAAATAACGGTGTCAGATTAAAAATAAACACGGTTGTTTGCTCAAAAAACAAAACTGAGGTGTTGTCGAGTTTTATTGAAAAAGCTATGCCGGAACGCTGGAAAATTTTTCAAGTGCTGCCTGTGAAAGGTCAGAATGACGCTCGTATTGAAGAAATGAAGGTCAGTGAGGATGATTTTTTGAATTACATAAAAATCAACGAATCGGTGCGTCTCAAAGGGATTGTGATGGTTCCCGAAGCGAATGATGACATGACTGACAGTTATATCATGGTTGATCCGGCGGGGCGGTTTTTTGATAATTCAGGAGGTGGTTATAAATATAGCCAGGCAATCGCTTCTGTGGGTGTTCGTGCTGCGATCGGGCAAACAAAAATCAGCGCAGAGAAATTTCTATCAAGAGATGGTCTCTATCGCTGGTGAAAAATATCGTGCGTATGTAAAAATGCATCGATGCCGAGTCCCGTCTGTTCATGGAATCGTTTGACGAACAACCCGAGACGACGAGTGCGCCATAGCTTGATGGCCTGAATGGATGAGCTTGCGTTCGAACCTCTACCGCCTCATCGATCAGGCGGCCGAGACGCATCAACCCATCACCATTTCCGGCAAGCGCCACGACGCTGTGCTGTTGTCCGCCCAAGACCGCTGACGCAACATGACCATCGACACCATCACCGCCCTCCGCCAGTTGTACGCCGCCCCCCAGGAGCGCGCCGTGCGCAAGCAGATCGCCGCCCTGGACGCCCACTGCCGGGCGTTCATCAGGCTGTCGCCGTTCCTCATCCTCTCGACCTCGGACAGCGCCCACCACCTGGACGCCTCGCCCCGCGGCGGTGATCCGGGCTTCGTGCCGGTCACAGCCGACGGCTCGCTGCTCATCCCGGACGCGCCGGGGAACAACCGCCTGGACTCCCTCGAAAACATCGTCACCACCGGCCAGGTCGGCCTGCTGTTCCTCATCCCTGGCGTGGACGAGACCTTGCGGGTGAACGGGTCCGCCGTGCTCTCGCAGTCCGCCGAGGACATCGCCGCTTGCACGACCGAGCGGCGGGCGCCCAAGCTGGTGATCCGGGTCAGCGTCGAAGCGGCCTACCTGCACTGCGCCAAGGCGTTCATGCGCGCCCGGC
>JAAFKB010000095.1 GCA_013299055.1 Sphaerotilus sp.
CACGTCCCGCACCGCCCGTCGCCGAGTTCGCCTACGAGGCCATCGTCGAGATCGCACCCCGCCAAAGCCTGGGCGCCTCGGCCTTGGGCGAGCGGTTCATCGTGCCGATCCTGGGCGGCACGTTCGAGGGGCCGCGGCTGCGCGGGCGGGTGCTGGCGGGTGGCGCCGATCGCCAGTGGCTGCGGCCGGACGGCATCAAGGAACTGGACGCCCTGTACGAGATGCAGACCGACGACGGCGCGGTCATCACGGTCCACAACCGCGTGCTCATCGATGACCGTGCGCAGCCGGAGCGTTACCTGCGCAGCGTGGTGCAGTTGCGGGCACCCGACGGGCCGCACGAGTGGCTGAACCGCCGGGTCTTTGTCGGCACGCTGCAAGGGCTGATGCCCGAGCGGGAGGCCGTCCGCATCACGGTGTACACGCTGTGCTGAGTCGGGCGGGGGCGGCCGGGGTGTCTGCCTTGACATAGCGCCAGCATGACTCCTCGATCGCGTGTCGGCGCTGGCGGTGGTAGCCCTGGCTCTGGATGTGCCGCTGGGCCTCTTCGACGAAACCGCCCGCGAGGTAGCCCGCATGGTGGGCCATGTGGTAGTGGCACAGGCCGACGATGTTGATGTAGACGTCGATGGCGTGGACACCGCTGCGGAAGCTGCCGTCCTGCTGCCCGCGCGCGATGACCGTTTCCAGGTCGCTCAGGGCCCGCCGGTTGAGCCGCGAGACCTGCTCGGATGCCCGCAGGAAAGGAGCGCCGGCCAGGTTCTCGAAGGTCAGCAGCCGCACGAACTCCGGGTGGGCGTGGAAGGCATCGAAGGCGTTGCAGGCGATCTGGCGCACGGCCGCTTCCGGCGTGCCGGCGCAGGGGTCGAATGCCTGGTCCACGCGGCGCACGGTGTCGAAGGCGTGCTCCAGCACCGCACGGTACAGCCCCTCCTTCGAGCCGAAGTGGTAGTAGATCATCCGCTTGCTGGTGCGCGTGTGCTGCAGGATGCGCTCGATGCGCGCCCCCGCCAGCCCGTGCTGGGCAAACTCCCGCGTCGCGACCGCCAGGATGTCGGCCACCACGGCATTGGCCGCATCGGCCGCCGCATCAGGCGCCGGTGCGCTCATGCACGGCCGGCCCTGTCGAAGTGGGCCTTCAGGTCGGCGCAGAGCTGCTGTGCGGCGTGCAGGCTGTCCTCCGAGATGGCGGTGTAGCTGAAGAACCCGTGGTTGAGGGTGGGGAACTCGCGCAGGGTGAGGGGCACCTGCGCCGCCCGCAGCACGGCGGCATAGGCCATGTTGTCGGCGTACAGGAAGTCGTGCGGGCCGACGCCGAGGATCGCGGGGGCCAGCCCTGCATGGCTGGCGTACAGCGGTGACGCCCGCGGATCGCGCCCGAGGGTCTCCAGGTGCTCCTCGCCCAGGTAGGCCCTCTCCGGCATGCCTTTCAGCCGCAGCAGGTCGGTGGCCGGGTACAGCAGCAACTGGGCCGCCAGCGCAAGGCCCTCGTCCCGGCAGGCCAGTGCCACGGCCGCCGCGAGGTTGCCCCCCGCGCTGTCGCCGCCGATGGCCAGGCGCTGCGCATCGCCGCCGAGGCGGTCGAGGTGGTCCCGCGCCCAGCGGGTGGCGGCCAGGCAGTCGTCGTAGGCGGCCGGGAAGCGGTGTTCGGGCGCGAGCCGGTAGTCCACGTTCACGACCACGCAGGCCGCCTCGTTGGCCAGGCGCACGGCATGGGCCTCGTGCGACTCCAGATCGCCCACGACGAAGCCGCCGCCGTGGAAGTACACCAGCGTGTTCACCGGTCGCTCGGCGACGAAGGATGCGTGCGGCCAGATCACGCGCACCGGCACGTCCGCGTCCACACCGCAGGGCCGGGCGTCGATCACCAGGGACTCGATCCGGCCGGTGGGCAGCACGGGTTTCGGGTAGAGCAGGGCCCGCACGTTGCGTCCCCGCTCTCGGCTGACGGGGCCACCGTGGGGGCCGAGGCAGCCGTCGTAGAGGTCGGGGATGCCGGCCTGCTGCCAGCGGCGGCCGATGTCGGCCAGCACGGGATCCAGCGGTGCAAGAGGTGCCTGTGTCGTCATGGTCATGTCCGTTGTCCCGCTCATCCCTTGTAGCCGAGCAGCCTCGGCAGCCACAGCACCGTGTCCGGCAGGTAGGTCATCACCATCAGTGCGGCGACCAGCACGAAGACCCACGGCATGATCTCCTTGATCAGGGGGCCGATCGGCTGCTTGCTCATGCTGGCCACGATGAACAGCAGCAGGCCGTAGGGGGGCGTGATCAGGCCGATCATCAGGTTGATGGTCACCACCAGCCCGAAATGCACCATGTCGATGCCCAGCGCCTGCGCCGCGGGAATGAAGATCGGCACGATCACCAGCAGGATGGTGCCGCCCTCCATCAGGCAGCCCAGCACCAGCAAGGTGAGGTTGACCAGCAGCAGGAAGCCGTTCTTGTCGAGCTGGAACCCGGCCAGCCACGCCTGCACGTCCTTGGGTACCTCTTCCTTGGCGACCACGTAGTTGAACACCATCGCCCCGGCGATCAGCAGGCCGACGGTGGCCATCTGCCGCCCGCTGTTGAGCAGCGAGGTGTACATGCCGGACGGCGTGACCGAGCGGTACAGCACCACCGAGATCACCAGCGTGTACAGCGCCGCCACCGCCGCCGCTTCGGTCGGCGTCATGATGCCGCTGTAGATGCCGCCCAGCAGCACCACCGGCATCATCAGCGCAGGCATCGCCTTCAGGGTCAGTGGCAGGAACTCGCGCATCGGCACTGGCGGCTCCACGGGGAAATCGCGCTGGTGGGCGAGGTAGGCGTTGAGCCCCATCATCACCACCGTCATCACCAGCCCCGGCACCACGCCCGCCGCGAACAGGTAGCCGATGGAGGTGTCGGAGATCAGCGCGTACAGCACCAGCGGGATCGACGGCGGAATGATCGGCCCGATGACGGCGGTGGCGGCGGTGATGGCCCCGGCATACGCCTTGGTGTAGCGGCCGTCCTTGGTCATCATGTCCATCGTGAGCTTGCCGACGCCGACGACATCGGCCACCGCCGAGCCGGACATGCCCGAGAAGATCAGCGAGGACACCACGTTCACATGCCCCATGCCGCCCCGGAAGCGCCCGACCAGCGCGTTGCACCAGGCCAGCAGCCGGTCGCTGAGCGAACCCAGGTTCATCAGCTCGCTGGCGAGGATGAACAGCGGGATCGCCAGCAGGGTGTAGGAGTTGGTCAGGCCGTTGAGGATCTGCTCGGCGGCCAGGCCCACGTCCTGCCCCGAGAGCATCAGGTACAGCACCGAGGCGCCCAGCATCGACAGCCCGATGGGCAGCCCGAACAGGCTCAGGCCCACGATCACCGCGATGCACCAGGCGAAAGGCGAGAGTCCGAGAAAGTCGCTCATGTGTGGTCCGCCGTGTCGTGGGTGAGGTCGATCAGGCTGTGCCCGTCGTGTGTCAGGCGGTCGAACCCGGCGTTCCAGGCGATGCTGGCGTGGCGGATGCACATGGCGACCACGAACACCAGGTACAGCCCGAACACCAGGTGCATCGGGATGCCCATCGCCGCCGATCGCTCGACCTGCATGAAGCTGATGAAGGCCCAGGTCGCCGGCAGGCTCAGCAGCAGCAGGACCACGAGGGTGCCGCTGGCCAGCACCGTGGACACCCGCTGCAGCCGGCGCGGCAGCAGGTTGTAGAGCATGTCGAAGCGGATGTCCTCGTGGTTGCGCATCACGAAGGATGCGCCCCACAGGATGCCCCAGAGCCAGAGGAAGTTGCAGATCTCGTCCGACCACGCCAGCGGCAGGCCGAGCACGTAGCGGAAGACCACCTGGGCGATGAAGGTCGTGAACAGGAGGCCCATCATGAGCACCAGCACGCCTTCCGCAGCCCGGCGCAGCGGGGGCATCAGTCGGGACAGCATGGCGGGGTCAGAGCTTGGCGATGCGGTCCAGCATGCCGGGCACCCAGCCGGCCACGTACTTGGACTTGGCGTACTGCTCCAGCACATGGCTGCGGAAGGCGGCCACGTCCGGGGTGTAGACCTCCAGGTTCTGCTGCTTGAAGAAGTCCACCAGGTCGCGCTCGTCCTTCAGCGCCATGTTGGTGGTCTCCTCTTCGGCCTTGTTGGCGGCGGCCTGCACGCGGCGCTGCTGGTCGGCACTGAGGCTGGCCCACTTCTTCGAGCTGATCACCAGGTGGTTGGCCGCGACCAGATGCCCGGTCAGGGCGATCTGCTTGGAGACCTCGAAGAACTTCATGTTCTTCACGGCGGGCAGCGCGTTGTCCTGCGCGTCGATGGCGCCGGTCTGCAGGGCGGTGTAGACCTCGGGGAAGGGCAGCGGCGTCGGGTTGGCGCCCATGGCGGTGCCGACGAACTGCCAGACCTCGCCCGGCGGCATCCGCAGCTTCACGCCCGCCAGATCGGCCGGCTTCATGACCTTCTTGGTGGTGCGCAGGCCGAGGTGGCGCGTGCCGATGTAGGGATTGGCCAGGATGCGCAGGCCCATCTTCTCGTCGAGCAGCTTGTTGAGTTCCGCACCCACGTCGCTGGCCCACAGCTTGCGCAGGTGCGCGACATCGCGGATGAGGTAGGGCACCATCAGGATGCTGAGCTGCGGCACCTGGTTCTGCACGTCACCGGAGGCGATGTTGGCCATGTCCAGGTTGCCGCGCTGGATGGCCACGGCTTCCGTGCCCTGCTTGAAGAGCGTGCCGCCGTGGTGCGACTTGAAATCGAAGTCCGCGCCCAGGGCACCGAAAGCGCCACGCAGGATGGCCGTTCGCTGGTCGTTCTCGGGCACGATGTCCGAGTACACGAGGGTGACCTTGCTTTGTGCAAGGACGGAGGTGGACAGGGCAGCCACGGTGGCCGCGGAGGCACCGGCAACAAAGCGGCGGCGAGTGACGTGCAAGCTCATGGAATGTCTCCTCAGTGGAATCCGGAACGCAACGGATACCGCATGTACCGTTTGGTACATACTGTAGTCCCAATGTGCCACCGGAATGGATCGGGAGATTCCCGGGGGTTGGGCGGTCTGTGCGCCTGTTGGCAGAGGGGGACGGTCGATGCGGAGCGCCGTGTTTTTGTGACAATGCGCATTAATGACGGTGCTGTGCCCACTGCGCACCCGAACCCACGGAGCCTGCCGATGCCCGCCCCCCCACGCCTGGAACTCCTGGGCATCACCAAGCAGTACCCCGCCGTGCGCGCCAACGATGGCGTGGCGCTGACGGTGCAGCCGGGCCAGATCCACGCCGTGCTCGGCGAGAACGGCGCGGGCAAGTCCACGCTGATGAAGATCATCTACGGCGCGGTGAAACCGGACGCCGGCGAGGTCCGCTGGAACGGCCAGCCGGTGCAGATCACCAGCCCCGCCCACGCCCGGGCGCTGGGCATCAGCATGGTTTACCAGCACTTTTCGCTGTTCGACACACTGACCGCCGCCGAAAACGTCTGGCTCGGCCTCGACAAGGCGATGTCGCTGGCGCAGGTGATCGAGCGCATCCGGGCGGTGGCGGGCGAGTACGGGCTGGAGGTCGATCCGCTGCGGCCGGTCCACAGCTTGAGCGTCGGCGAGCGTCAGCGCGTGGAGATCGTGCGGGCGCTGCTGACGAACCCGAAACTGCTGATCCTCGACGAGCCGACCTCGGTGCTCACCCCGCAGGCGGTCGAGAAGCTCTTCGTCACGCTGCGCAAGCTCTCTGCCAACGGCTGCGCCATCCTTTACATCAGCCACAAGCTCGACGAGATCCGGGCGCTGTGCCACCACTGCACCGTGCTGCGCGGTGGCAAGGTCACGGGCGAGGTCGATCCGACGAAGGAAACCAACGCCTCGCTGTCGCGCCTGATGATCGGCGCCGAACCGTCGCAGTTGCAGCACCGGCCGGCCAAGCTGGGCGAGGTGGCGCTGGCGGTGCGCGGGCTGGCGTTGCCGAAGGACGATCCGTTCGGCACGACGCTGGCGGGCATCGGATTCGAGGTACGGGCGGGCGAGATCGTCGGCATCGCGGGCGTGTCCGGCAACGGGCAGCAGGAGTTGATGGCCGCGCTCTCCGGCGAAGACCCCCGCGCCCCGGCCGGCTCGGTCCTGCTCTTCGGCCAGGACATCGCGCAGGCGTCGCCCACCGTGCGGCGGCGGCAGGGGCTGCATTTCGTGCCGGAAGAGCGCCTCGGCCGCGGCGCGGTGCCGACGCTCTCGCTGGCGCACAACGTGCTGCTGACCCGCACCGAAGGCGTCGGCCGCGGCGGCTGGCTCGACATGGCGGCGATCCGCGCGCAGTCGGCCGAACTGATCCGGCGCTTCAACGTCAAGGCGGGTGGCCCACAGGCGGCGGCGAAGTCGCTTTCAGGCGGCAACCTGCAGAAATACCTCGTCGGTCGCGAGATCGCCGCGAACCCCAAGCTGCTGATCGTCAGCCAGCCGACCTGGGGCGTGGACGTGGGCGCGGCGGCTCAGATCCGCGGCGAGCTGCTGGCGCTGCGGGACGCGGGCTGCGCGCTGCTGGTGGTGAGCGAGGAGCTGGACGAGCTGTTCGAGATCTGCGACCGGCTCGTCGTCATCGCGCAGGGCCGCGTCTCGCCATCGATCGCGACGCGGGACGCGACCATCGAGCGCATCGGCGCGTGGATGTCGGGATTGTGGGAAACCGCGGAGCAGGGGCAAAGCCATGTTGAAGCTTGAAGCGCGGCCTCAGCCGTCGCAGGTGATGTCGCTGGCGTCGCCGCTGATCGCGCTGGTGCTGACGGTACTGATTGGCATCGCACTGTTCGCCTTGTTGGGCAAGGATCCGGTGAAGGGTTTGCAGGTCTTCTTCGTCGAGCCGGTGAAGAACGCCCGTGCGCTGTCCGAACTGGCGGTGAAGGCGGTGCCGCTGGTGCTGATCGCGCTGGGGCTGGCGGTGTGTTTCCGCTCGAACCTGTGGAACATCGGCGCCGAGGGGCAGTTTGTCCTCGGGGCCATCGCGGCGGGCTGGGTGGCGCTGCAGGCGGATGCGCAGTCGTCGCGCTGGATCGTCGTGGCCATCCTCGCGGCGGGCGTGCTCGGCGGCATGGCCTGGGCGGCGATCACGGCGCTGCTGCGCGACCGCTTCAACGCCAGCGAGATCCTGGTGAGCCTGATGCTGGTCTACGTGGCCGAGATGCTGCTGAGCTACCTCGTCTACGGCCCGTGGAAAGACCCGCAGGGCTTCAACTTCCCGCAGACCGTCACCTTCGCCGCACCGACCAAGATCCCGCGCCTGTTCGACGGGATGCGCGCCAACCTCGGCGTGCTGATCGCGCTGGCGCTGGTGGCGGCGTTCACGGCCTTCCTGTTCCGCACCTACCGCGGCTTCGCGCTGCAGGTCGGCGGGCTGGCCCCGGCGGCAGCGCGTTACGCGGGGTTCTCGTCGCGGGGAGCGTTGTGGACGGCGCTGCTGGTGTCGGGTGGCATGGCGGGACTGGCCGGGGCGCTCGAAGCCGCTGGCCCGCTCGGGCAGCTCACGCCGTATGTGCCGGTCGGCTACGGCTTCGCGGCGATCATCGTCGCCTTCGTGGGCCGGCTGCACCCGGTGGGCATCGTCTTCTCGGCGGTGCTGATGAGCATGTTCTACATCGGTGGGGAACTCGCGCAGTCGCGCCTGGGCCTGCCGAAATCGCTGACGGGCGTGTTCCAGGGGTTGCTGCTGTTCACGCTGCTGGCCTGTGACACGCTGATCGCCTACCGCATCCGCTGGAACGCGGTCGGAACCGGGAGTGCCAAGCCATGAGTGGGATGAACGAATACGCCTTGCTGGTGGCCGCATCGCTGAACGCCGGCACGGTGCTGGCCATCGCTGGCCTCGGGCTGCTGATCAACGAGCGGGCCGGCGTGCTCAACCTCGGCGCCGAGGGGATGATGCTGGTGGCGGCCATCGCCGGGTTCGCCACGTCGGTGCACACCGGCAACGACTGGCTCGCCTTCGCGGCAGGCGCCGGGGCAGGGGCGTTGATGGCGGCGGCTTTTGGCGTGCTGGTGATCTGGCTCAACACCAACCAGTACGCCACCGGCCTCGCGCTGAGCCTGTTCGGCGGCGGTTTCTCGGCATTTGTGGGCATCCGCTACACGCAGGAAAAGCTCGCCGAGCGGCCGAAGTTCGAGATCCCCGGCCTGGCCGACCTGCCCGTCATCGGCCCCGCGTTCTTCAAGCAGCACCCGATGGTGTACCTGACGATCGGGCTGATGTTCGCGCTGGTGTGGTTCCTCTACCGCTCGCGGGCGGGCCTCGTGTTGCGCGCTGTCGGGGAATCACCCGAATCGGCGCACGCGCTGGGCTACCCGGTGCGGCGCATCCGGCTGCTGGCGGTGATGGCGGGCGGGGCGCTGTGCGGCGTGGCGGGGGCCTACCTCTCGGTGATCTACACGCCGCTGTGGGTCGAGGGCATGACGGCCGGCAAGGGCTGGATCGCGCTGGCGCTGACGACGTTCGCGACGTGGCGGCCGGCGCGGGTCTTGCTGGGGGCCTACCTGTTCGGCGGCGTGACGATGCTGCAGTTCCATCTGCAGGGCGAAGGGGTGGAACTGCCCAGCCAGTTGCTCACCGCGCTGCCCTATGTCGCCACCATCGTCGTGCTGGTGCTGATCTCCCGGAACCCGGCGTGGATCCGGGCCAACATGCCGGCGTCGATCGGCAAGCCGTTCTTCCCGGGTTCGTGAGCGGCGCTGATAATCGCCCGTTCTGTTGCGTAGTTCACCCTCTGATTGACTGACGAAGGAGAAACCATGTCCAAGCTCTCGAAACGTACCCTGATCCGGGCCTCCGGCTGGGCCGCGCTGGCCGCCACCGCCGCGCTGGTCGGCTGCGGCAAGAAGGACGAAGCCGCCCCGGCTGCCCCTGCTTCCGCCCCGGCCTCCGCCGCCGAAGCCCCCAAGAAGCCCGAGCCGCTCAAGGTCGCCTTCGCCTACGTCGGCCCGGTGGGCGATGCCGGCTGGACCTTCGCCCACGACAACGCCCGCAAGGCGGTCGAGGCCGAGTTCGGCGACAAGATCGTCACCTCGTTCGTCGAGAACGTGCCCGAGTCCGCTGACGCCGAGCGCGTCATGCGCGACCTCGTCGGCCAGGGCAACAAGCTGGTCTTCGGCACCACCTTCGGCTACATGGAGCCGATGCTCAAGGTCGCCGCCGACACGCCGGACGTGAAGTTCGAGCACGCCACCGGCTACAAGACGGCGCCGAACCTGCGCACCTACGACAGCCGCACCTACGAGGGCGCGTACATGGCGGGCGTGATCGCCGGTTCGATGACCAAGTCGAACACGCTGGGCGTCGTCGGCTCGATCCCCATTCCCGAGGTGATCCGCAACATCAACTCGTTCACGATGGGTGCGCAGAGCGTCAACCCGAAGATCAAGACCAAGGTGGTCTGGGTCAACAAGTGGTTCGACCCGCCGAAGGAAGGCGAGGGCGCCGGCAGCCTGATCTCGGGTGGCGCGGACGTGCTGTTCCAGAACACCGACTCCAGCGCGGTCCTCCAGAAGGCCGAGGAAAAGGGCAAGTTTGCCTTCGGCTGGGATTCGGACATGAGCAAGTTCGGCCCGAATTCGCACCTGGCTTCCGCCGTCATCAACTGGACGCCGTACTACAAGAAGGCGGTCAAGGACGCGCTGGACGGCACCTGGGCGACCGGCGGCGTGTGGTGGGGCGTCAAGGAAGGCGCGATCGATGTCGTGTCCATCTCCGACAAGGTGCCGGCCGATGTCAAGGAGAAGGTCGCGAAGATCAAGGCCGGTCTGACCGACGGCAGCTTCGTGATCTGGAAGGGCCCGATCGTCGGCCAGGACGGCAAGGAAATCCTGGCCAAGGACGCGGTCGCCGACGACAAGTTCATGTCGGGCATCAACTTCTACGTCAAGGGCGTGGAAGGCAAGGTGCCGAGCGGCAACTGAGCTTGGTCTCGCCGCCAGGGTCACGCCTGGCGGCGGAATCAGCCCCCCCCAGCTGCCTCAAGCGGGTTCCTGCTGCGTCGTGCAGTGGATCCCGCCCCCACCGGCCGCGATGCCGTCGATGTTCAGCTGCACGACCTCCCGCGTCGGAAACAGCTCCATCAGGGCGCGTCTGGCATCGGCGTCCGCCTTCGCGTCGCCGAACTGCGGTGCGATCACCGCGTCGTTGCAGACGTAGAAATTGACATACCCGGCCGCGAAGTCGCTTGACGCCAGCCCAGGTCGCACGTTCGTCGGCGCGTTCAGCACCACCACCTTCAGCAACTGCCCCTGCGCATCCCTTGCCGTCTTCAGGATCGCCAGGTGCCGCTTCGTCACCGCGTGGTCGTAGGAAGCCGGGTCGTTGTCCATGTGCGCGACCACCACGCCCGGTGCGGCGAAGCGGGCATAGAAATCGGTGTGGCCGTCGGTGATGTCCTTGCCGGCAATGCCGGGCAGCCAGATGATGGTCTTCAGCCCGAGCAGCGTCTTGAGCTGCGCCTCGGCCGCCGCCTTGGTCAGCCCCGGATTGCGGTTGCGGTTCAGCACGCAGCTCTCGGTGATGATCGCCGTGCCGTGGCCATCGACCTCGATGCCGCCGCCTTCGAGCACCAGCGATGTGGCGGTCAGGGGCACGCCGGCTGCCTTGGTCACGGCGGCTGCGACGAGCCGGTCCTGCCGATACCCCTGCTTGCCGCCCCAGCCGTTGAAGTTGAAGTTCAGCCCGCGCCGCGCCCCCGAGGCGTCCTTGACGAACACGGGCCCGGTGTCGCGCATCCACAGGTCGTTCATCGTGGACACGAGCAGGTCCACCTCGGGTCCGCAGGCACGTGCCGCCAATGCCTGCTCGCTGCTGCGCACCAGCACCGTCACCGGCTCGAACTGCGCGATGGTGCGGGCGATGAGGCCCAGGTTCGCCTGCGCCACCGGCAGCAGTGCATTGCCCCAGATCGACGCGCTGGCACCGAATGCCATCCAGGTGCGCTTGTGCGGGTCGCCCTCGTCCGGCATCGTCCCCGACACGGGCGGGCGTACCGCAATGGCCTGCGCCTGTGCCAATGGGGCCAGCGGGCCTTCGTCATCGTCCGCCGCTTCGCTGCCACCGCAGCCGAACAATCCGCCCATGGCCACTCCTGTGCCGAGAGACAAGAGACGACGGCCGAACTGGCGGCGGCTGGGTGTGGTGCTGTGCATGTGGTGTTCCCCAAGTGGTGGATGTTGATGTCGGTGCGGCTTGAACCGATGGATCCATCTTCACATGAATAAAATTGCATCAAAAGCGACTTTTTCA
This sequence comes from Sphaerotilus sp., assembly GCA_013299055.1. Taxonomy (GTDB): domain Bacteria; phylum Pseudomonadota; class Gammaproteobacteria; order Burkholderiales; family Burkholderiaceae_C; genus Sphaerotilus. Next base: position 11,232 of record JAAFKB010000095.1, read on the forward strand.
GGCTTGACCAATGAATGAATCTCATCTGTTGAACGCCCGCCTGCCCTCCTTTCGGCTGTTGTCGGGCTTCGAGGCAGCGGCTCGGCTGGGCAGCTACGTGCTGGCGGCGGACGAGCTGTGCGTGTCGCCATCGGCGGTGAGCCACCAGATCGCGCAGCTCGAAGCCCAGCTCGACCAGCCGCTGTTCCGTCGCAAGGGCCGGGGCGTCGAGCTGACCGTCGCCGGGCGGGTGCTGCATGAAAGCGTGGTGCGCTCGCTGGGCGTGATCCGCAGTGGCCTGCAGCGCATCGGCAGTTATTTCGACGAGGGATTGGTGGCGGTGGTCTGCCCCGCGCCGGTCGCACACGGCTGGCTGCAACCACGGCTTGATGCGCTCATCGCCGCGCTGCCTGGCCTGTGCCCGGTGGTGTCGGTGGACGAGACGGCGCGCTACATCGACGAGCTGGACGTGGACATCGCCATCAGCCGCCGGCCGCTCGATCAACCTGGCGTGCGCGAGGTGGCGTTGATGGCGGATGCGCTGGTGGCGGTGGGCGTGCCGTCGCTGGTCGAGCGGGTCGAACGTGGCGAGAAGGCCGA
>JAAFKB010000096.1 GCA_013299055.1 Sphaerotilus sp.
GAACTCGAACCCGATGCTGCTGGAGGACGTGGCGATCGACTTCCCCGACATCCAGATCGTCATCGCGCACCCGAGCTGGCCGTGGCAGGACGAGGCGCTGTCGCTGGCGCTGCACAAGCCGAACGTCTGGATCGACCTGTCCGGCTGGAGCCCGAAGTACTTCCCGGCGCAGCTCGTCCAGTACGCCAACACGCTGCTGAAGGACCGGATGCTGTTCGGCTCCGATTACCCGCTCATCACGCCCGAACGCTGGATGAAGGACTTCGACGAGGCCGGTTTCAAGGACAAGGTCAAGCCGCTGATCCTGAAGGAAAACGCCAAGCGGCTGCTGGGCTTCGCCTGAGCGTTGCCGCTCCAGGGCACAGCGGGCAGTGTTCCCGCCTTGCACAGTCGTCCGTGTCGGCTGTCCCATGGTGGGTGCGCTGTTTGCGGGTTAACACGGGTCCGCGGTGCCGACGTGCCGGACGTTGACGGGAGGGCACGGCGTTTGCAATGGAGCGGCGCCCCCCACACACACCGAGGAGACCCCATGAAAGTCCTGCTGCCCCTTCTGGCCGCTGCCACCCTGACCCTGACTGCCGGCCTGTCGCACGCCGCCGATGGCAAGGAGGTCTACAACCAGGCGTGTGCCATGTGCCATGTGCCCGGACTGGCCAATGCGCCCAAGTTCGGCGACAAGGCCGCCTGGGAGCCCCGCATCAAGACGGGTCGCGACGCGATGATGACGGCGGTGCTCAAGGGCAAGGGCGCCATGCCGGCCAAGGGCGGCAATCCGAAGCTGACCGACGAGCAGATCGGTGCGGCACTGGATTTCATGCTTGCTGCCGCAAAATGAGGCAATCTAGGGAAATCCTTTTCCAATCAAGGACTTGAACGGTTCATGCGCAGTTAATCCCCAGGGTTATCCACAGCCTCTGTGGAATCGACCGTGGTGACATGACCAAAAAAAACGCGACCCGAGGGTCGCGTTCTGCATGCCGCATGGCGGCTGCCGAGATCACTGCTCGGCGAAGGCCCGCTCGATCACGAAGTCGCCCGGCGTGGTCGTGTTGCCTTCGGCGAAACCACGCTCTTCCAGCATGCGCTTGAGGTCGCGCAGCATCGCCGGGCTGCCGCAGATCATGGCGCGGTCCTCGGCCGGGTTGAACGCGGGCAGGCCGAAGTCGTTCCACATCCGGCCGTCCTCGATCAGGTCGGTGATGCGGCCCTGGCGCTCGAAGGGCTCGCGGGTCACGGTCGGGCAGTAGACCAGCTTGTCGCCGATCAGCTCGCCCAGGAACTCATGGTTCGGCAGGCCCTTGAACAGATCCTGGTAGGCCAGCTCGTTCACCTGCCGACAACCGTGGACCACGATGACCTTCTCGAACCGCTCGTAGGTCTCGGGATCCTGGATGATCGACAGCCACGGGGCCAGACCAGTGCCGGTGCCCAGCAGGTACAGGCGCTTGCCAGGGTTCAGGTAGTCGATCAGCAGCGTGCCGGTGGGCTTGCGGCCGACGATGACCTTGTCGCCGACCTGCAGGTGCTGCAGGCGCGAGGTCAGCGGGCCGTCCGGCACCTTGATCGAGAAGAAGTGCAGGCTCTCTTCCCAGTTCGGGCTGGCGATGGAGTACGCACGCAGCAGCGGCTTGCCGTTGACAGGCAGGCCGATCATCACGAAGTGGCCGCTCGAAAAGCGGAACGCCGGGTCGCGCGTGGTGGTGAAGCTGAACAACCGGTCGGTCCAGTGGTGGACCGAGGTGACGGTTTCTTCGTTGAAGGCTTTCATGGCAGTCGCAGGCAGAAGCAGGAGCGGAGGTCGCGCAAGAGGGTCGAGGATACCCGATGGCGGCAGAAGGTCACAGATTGCCCTGGCCGTCAATCAGGCGTTCCCCGGCGAACAGGCTCGCGACGGTTTCCCGCGCACGGATCAGCGCGACCTGCGCGCCATCGACCATCACCTCGGCGGCCCGCGGGCGGCTGTTGTAGTTGCTGGCCATCGCCATGCCGTAGGCGCCGGCCGAGAGCATCGCCAGCGTGTCGCCGGGTTGTACCGCCATGCTGCGGTCGCGGCCGAGCCAGTCGCCCGACTCGCACACCGGGCCGACGACATCCCAGGTCTGTGCCGCGTCGTCGTCGCGCTGCTGGCAGGGCACGATCGCCATCCACGCCTCGTACATCGCCGGGCGCGCCATGTCGTTCATCGCGGCGTCCACGATGCAGAAGTTCTTGTGCTCGCCGGGCTTGAGGTAGAGCACCTCGGTCAGCAGCACGCCCGCGTTGCCGACGAGCGAGCGGCCCGGTTCCATCAGGATCTCGCGGTGGCCGTGGCCGCGGGCATCGATCTTGGCCAGCATCGCGCCGATCAGATCGCCGGCACTGGGCGGTTGCTCATCGGTGTAGGTGATGCCCAGGCCGCCGCCGAGGTCGAGGTGGTGGACAGGGATGCCGGCCGCCTCGATCGCCTCGACCAGATCGAGCACGCGGTCGAGCGCGTCGAGGTAGGGACTGACCTCGGTGATCTGCGAGCCGATGTGCACGTCGATGCCGTGGACTTTGACGCCGGGCAGGCAGGCGGCATGCTGGTAGGCGGCCAGTGCGTGTTCGTGCGAGATGCCGAACTTGTTGCCTTTCAGCCCGGTGGAGATGTAAGGATGTGTCTTGGCATCCACGTCCGGGTTGACGCGCAGGCTGACCGGCGCGGTCTTGCCCATGGCGGTGGCGACCTCGGACAGCACGTCGAGTTCCGCTTCGCTCTCGACGTTGAAGCAGCGCACGCCCGCTTCCAGCGCCAGCCGCATCTCGGCGCGGGTCTTGCCGACGCCCGAGAACACCACCTTGTCCGGCGTGCCCCCGGCGGCCAGCACGCGCTGCAGCTCGCCCGCCGAGACGATGTCGAAGCCACAGCCCGCCTCGGCGAAGGTCTGCAGCACGGCGAGGCTGGAGTTGGCCTTGATCGCGTAGCAGACGAGGTGCGCACGGCCTGCCAGTGCCTGCTGGTAGGCGGCGACGGCCGAGCGCATGGCGTTGCGCGAGTAGACGTAGAGCGGCGTGGCGTGGTCGCGGGCCAGATCGGCCAGGGCGTGGCCTTCGAGCGTGAGGGTGCCAGCGGCGTCGCGGGCGAGGAAGGGGGAGCCGGGCAGGTTCATCGTGCGGGTGCAGAAGCAGCAGTGGAGGCAGGGGCGACAGGGGAGATGGGGGCAGTGCGGTTGTCCGGGGTCGGCAGCGTCAGCGGACCCTTCTGGCCACAGGCCGACAGCAGCAGGACGCAGGCCCCGGCCACCCACGGCGCTACACTCGTTTTCAGCAAGTCTCGGACTTTGACCATCGACGGATTCTAGCGACCATGGACCACTCCTCTGCCCCGAACGCCACCACCGGAATGACCGATGCCGAGTACACCCGCCAGGCCCACGCCACCTTGGCTGCGGTCGAGTCCACCATCGACCGCTGGCTCGACGACGACGTGATCGACATCGACACCCACCGCACGGGTGGTCTGCTGGAGCTGAGCTTTCCGGGTGGCAGCAAGATCATCCTGAACACCCAGCCGCCGCTGCACGAACTCTGGATGGCCGCCCGCGCTGGGGGCTACCACTTCCGCTGGTCCGAGGGGGCCTGGCGTGACACGCGCTCGGGCGAGGAGTTCTGTGCGGTGCTGTCCACCCAGGCGAGCGCGCAGGGCGGACAGGCGCTGGCCTTCACGGCGCCGAGCGGCACCGCCGCCTGAGCGTCAGCGGCCCGGCTCGGCGGGCGTCGCAGCCGGTGCCGCGGGCCGTGCGGGGGTGCTCGGCGCCGGGGACGGGCTCGGCACGCCGTCCGTGTCGCGGAACAGGTCGAGGATGCCCTTGCGCTCTTCCTCGGCTGGACGTGGCACGACATCCTCCAGCCCCAGCGAGCGCACGCCCCCGCCCTGGCTGTTCTCGGTGTAGTACCACTCGTTGCCCACCTGCGTGATGCCGTCCGGCGCGCTGTATTCGCTCACCGGCACACCGCGCAGCGCCTGGGCCATGTAGTCGATCCAGATCGGCAGGGCCAGTCCGCCGCCGGTCTCCTTGTCGCCCAGCGAGCGCGGCGTGTCATAGCCGATCCAGACGACGGCCACCAGCGCCTTGTTGTAGCCAGTGAACCAGGCGTCCTGCGAGTCGTTGGTGGTGCCCGTCTTGCCGTAGAGGTCGGGGCGCTTGAGCACGGCCTGCGCGCGTGAGGCGGTGCCGGTGCGGGTGACTTCCTGCAGCAGGCTGCTGGTGATGAAGGCGTTGCGGGCGGGGATGGCGCGCAGGCGCTCGTCCTGGCCGCTCTGGGCGGGGGCCTGCGCGATGAGCTGGCCACGGTTGTCGGTGATGCGGGTGATCAGCACCGGGTTGACGCGGATGCCGCCGTTGGCGAGCACGCCGTAGCCGTCGGCCATCGACAGCGGCGTCACCGCGCCCGCGCCGAGCGCCATCGTGAGGTAGGGCGGGTTCTTCTCGGCCTCGAAGCCGAACTTCGTCACCCACTGCTGCGCATAGCTCGGGCCGATCGCCTTGAGCAAGCGGATCGAGACCATGTTCTTGGACTTGGCCAGCCCGCGCCGGATCGACATCGGGCCGTCGAACTGGCCGTCGTAGTTCTTCGGCTCCCAGGGCTGGCTGCCGGTGACGCCCGCGTCGAAGAACAGCGGGGCATCATTGACCACCGTGGCGGGGGAGTAGCCCTTTTCCATCGCGGCCGAGTAGATGAAGGGCTTGAAGCTCGACCCCGGTTGGCGCCACGCCTGCGTGACGTGGTTGAACTTGCTCTTGGCGTAGTCGAAGCCGCCGACCATGGCGCGGATCTGGCCGGTCTGCGGATCCATCGAGACGAGTGCGCCTTCGACCTCGGGCAGGTTGACGATGCCCCAGTCCCCCTTGCTGCCTTTCATGACGCGCACCACGGCGCCGCGGCGGATCTGCAGCTTCGGGGCCGCGTCGGCGGCGAGGGCGGGACGCACCTGCCGCAGTCCATCACCGCTCACGCTGATGGACTCGCCGTTCTGCAGCACCGCGCTGACCTTCTTCGCATCGGCCGACGTGACGACAGCGGCGCGCAGGTCGTCGAAGTCGGGATGGTCCTCCAGTGCCTCGGCCACCCGGGCATCGAGCTTGGTTTCGTCCTTGGGCAGGTCGACGAAGGCGCTGGGGCCGCGGTAGGGCTTGCGGGCCTCGAAATTGAGCAGACCCCGGCGCAGCGTGCGGTAGGCGTGCATCTGCTCGGTGGTGTTCAGCGAGAGTTCGACCTGCAGCCCGCGCGAGTAGGCCGCGTCGCCATACTGGGCGAACACCATCTGGCGGGCGGTCTCGGCGGCGTACTCGGCATGGATGCCGGAGCTGCGCGGGGTGCGGTAGGTCAGGGTCGCGGCCAGGGCCTCGTCGTGCTGGGCTTCGGTGATGTAGCCGTTGTCGCGCATGCGGCCGATGATGTGGCGCTGGCGCACGGTGGCGCGCTTGAGGTTGACGATGGGGTTGTAGGCAGAGGGCGCCTTGGGCAGGCCGGCGAGCATGGCGGCCTCGGCGACCGTGATGTCCTTGAGCGGCTTGCCGAAGTAGATCTCGCTGGCCGCGGCGAACCCGTAGGCGCGCTGACCGAGGTAGATCTGGTTCATGTAGACCTCCAGGATCTTCTCCTTGCTGAGCTGACTCTCGATCTTCAGCGCCAGCAGGATCTCGTAGACCTTGCGGGTCAGCGTCTTCTCGGTGGAGAGGTAGAAGTTGCGCGCCACCTGCATGGTGATGGTGGAGGCGCCCTGGCTGCGAGCGTCCTGCAGGTTCTCGATGCCGGCCCGCAGGATGCCCTTGTAGTCGATGCCGCCGTGCTGGTAGAAGCGCGCGTCCTCGATGGCCAGCACGGCCTCCTGCATGACCAGGGGAATCTCCTTGATCGGGAGATAATTCCGCCGCTCCTCGCCGAACTCGCCCAGCGTGACGCCATCGGCCGAGACCACGCGCATCGGCAGCTTGGGCCGGTAGTCGACCAGGCCGCTGATGGCCGGCAGGTTCGGATACGCCACGGCCAGGGCCAGGCCCAGCAGCAGCGCAAAGCCCAGCACAGCTGCCAGCGGCACCCCCACCAGCCACGCCAGCAGGCGCAGCCCGGGGTGCAGGCGGGCGTGCGACGCAGGCGGGCTGTCGGTGGAGGAAGGTCGAGGGGTATCGCTCATGTAGGGATGCGCTGAGGGCCTGGTTCGTCCGACAAGTTCTACCGGATTATAGGAAGCGGTCACACACGCCCGGATACGTTTGTAACAGGGGCTGGGTGCGCCTTGTCCCAGGGGCTGTAATGTGCTTCGATGGCCGTTGTTGCGGGTCGGCCTGCTGGTGGCGCGGCGACAATGCAAAATCCGGGAAAATCTTTGTCCCTCAATGCCTTTGTTGCTAGCATTGAAGTGGTTTATCAACAGTCCGACACGTCCACGGACGTGATTTTGGGGAGTTTGCGTGAGCTTTCTTGACATCCTTCTGGGCCGCCAGCACGCGTCCCTGATCGGACTGGACATCAGCTCCTCCGGCGTCAAGCTCGTCGAGCTGAGCCAGAGCGCGTCGGGCGAGTACATCGTCGAGCGTTTTGCCAGCGAGATCTTCGAGAAGGGCTGGATCGCGGAAGGCCAGATCGAGAAGTTCGACGAGGTGGCCGACGCCGTCAAGCGCGTGGTCGTCAAGAGCGGCTCGCGCACCAAGAACGTGGCCATGGCCATGCCGCAGTCGGCCGTGATCACCAAGAAGATCGTGCTGCCGGGCGGCCTGCGCGAGGAGGAGCTGGAGATGCAGGTCGAGGCCGAGGCCCACCAGTACATCCCCTTCTCGCTCGACGAGGTGAGCCTGGATTTCTGTGTGGTCGGTCCGAGCGCGCAGCAAGTGGGCGACGTGGAGGTGCTGATCGCCGCCTCGCGCAAGGACCGGGTGCAGGACCGTCAAGGGCTGGCCGAGGCGGCGGGCTTGAAGCCGGTGATCCTCGACATCGAATCCAATGCCTCGCGGCTGGCCATGAGCCGCGTCATCGACAACCTGCCCAACCAGGGGCGCGACGCGCTGGTGGCCTTGTTCGAGATCGGCGCGGACTCTACCAGCCTGAAGGTGCTGCGCGACGACGACATCCTCTACGACCGCGACCAGGCGTTCGGCGGCGCCCAGCTCACCCAGCTCATCGCGCGCCAGTACGGCCTGTCTTTCGAGGAAGCCGAGAACCGCAAGACGGCCGGCGACCTGCCCGAGGACTACGAATCGACGCTGCTGGTGCCGTTCGTGGACAGTCTTTCGCAGGAAATCGGCCGTGCGCTCCAGTATTTCTTCACGAGCACGCCGCACCACAAGGTCCACTACGTGATGCTGTCGGGCGGCTCGGCCACACTGCCGGGTCTCAAGGAGCGGGTGACGGAGTTCACCGGCTTTGCATCCCAGGTGGTCAATCCCTTTGAAGGCATGAAAATCGGCTCCGCAGTCCGGGAAAGCAAGTTGCGCCGCGAGGCCCCGTCCTACCTGACCGCCTGCGGACTGGCGATGCGGAGATTCCTGCAATGATCCTGATCAACCTCCTCCCGCACCGGGAAGAGAAACGCAAGCGCCGCCGCCAGGCCTTTTTCCTGGGCATCGGGCTGGCGATGCTGGCCGGCGCGCTCATCGCCGGGGCGTGGTATCTGGTGCTGGGCGAGATGCAGCGCGAGCAGCGCACCCGCAACGAATTCCTGCAGACCGAGATCCGCCGGCTGGAAGGCCAGATCAAGGACATCGCCTCGCTGAAGTCCGAGATCGAGGCCCTGAAGGCGCGCCAGAAGGTGGTCGAGGATTTCCAGATCGACCGCAACATGCCCGTGCACCTGCTCAACGAGCTGACGGCACAGGTGCCCGAAGGCATCTACCTGACCGCGATCCGCCAGGACGGGCAGGGCGTGGCCGTGACCGGCGTGGCGCAGACCAACGAGCGCGTGTCCGAGTTCCTGCGCAACACTGCCTACCATTCGCCATGGCTGGAGCGACCGGAGCTGGTCGAGATCAAGGCCGCGGCCGTCACCACCGCGCGCGATCAGAAGCGGCTGTTCGAGTTCGCCATGCGCCTGACGCTCAAGCGTCCGCAGGATCTGGAGCAGGCCGCCCGCGCTGCGGCGTCCGGGGCGTCCGGGGTGCCGGTGGCGGCGTCCGGGGCGTCCGGGGTGCCGGTGGCGGCGTCCGGTGCGTCCCGGTGAAGGAGGCGTGATGGCCAACACGACACGTCCCCCGATGAACATCGAACTCGACACCCTGATCGACAACGTCCAGTCGCAGTTCCGCAACCTCAACCCCAACGAGCCGGGCCAGTGGCCGCTGCTGCCCAAGCTGGCGACCTGGCTGGTGACGACAGTGCTGGTGGTGGTGCTGGCCTGGTTCGGCCTGATCTCCGACGAGATCCAGGCCCTCGAAGACGAGGCGGCCAAGGAGCTGACCCTCAAGGCCGAGTACCGCACCAAGCTGGCGCAGGCGATCAACCTCGACGAGCTGCGCAAGCAGAAGCTGCAGGTGCAGGAATACGTGACCCAGCTGGAGCGCCAGCTGCCGGGCAAGGCGGAGATGGATGCGCTGCTGTCCGACATCAACCAGGCGGGTGTCGGCCGCGGGCTGCAGTTCGAGCTGTTCCGGCCCGGGCAGGTGGTGGTCAAGGACTACTACGCCGAGCTGCCGATCGCGCTGCGGGTCAGCGGCAAGTACCACGATGTCGGCGCCTTCGCGTCTGACGTGGCCAACCTGTCGCGCATCGTGACGCTGCACAACCTCGTCATCACCATGCCGGGCCTGGCGCAGGGCCAGTCGGTACCCAGCGGCACGGGGCTGCTGGCGATGGAGGCCACGGCACGGACCTACCGCTACCTGGATCCCGCCGAGATGGAAGAACGCCGCCAGGCCAAGGCCAAGCTGGCCAAGGACGCCAAGGCTGCAGGAGGTGGCAAATGAACGTGAACCTGCGCCATGCCCTGACGCTGACGCTGGCCTGCGTCGCCACGCTGGCGCTGACGGGCTGCACCGATTCGCACGAGGAGCTGCAGGCGTGGATGGACGAGCAGCGCCGCGACGCCAAGCCGCGGGTGTCGCCGCTGGTGCCACCGCGCAAGTTCGATCCCCAGCCCTACCTGGCCAGCACGGCGATCGACCCCTTCAGCCTCCAGAAGCTGCAGGTCGCGATCAAGCAGGAAACCCGCCAGTCCAGCTCCCTGCTGTCGCCCGAGATGAACCGCCGGCGCGAGCCGCTGGAAGCCTTCCCGCTCGATTCGCTGAGCATGGTGGGCAGCCTGGTGCGGAGCGGGCGGACCTACGGGCTGCTGCGGGCGGACAACCTGCTGTACCAAGTCAAGGTGGGTGACTACATGGGCCAGAACTACGGCCGTGTCACCCGCATCACGGAAACCGAAATTGCCTTGCGCGAAATCGTGCAGGACGCGATTGGAGAGTGGATCGAGCGCACCAGCACGCTCGCCCTCCAGGAGCGGGCCCAGGAGAAGCGATGAAGACCACCGAGAAGATTGCCCCCATGGACCGCTGGAGTGTTCGCCTGGCCACATGGGCCGTGCTGGCGATGGCGCCGGTGATCGGTTTCGCGCAGAACGCCATCCAGGCCGTCACCAACGGCGTGCAGGGCGGCAGTGAAGTCATTCGGCTGGAGCTGAGCGAGCCGCTGACCGAGGTGCCCAAAGGCTTCGCGCTGCAGTCGCCTGCCCGTGTGGCCCTGGATCTGCCCGGTGTGCGCAACGCCACCGGCCGTGTCACCCAGGACATCAACCAGGGCAACCTGCGCTCGCTGTCGCTGGCCCAGGGCAGTGACCGCACGCGGCTGGTGCTCAACCTCAAGCAGTCCACCCGCTACCGCGCGGACATCGACGGCAAGACGCTGGTGATCACGCTGGACCCGATCGGCGTGGCCGCATCGGCTGTGGCGACGCCGGGTGTGGTGTCCGGCGCGTCCGAACCCGTGCGCTTGGCCGAGCCGCAGAACAGCCAGCCCGAGCGCCTGCGCGACATCGATTTCCGCCGCGGCAAGGACGGTGCTGGCCGTGTCGTCGTCGACCTGCCCAACAACCAGGTCGGTGTCGACATCCGCCAGCAGGGCCAGAACCTGATCGTCGAATTCCTGCGCACCACCGCCTCCGAGGGCCTGCGCCGCCGCCTGGACGTGACCGACTTCGGCACGCCGGTCCAGGCGATCGCCACCACGCAGGTCGGCGACCGCGTGCGCATGGTCGTCGAGCCGCGTGGACACTGGGAGCACAGCGCCTACCAGACCGACAACCAGTTCGTGCTCGAAGTGCGCCCAGTCAAGGTCGATCCGCAGAAACTGACGCAGGGCGTGAGCTACGCGGGCGACAAGCTCTCGCTGAACTTCCAGAGCATCGAGGTGCGGGCGCTGCTGCAGGTCATCGCCGACTTCACCAACTTCAACATCGTCACCAGCGACACCGTCACCGGCAACGTGACGCTGCGGCTGAAGGACGTGCCCTGGGACCAGGCGCTCGACATCATCATGCAGGCCAAGGGGCTGGGCGTGAAGAAGTCGGGCAACGTGCTGTGGGTGGCGCCCAAGGAAGAGCTGGCGGCCAAGGACAAGGCCGAACTGGAATCGAAGGCACAGGTCGCTGCGCTGGAGCCGCTGCGCACGCAGTCCTTCCAGCTCAACTACACCAAGGCCGAGGAGGTCGCCAAGGGCCTCGTCGGGCAGCAGGGCGCGGGCGGCGCGGCCACCGGCGGCAACAACGCCACGCGGCTGCTGTCGGCGCGCGGCAGCGTCATCTCCGAGATGCGCACCAACCAGCTCTTCGTCACCGACATCCCGTCCAAGCTCGAAGAGATCGGCCAGATGATCACCAAGATCGACATCCCGGTGCGCCAGGTGATGATCGAGGCGCGCATCGTCGAGGCCGAGGACACCTTCGGGCGGGCGCTGGGTGTCAAGCTCGGGGCGAACGATCTGCGCGGGGTGCGGGGGGGCGTGCCGGGCGTGAACGCCGGTCTGGGCAATCTGACCCTTGGCGGAACGTATGGCGGCATCGGCTACCAGACCGGACAGTCGGCCACTGGCGACTACGCCAACACCCAGTTCGTCAACCTGCCGGCCAACACCAGTTCAATGGGGGGCGCGAGCGCGGCAACCTTCGCGCTGTCGCTGTTCGGTGCGGCGTCGAACCGCTTCCTCAACCTTGAACTGTCGGCGCTCGAAGCCGAGGGTCGGGGCAAGCTGGTGTCGAGTCCGCGCGTGATCACGGCCGACCAGGTCAAGGCGCTGATCGAGCAGGGCACCGAGCTGCCGTACCAGACCGCGACCTCCAGCGGCGCCACCGCGATCCAGTTCCGCAAGGCCAACCTCAAGCTCGAAGTCATCCCGCAGATCACGCCCGAGGGCAGCATCATCCTGGATGTCGATGTCAACAAGGACAGCGTCGGCCAGCAGACTTCGGCCGGCTATGCCATCAACACCAAGCACGTGAAGACGCAGGTGCTGGTCGAGAACGGCGGTACGGTGGTGATCGGCGGCATCTTCGAGATCAGCGAGACCGAGTCGGTGAACAAGGTACCCTTCCTGGGCGACATCCCCTACGTGGGCGCGCTGTTCCGCAACAAGACGCGGGCATCGAACAAGACCGAGCTGCTCGTGTTCCTGACCCCCAAGGTGATCACCGACCGCAACGCGCCGGCCCGCTGACCCTGGATCCAACCGAAGTGATGACGATGAACAAGA
>JAAFKB010000097.1 GCA_013299055.1 Sphaerotilus sp.
AGGAAGCCGATTTCAAGACCAAGATCGAAGCCCAGGGCTACACCATCAAGACCTTCAAGGTCAGCAAGGGCAAGTGCTACGAGATCTACGGCTTCGACAAGGCCGGCAAGAAGGTCGAGATCTACTACGACCCGGTGACGGCCGCCCCGCTCGAATCGAAGTGATCGCCCGGTTCTCTGCCAGACTCCTGCCATGAGCACCCCCCCCCACACACCCGATGGCGTCAAGGTCTGGGATCCGTTCGTGCGGATCTTCCACTGGAGCCTCGTCACCTGCGTCCTGACCAACTACTTCGTGCTCGACGACGGCGAAGACTGGCACCAGTGGATCGGCTATGCCGCCAGTGCCTTGGTGACGCTGCGGATCGTGTGGGGGTTCATCGGCACCCGCCATGCGCGCTTCGCCGATTTCTTCCCCACCCCGACCCGCCTGCGCGCCCATCTGGCGGCCATGCGCACGGGGCAGGCGGCGTTCCACCCCGGTCACAACCCGCTCGGGGCGCTGATGATGCTGGCGCTGATGGCGCTGGTGCTGGCGCTGGGCGCGACCGGTTTCTTGCAGGGCACCGACACCTTCTGGGGCGAGGAATGGCTGCAGGAACTCCACGAGTGGCTCGGCTCCGCCCTGATCGCGCTGGCTGGCCTGCACGCGGCCGCGGCCATCGTCATGGGCCGCATCGAGCGCACCCGGCTGGTCACGGCCATGTTCACGGGCACCAAGCGCCGCTACTGACCGGTCCCTGCCATGCGACTGCTGCTGCTCGAAGACGACCAGGTGCTGGGTGACGGCCTGCGCGACTACCTGCGCACCGAAGGCCATGTGGTGGACTGGTGCCAGCGCGTGGGCGATGCGGCGCTGCTGGTCAACGAACCCTATGACGCGCTGCTGATCGACTGGCAGCTGCCCGACGGCAGCGGCCTGGACTGGCTGCGCCGCCTGCGCCAGCGCGGCCTGACCACACCCGTCCTGATGCTGACCGCCCGCGACCTGCTCAGCGACCGCGTGCGCGGGCTGGACGGCGGCGCCGACGACTACCTCGTCAAGCCCTTCGAGCCAGAAGAGCTGGCCGCCCGCTTGCGCGCGGTCTGTCGCCGCACCGCCGGCACGGGTGGCGAGCGCATCGGCTTTGGTGCGGTCGAGGTGGACCTGACGGCCAAGGCAGTCTGGCTCGACCGCCTCCGTGTGGAGCTGACTGCCCGCGAATGGGCCTTGCTGGAGGCGCTGGTGCTGCGCGCCGGGCGCATCGTCTCGCGTGGCGATCTGGACGCGCTGGTCATCGGGCAGGACGCCGAGGTCTGCAGCAACGTGCTGGAGGTCCACATCTCCAACCTGCGGCGCAAGCTTGGCCGTGGCTTCATCGAGACGGTGCGGGGGCTGGGCTACCGCATCGGGGTGCCGGGCGCCTGAGCCGATGCGCATGGGCACGGCCACCCCGCTGTCGATCCGCCGCCGCATGCTCGCGGCGCTGCTGTGGTGCTCGGTGCTGCTGGGGGTGGTGGCGCCGGCGATGGTGGTGCTGACCATCCGCCACGAGATCAACGAGCTGCTCGACGACACCCTGCGCGCCTCGGCCCAGGCGCTGTCGGGGGTCGTGCAGACCATGGCCGAGGCGCGCCTCCCGCGCGGAGACGGCGCGGCGCTGCCGCCGGGCGGTGTGACGGTGAACCCGACCGGCGACTACGTCCGCGGGCGCTTTGCCTGGCAACTGGTGGGCGCCGACGGCGAGGTGCTGCTGCATTCGCCCCAGGCCCCGGCCGCGCCGCTCCTGGCCCAGCGTGCGCTGGGCTTCGCCGACGCCGACTCCGGCTGGCGGGTGCTGGGTGTGGCCAGCGGCACCCAGGGGCAGGTGCTCTACGTCGCCCAGACACTGGACGAACGCACCGAAGCCCTGAGCGAGGCGGCGCTCAACACGCTGCTGTCGACGCTGGCGGTCTGGGCGGTGTGCGTGGTGGCGCTGACCCGCCGGATGCGGACCGAGCTGGTGCAAATCTCGCGGCTGGTCGAGGATGTGCAGCGCCACGACCCGCTCGACCCGACCCGTGCGCTCCAGCCCGTGACCCGGCTGGAGCTGCAGCCCATCCGCGAAGCCATCGACGACCTGGGCGCCCGGCTGGCGGTGCGCGTGCGCAACGAACGGGCCTTCACCGCCCACGCCGCCCACGCCCTGCGCACCCCGCTGGCGGGCATGGACGCGCAGCTCGCCGTGGCCTTGCGGGAGTGCGCGCCTGCCCAGCAGCTGCGCCTGCAGCGGGTGCGCGAGGCCGCCAGCCGATTCGCGCGCGTGGTGAGCGCCTTGCTCACGCTGTTCCGCAGCGGGGCGGAGCTGCACCGACAGGCGGTCGATGTCCCCGGGCTGCTGGCGCGCATGCCGGTGGCCGGGCTGGTGATCGACCTTCCGCGGGCGGACGCTGCACCCCACCTGCACGCCGATCCTGACCTGCTGGCCGCCGCGCTGGCCAACCTCTTCGACAACGCCTTGCGCCACGGCGCCCGCCGCGTCTGCGTCACCGTGCAGCAGGACCGGCTCCTCCTGGACGACGACGGCCCCGGCCTGCCCGCCGAACGGCTGCAGACCCTGCAGACCGCGCTGGACCGCGAGGACTACGCCGACTTCACCGGCCTGGGGCTGATCCTGTCCGACCTGGTGGCCCGCGCCCACGGCGGGCGGCTGCAGCTTGGTCACGGCGCGCTGGGCGGGCTGCGGGCGGTGTTGTGGCTGCCCGCAGATTGACGCTCAGCGGCTGCGCTTTTCGAGCACGAAGCTGGCGCCGTCGTACTGCCCCAGCGTTTCGGTCAGCAGCGGCATCACCTCCTGCAACATCGCGTGCAGCACGAACGGCGGGTTGATCACCAGCATCCCGCTGCCCAGCATCCCGAAGCCGCTCTGGTCCGGCTCGGCCACCGACATGCGCACATGCACCCAGCCGCGCTTGGACTGCGCATCGGCTGCCGCCTTGAGCCGGTCGGTCATCTCCTTGGGTTCGAGGCGCTGCAGCTGTGGATACCAGACCAGGATCACCGCCTCGGGGAAGCGCGTCAGCGCATCGCGCACGGCGGCGACCACCTTGGCGTAGTCGGTCTTGATCTCGTAGCTCGGGTCGATCAGCACCACGCCGCGGCGCGAGGGCGGCGGCATCTCGGCCTTCAGGCCCGCGAAGCCGTCCGAGTGCATCACCGCCGTCTCGCGCCGACCTTCCAGCGCGGTCTGCAGCAGCGGAAAGTCGGTCGAGTGCAGCTCATACAGGCGCATCCGGTCGTCGGCGCGCAGCAGCATCTGGGCCAGTGCGGGCGAGCCGGGGTAGCGCGTCAGGCGGTCGGGCTGCGGGTTGAAGCGGCGCACCAGCGCGAGGTAGTCGCTCAGTGCGGCGGGCAGCTTCTTCTGGCCCATCAGGCGGCCCACGCCGTCGTCGTACTCGGCGTGCTTGCGGGCGTGGTTGCTGTCGAGGCCGTAGCCGCCGGCGCCGGCGTGGGTGTCGACCAGGGTGAAGGGCTTGTCCTTTTCCGCCATGTAGCGCAGCACCTGCGTGAAGACGAGGTGCTTGAGGACATCGGCGTGGTTGCCGGCATGGAAGGCGTGTCGGTAGGCGAGCATGGCGGGATTGTCGCCGCTGACGGGCTGTGCTTCCTAGAATGCTGGATTGCTTTCACTGTCCACCCATCTTCCCGGAGTCCGCATGTCCGCTGCCCAGTCGCTCTACCGCCAGAAACTCGTCAGCGCCGCCGAGGCCGCCACGCGCGTGCGTGACGGCGACACGGTGCTCGTGGCCTCGGCGGTGGGCGAGCCGCCGACGCTGCTGCAGGCCCTCGCCGCCCGCCGCGCCGAGCTGAACGGCGTGACCCTGAGCCAGTTGCTGCCGCTGTCCCCGCAGGGCTACATGGCCGCCGACAGCGCGCCGCACATCCGCCACCGCTCGCTGTTCCTGAGCGCGGCGGTGCGGGCCGGATTCAAGGATGGCTGGGCGGACCTGGTGCCGTGCCACTTCTCGGAGATCCCGCGGCTGGTGCGGCGGGGGGAGCAGCGGTGCGAGGTGGTGATGACGATGGCCTCGCCGATGGACGCGCACGGCTATTTCTCCATCAGCCTCAGTCCCGATTTCACGATGGCGGCGATCGAGCGCGCCCGCGATGTGGTGCTGGAGGTCAACCCGAACGTGCCCTTCGCCTTCGGGAACTGCCACGTCCACGTCTCGCAGGTCAGCGCGCTGATCGAGTCGCAGGCGCCGCTGCGCGAGGTCGGCCTGCCGCAGATCAACGACATCCAGCGCACGATCGGGCTGCACGTCGCCGAGCTGGTGAAGGACGGCGACACGCTGCAGCTCGGCTACGGCAGCATCCCGGACGCGGTGGTGATGCAGCTCGGCGGCAAGCAGGATCTGGGCATCCACACCGAAATGATCGGCGACGGGCTGATCTCGCTGCTGGAGAGCGGGGCGGTGACGGGGCGGCGCAAGAACTTCAAGCCGGGCAAGATCGTCGCCACCTTCGGCATGGGCACGCGCCGGCTCTACGACGCGATGCACCGCAACCCGATGCTGGAGATGCACCCGGTCGATTTCACCAACGACCCCGCGATCGCCGGGCAGAACGACAACCTCGTGGCGATCAACGCAAGCCTGCAGGTGGACTTGTTCGGCCAGTGCGGCTCGGAAAGCCTGGGGCCGACGCCGTACTCCGGGACGGGTGGGCAGACCGACTTCATCCGCGCCGCGAACCGCTCGAACGGCGGACGCGGGATCATCGTGCTGCCGTCCACCGCCAAGGGCGACACCATCTCGCGCATCGTGCCGACGCTGACGCCAGGGACGCTGGTGTCCACGGGCAAGAACGACGTGAACTATGTGGTCACGGAGTACGGGGTGGCACAGCTGCGGGGCAAGAGTCTGCGGGAGCGTGCGCGGGAGCTGATCGCCATCGCGCATCCGGCATTTCGGGAGGAGCTGGCGCATGCGGCGCGGGGCATGGCGCTGGCGTGACAGGTGGCTGGTCTGCGCCGAAATCCCTGGCGGACAGTGCAGACGGAGTCACACACGTTGCGACTCCGGATGGACGGTCGTCGCGCAGGAGCGGGCCCTGGAGACGGGGTGCCTTGCGAGCGTCAGCATTGTCAGCCGTAGCGGAATGGAGTTTTCGTTCATCATCCTGCCCCATGCAGAACCATCTCCCCACCTTCCTCGGCGCGCTGGCGCTGGCCGCCGCGTTCGCCTTGCCGGTCCACGCCGAGACCCTCGGCGAAGTCAGCACCGTCTTCAAGCTGATCGGCCCGAACCACAAGATCGTCATCGAAGCCTACGACGACCCGCTGGTCGAGGGCGTCACCTGCTTCGTCTCGCGGGCCAAGACGGGCGGGATCACCGGCGCGGTGGGGCTGGCCACCGACAAGTCCGATGCCTCGATCGCCTGCCGCCAGGTCGGCGAGATCCGTATCAAGGAGCCGCTGCCCAGGCAGGACGATGTCTTCAGCGAGAGACTGTCGATCCTGTTCAAGCGCCTGCGCATCGTGCGGGTGGTCGATGCGAAGCGGCAGTCGCTGGTCTACATGACCTATTCGGAAAAACTCATCGAAGGCTCGCCGAAGAACAGCATCACGGCGGTGCCGGTGGGCAAGCCGATCCCGGTGAAGTGAATCGGCCAGACGCTGCGCTGCAGCCCGGTGTTCGACTGTGTCGGCCAGCTTGATCTGCGGGTACCTGCCGAGCGCATCCACCGCGAGGTGTTCGGCCCGGAGCTGCTCGACCGCCTGTCATGAGCTGTCTGGGCTGGTGAGGGCGCCCAGCAGCATGTCCAGAAACGCCCGCGTCTTCGCCGGCATCAGCCGCCGCCCCGGAAACACCGCCCACGCCGTCGGACTCGGCAGGCACCACTGCGGCAGCACCCGCCGTAGCCGCCCCTGCCGCACATCGGCCTGCGCGAAGTAGTCCGGCACCGCGGCAATCCCCGCTCCCGCCCGCGCCAGCTGGATGAGCAGCTCGGGCGAGTTGCCACCGATGCGACCAGTCGGCACCCCCTGCCAGCGTTCCTCCCCGCGCTGCAGCGACCACAGCATCGGCTCGCCGCTGCTGCCCAGGTGGCGGATGGCATCGTGCGCGGACAGATCGTCAGGGTGGTGTGGGTCGCCACGCTCGGCGAGGTAGTCGGGCGCGGCGTACAGGCCTGCCGCGAACGCCGTCAGCCGCCGTGCCGCGAGCAGGTTGTCATCCGGCAGATCGCCAATCCGCACCGCCAGATCAAACCCCTCGCCCAGCAGATCGACCCGCCGCGCCGAGAGATCCAGCTCCAGTGCGATGGCCGGGTGCAGCGCGACAAACGCCGCCAGCGCATCGACCAGCAGCAAGTTGGCGAAGTCGCTGGGCATCGACACCCGCAGCCGCCCGCTGGGTGCTGCTTGCCGGTGCGCGCTCAGGGCGGTGACGGCGGCGACTTCGGCGGCGACCTGCTGCGCGTGTTCGAGCAGCAGCCGGCCGAACTCGGTGAGCGTCTGGCGCCGCGTCGTGCGCAGCAGCAGGCGCTCGCCGACCCGCTGCTCCAGCCCGGCCAGCCGACGCGAGACGGTCGACTTGGGCAGGCCGAGCTGGTCGGCGGCGCGGCTGAAGCTGCCCAGCGCGGCCACGCGGGCGAAGATGAGCAGGTCGTTGGGGTCGATCGCGGTGTCGGTGGTGGTGGCGAATTGTTCCATGATTGGAACAATGATATCCATTACGAGGGATTACAGTGCGGATTGGTGAAGCCTACAGTGCAGTCATCCACTTCACTGCAACCCACGCACAGGACACCGCCATGCACATCCTCCAGATCAACGCCAGTGCCCGCCGCGACGGCGCCAACTCCACCCGCGTCGCCAACCAGATCACCGCCCGTCTGCAAGCCGCCAACCCTGGCGCGATCCTGACGCTGCGCGACCTCGCCGTGACGCCGCATCCGCTGCTGGACGAGGCCGCCCTCGGCGCACTGTTCACCCCGGCCGCCAGCCGCAGCCCCGAGCAAGCGGCCCGTGTCGCGCTCGACGACGCGCTGATCGCCGAGATCCAGGCGCACGACACGATTGTGCTGGGCGTGCCGATGTACAACTTCGGCGTGCCGGTGCAGCTCAAGAGCTGGATCGACGCCATCGCCCGCGCCGGCGTGACCTTCCGCTACACCGCCAGCGGCCCGGAAGGTCTGCTCACCGGCAAGACGGTGTATCTGGCACTGGCCCGTGGCGGCCTCTACCGCGATACGCCGAACGACTCGCAGGTGCCTTACCTGAAGAGCGTGCTGGGCTTCCTCGGTCTCACCGACGTGCGTTTCATCTATGCCGAAGGGCTGGCGATGGGGTCGGAAGCCGCCGCCAAGGGCTTTGCGCAAGCCGAAGCCGATCTGAACGCCGCACTGGCCTGAGTTGGCCTGCATTGGCCCGACCTCAAGGAGACCACCATGACCGCCCCGACCGCCACCGCCCCCACGATCCGCCACCCGCGCCGCGTGGAGCGGCTGGTCACGGGCATGGCCACCTCCGACGGTGCGGGCGTCAAGCTGACCCGCGTGCTCACGCAGTCGCTGCAGCGCCGGCTGGATCCCTTCCTGATGCTGGATGCGTTCGGCAGTGACCAGCCGGACGACTACCTCGCCGGCTTCCCCGACCACCCGCACCGGGGCTTCGAGACCATCACGTACATGATCGCCGGGCGGATGCTGCACCGTGACAGCGCCGGGCACGAGGGGCTGCTGGAACACGGCGGCGTGCAGTGGATGACGGCCGGCCGCGGGGTCATCCACTCCGAGATTCCGCAGCAGGAACACGGCGTGATGGAAGGTTTCCAGCTCTGGCTGAACCTGCCCGGCCGCGACAAGATGAACGCGCCGTGGTACCGCGATTTCAAGGCGGACGAGCTGCCGAAGGTCGTGACGGCAGACGGCGTGGTGGTGACGGTGATCGCGGGCGAGAGCCACGGCGTGACCGGCGCCGTGACCCGGCAGGCGACGGCGCCGCTGTACCTTGATGTGCATCTGCCGGCCGGTGCCCGTTTCGCCCAGCCGCTGCCGGCGAGCCGCAATGCGCTGGTCTATGTCTACCGCGGCGCGGTGACGGTCGCTGGGCAGGCTGTGCCGGTGCAGCGCATGGCCCTGCTCGCCAACGACGCTGCAGCCGACGGCGTGGTCATCGAGGCGGCTGCGGGGGCCGAGGCGCGGGTGCTGCTGATCGCGGGCGAGCCTCTGAAGGAGCCGATCGTGCAGTACGGGCCGTTCGTGATGAACAGCCAGCAGGAGATCTATCAGGCGCTGAGCGATTTCCGCGACGGGCGCCTGGGGGCCTCAGCGGCGCGCGACCAGCCAGCCCAGCCCGTCTGACGTACCGCCCGCCACCGCACCCCGCGCCGGGCGGTATTCGCAACCCACCCAGCCCTGCCAGCCACACGCGGCCGACACTTCGTCGATCACGTCGAACAGGTACGGGTAGTGCAGCTCACCCCGATCGGGTTCATGCCGCATCGGCACACCGGCGATCTGCAGATGCCCCACACGCCCGGTCGGCAGCAGCTGGCGCAGCTTCATCGCCACGTCGCCTTCGACGATCTGGCAGTGGTAGAGATCGAACTGCACTTGCAGGTTGGGGGCGCCGACGGCCTGCACGATGCGGTGGGCTTCGTCCTGGCGGTTCAGCCAATAACCGGGCATGTCGCGGGGATTGATCGGCTCGATCAGCACGCTCCGCCCCGCGATCGCAGCACGCTCGGCTGCCCAGGCGAGGTTGCCTTCGTAGACCGCCTGCAGTTGCGCCCGCTCCACGCCCTGTGGTGCCAGACCGGCCATGACGTGGAGGCGTGGACAGCCCAGCGCATCGGCATAGGCCAGCGCCCGCTCGAACCCGTCGCGGAACTCGGCCTCGCGTCCCGGCAGGCAGGCGATGCCGCGTTCGCCCGCGTCCCAGTCGCCAGGTGGTGCGTTGAACAGCACCTGCTGCAGCCCGTGGTCGGCGAGGCGCTGGGCGATGTCGTCGGCTGAGAAGGCGTAGGGAAACAGGTACTCGACCGCCTCGAACCTGTCCGCAGCGGCGGCGGCAAAGCGGTCGAGGAAGGTGTGCTCGTTGTAGAGCATCGACAGGTTGGCGGCGAAACGGGGCATGGTGGTTCCGGTGAACGTGGAGCAGTGAGGTGCGGTGCGGCCTACCAGCGGGCGCCGAAGTGCTGCCGCAGCGCGTCGATCTGGGCGTCGGTCAGCGGGGCGGGGCGGGTCAGCAGCCACAGCCGCGCCGTTTCCTCCAGCTCCTCCAGCACGGCGCTGGCCTCGGCCGGGCTGCGGTGCCAGACGTTCGGGCCGAGGCGGTCGAGCATGACGGCACGCAGCGGGGTGCCAGCGGCGCGGGCGGCGGTGATGCGGTCGGCGACGAGGGCGGCGGCGGCTGGGTCGCCAGGGCGGTGGTAGGGGATCAGCGGGACGTGGCCGACCTTCATCACGAAGTACGGCGTGATCGGCGGCACGATGTCGTCTGGGTGCCAGACGCCGGCCAGCGTCAGCGCGACGAGGTGGGTCGAGTGCGTGTGGAGGACGCAGCGGGCCTCGGGGTCGGCGGCGTAGATGCGGCGGTGCAGCGCGAGGGTCTTCGAGGCACGGTCGCCGCTGGTCTGCACGCCGTCGGCATTGACGCAGGCCAGCCGCTCGGGCGACAGCGTGCCGAGACAGGCGTCGGTCGGCGTGATGAGAAAGCCGCCGTCGTCGGTGCGCACGCTGATGTTGCCGGCGCTGGCGTGGACGTAGCCTCGGGTGAAGAGCGAGGCACCGACGCGGCAGATCTCGGCGCGCAGATGGGCGGTGTCGGGCAACTCGGCGAAGGCCGTCAGGTTGCCTGGGCGTGCTTCGGTGCTGATCAATGGCATGGCGGTCCAGTCTGTCCGGCACCACCACTGTAAGTGCAAAACAGGTTCGCCCGTTCAACCCCGCTTGGTGGCGATCAGCGACTGCACCACCGACCCCTGCAGCCGTGGCCGATCCGCCCCCACCTCGGTCAGCGGCGCCACCTCCACCATCGACGCCATGCAGCGCCGCGACAGTTCCTGGTAGGTGCGCGTGCCTTCGAGCTTCCACGCCACCTCGTCGTCCGTCAGATCCCGCAGCTTGCGGGCCGGCGAGCCGACCACCAGCGTGCGCGGCGCCACCGTCCGGCCCGCCGGCACGAACGCGCAGGCCGCCACGATCGCCGCCTCGCCCACCTCCGCCTCGTCCATCACCACCGCGTTCATGCCGACCAGCGCATCCCGCCGCACCGTGCAACTGTGCAGCACTGCGCCGTGGCCGATGTGGCCGTTCTCCTCGACGAGGGTGTCCTGGTTCGGGAAGCCGTGGATGACGCAGGTGTCCTGCACGTTCACGCCCCGGTGCAGCACGATGCGCCCGAAATCCCCGCGCAGGCTCGCGCACGGGCCGATGTAGCAGTCCGGGCCGACGATCACGTCGCCGATCAGCACGGCGGTGGGGTGGACGTAGGCGCTGGGGTGGACGACGGGCGTGACGCCTTCGAGGCTGTAGCAGGGCATATTGGGGATTTCCAGAGTGACACACGGAGGATTTCAATTTATTCTCTACCGAACGGTCGGTCAATCAAGAAAACCCTGGAGTCCCCTGTGTCTGAACCACTGCTGCTGCCCACCCGCGAAGGCGCCGTGCTGACGCTGACGCTCAACCGCCCTGCGGCGCTCAACAGCTTCACCACCGGGCTGCACCGGGCGTTGTTCACCGCGCTGGACGACGCGGCGGCAGACGCCAGCGTGCGCTGTGTGGTGTTGACCGGGGCGGGGCGGGCGTTCTGCTCCGGGCAGGACTTGTCCGATCCGGTGGTCGCGCCGGACCTGACGCCGGGGGCGCCGCCGAAGGATCTGGGCCACGTCATCGAACACTATTACCGCCCGCTGGTGCTGCGGCTGCGGTCGATGCCGGTGCCGGTGGTCGCGGCGGTCAATGGCGTGGCGGCCGGGGCGGGGGCGAATCTCGCGCTGGCCTGTGACCTCGTGCTGGCGGGGCGTTCGGCGAGTTTCATCCAGGCGTTCACGAAGATCGGGCTGGTGCCAGACACGGCGGGCACGTGGCTGCTGCCGCGACTGGTAGGACGGGCGCAGGCGCTCGGGCTGGCGCTGCTGGGCGACAAGCTGTCGGCCGCGGAAGCCGAGCGGATCGGGTTGATCTGGCGCTGCGTGGACGACGCTGCGCTGCAGGCGGACGCGCAGGCATTGGCGCAGAAACTCGCCGCTATGCCGGTCGCCGCACTGGTCGCCACCCGGCAGGCGATGGACGCCGCGCAAGGGATGGACCTGCCCCAGGCGCTCGACGCCGAATGCACGCTGCAACGCCACTTTGGTGCCGCACACGACTACCAGGAAGGCGTGGCCGCGTTCATGGCCAAGCGCGCCCCGACCTTCACCGACCGCTGAAACCACTGCGATGACGACTCCCCAAGACACCGCTGACCGAGTGGCCACCGGCATGATGGCCAACGATCTGGCCTGCCAGTCGCTCGGCATCCGCGTCACGCACATCGCCCCCGGCCGCGCCACGATGACGATGACCGTGCGCCCCGACATGCTCAACGGCTTCGCCATCTGCCACGGCGGGTTGATCACGACGCTG
>JAAFKB010000098.1 GCA_013299055.1 Sphaerotilus sp.
GCGTCACCTGGTCGAGCGTGCCGTCGGTGGCGTGCTGCAGCACCTGCAGGAAGTCGCTCTTGAGCCGCATCATGATGGGCTGCGTCTCCGGGTCGCCCATGCGGGTGTTGAACTCCAGCGTCTTCACGCCGCCCTTGGCGTCGATCATCAGACCGGCGTAGAGAAAGCCGGTGAAGGGGATGCCGTCGCGCAGCATGCCGTCCACGGTCGGGCGGATGATGTCCTGCATCACCTTGGCGTGGATGTTGGGCGTGACCACCGGGGCCGGGGAGTACGCCCCCATGCCGCCCGTGTTGGGGCCTTGGTCGGCATCCAGCAGGCGCTTGTGGTCCTGGCTGGTGGCGAGGGCCAGGATGTTGCGGCCGTCCACCATGACGATGAAGCTGGCCTCCTCGCCGACGAGGAACTCCTCGATCACCACCCGTGCGCCGTCCGCGTTGTGCTGCACGCCGAGCTTGTTGTCGAGCAGCATCCAGTCCACCGCCTGGTGTGCTTCCGCCAGCGACATGGCCACGACCACGCCCTTGCCCGCCGCCAGCCCGTCCGCCTTGATGACG
The DNA here is from genome assembly GCA_013299055.1 of Sphaerotilus sp. Classification (GTDB taxonomy): domain Bacteria; phylum Pseudomonadota; class Gammaproteobacteria; order Burkholderiales; family Burkholderiaceae_C; genus Sphaerotilus. The sequence continues at coordinate 558 of JAAFKB010000098.1, forward strand.
ATCGGCGCGCCCATGCGGTCCACGTAGGCGTGGGCCTGCACCGCGTCGCTGAAGGTCTCGTAGGCGGCGGTCGGGATCTTGTGACGCTTCATGAAGTCCTTGGCGAATGCCTTGGAGCTTTCGAGCTGGGCCGCCGCCTGGGTCGGGCCGAAGATGCGCAGGCCGCGGGCGCGGAACTCGTCCACCACGCCGGCCGCCAGCGACACCTCGGGGCCGACGACCGCCATGCCGATCTTCTCCGACTGCGCGAAGTCGGCCAGCGCCTGCACGTCCGAGATCGGCACGTTGGTCATGCGCGGGTCGAGCGCGGTGCCGCCGTTGCCGGGGGCCACGAACACCTTGTGGACGCGGGGGGACTGGGCCAGCTTCCAGGCCAGCGCATGTTCACGGCCACCGCCGCCAATCACGAGAACTTTCATGAGACTTTCTTCATCGTTGTAGGTATCACTCTGGGCGACCGGACGCCCCGCCCCGGTCACTCGCCGATCTCGGCGTTGTGGTAGACCGCCTGCACGTCATCGAGATCCTCGATCACGTCGAGCAGCTTCTGCATGCGCTGCGCCTCGTCGCCGGCCAGCGCGATGGTGCTGCCAGCCCGCATCGTGACATCCGCGACATCGGCCACCAGCCCGGCCTGTTCCAGCGCGCGCTGGACCGCCTCGAATTCGGCCGGGGCGGTCAGGACTTCGATGGCGCCGTCGTCGTCGCGCACCACGTCCTCGGCGCCGGCCTCCAGCGCGATCTCCATCACCTTGTCCTCGTCCGTGCCGGGCGCGAAGACCAGCTGGCCGCAGTGCTGGAACTGGAACGCGACCGAGCCTTCGGTGCCCAGGTTGCCACCGTGCTTGCTGAAGGCGTGGCGCACTTCGGCCACGGTGCGCACGCGGTTGTCGGTCATCGTGTCGATGATGAGGGCCGCCCCGCCGATGCCGTAGCCTTCATAGCGGATCTCCTCGTAGTTCACCCCTTCGAGGTTGCCGCTGGCCTTGTCCACGTTGTACTTGATGCGGTCGGCGGGCATGTTGGCGGCCTTGGCCTTCTCGATGGCCAGCCGCAGGCGGGGGTTGGTGCTGACATCGGAGCCGCCTTGCCGCGCAGCCACCGTGATCTCACGGATGATGCGGGTCCAGATCTTGCCGCGCTTCTCGTCCTGGCGGCCTTTGCGATGCTGGATGTTGGCCCACTTGGAATGACCAGCCATGAATGCTCCTGGGTACGCTTGCGTGCGCTGAGTTCGATAGACTGCCATTTTACTTTTGCTGCGCTGTGCGCCCGACCGGAGACACGAAAAATGCCTGAGCCGATCCTGCTTGCCCGCCATGGCGACACCGAATGCCACCTCCTGCCCGCGCTGGCCAACCGCCACGGGCTCATCACCGGCGCCACGGGGACCGGCAAGACCATCACCCTGCAGAAACTCGCCGAAAGCTTCTCGCGCCTGGGCATTCCGGTGTTCCTGGCCGACATCAAGGGAGATCTGACCGGCATCGCCCAGAAGGGACAGCTCGGCGGCAAGCTGGCGCAGATCCTGCGTGAGCGCGGGCTGGACGAACCCGAATGGAGTGCCTGCCCGGCCGCGCTGTGGGACGTGTTCGGCGAGCAGGGCCATCCGGTGCGCGCCACGGTGTCGGACATGGGACCGCTGCTGCTGTCGCGCATGCTCAACCTCAACGACACCCAGCAAGGCGTGCTGCAGCTGGTGTTCAAGATCGCCGACGACAACGGGCTGCTGTTGCTCGACCTGAAGGATCTGCGTGCCATGCTGCAGCACGTCGGCGACAACGCCAGCGCGTTCCAGACCGAGTACGGCAACATCAGCGCCGCCTCGGTCGGGGCCATCCAGCGCGGCCTGATGCAGATCGAGGGCCAGGGTGGCGACCAGTTCTTCGGCGAACCCATGCTGTCGATCGAGGACTTCATGCAGACGGTGGACGGCCACGGCGTCGTCAACATCCTCGCCGCCGACAAGCTGATGAATGCGCCGCGGCTGTACGCGACCTTCCTGCTGTGGATGCTCTCGGAGCTGTTCGAGACGCTGCCCGAGGTGGGCGACCTGGACAAGCCCAAGCTGGTCTTCTTCTTCGACGAGGCACACCTGCTGTTCAAGGATGCCCCGGCGGCGCTGACCGAGCGGATCGAGCTGGTCGTGCGGCTGGTGCGGTCCAAGGGCGTGGGCGTGTACTTCGTGACGCAGAACCCGCTCGACATCCCGGAGACCGTGCTCGGCCAGCTCGGCAACCGCGTGCAGCATGCCTTGCGCGCGTTCACCCCACGCGACCAGAAAGCGGTGAAGTCGGCCGCCGAGACGATGCGCCCGAACCCGAAGGTCGACATCGCCGCCGCGATCACCGAGCTGGGGGTCGGCGAGGCGCTGGTGAGCCTGCTCGACGCCAAGGGCCGGCCAAGCGTCACCGAGCGGGTGTACGTGATGCCCCCCGGCAGCCAGATCGGCCCGATCAGCGCCATCCAGCGCCAGCACCTGCGCGAGACCTCGCTGGTGGCCGGCGTGTACGAGAAGACGGTGGACCGCGAATCCGCCTACGAGAAGCTCAAGGGCCGCGCCGCCACCTCGGCCGACGCGGGCGACTCGCTGCGCAGCCAGGCTGGGCAGTCCATGGCCGATGGCGCCCGCGCTGCCACGCAAGAGGCCGGTGGCGATGGGCTGGGCGGCATGCTCTCCGGCGCGCTGGGCGGGCTGCTGTTCGGCACCACCGGACCGCGTGGCGCCAAGCGCGACGGGCTGGTGCAGACGATGGCCAAGTCGGCGGTGCGACAGGTCGGCTCCTCGGTCGGGCGCGAGATCGTGCGCGGGGTGCTAGGCTCGCTGCTGGGCGGCAGCACCAGTCGCCGCCGCTGACACCCCCGACCGAACAGGAGCCCTGCACCATGGGATGGTTCTCGAAGAAAGACGCCGGCTTTTTCCTCTCCACCGTCGTGCCGACTGGCGAAGGTGGCAGCGCCCGCGTCGCCCAGTACCTCGGCATCGTCAACGGCGAGGCCATCATCGGCGCCAACATCTTCCGCGATGTGTTCTCGTCCGTGCGCGATGTCGTGGGGGGGCGGGCCGGCGGCTATGAGCGGGCGCTGTCGGGGGCGCGGGATGCGGCGCTGGCCGACATGACCGAAGCGGCCAAGGAACTCGGCGCAGACGGCATCGTCGGCATCGACTTCGACTACGAAGTGCTGGGCGAGACCAACGGCATGATGATGGTCGCCGTCAGCGGCACGGCCGTGAAGATGGGCTGAGGCCGGCGGCAGCGCGCCCCCCGAGCTGGCAAATCCCGCTGCCACCTCACGCAGCGGGGCCCCCAGGCAAGCGGACCGCAACCCCAGGCGGGGCACAAGTCGCTAGCATCGCGCTGCCCATGTCCACCCTGCCTCCGCCCTCCTCCGACGCCGCCCCCGACCACTACCAGACCCTCGGCCTGGCGCGCCACGCCGAACCGGTCGTCGTCAAGGCCGCCTACCGGGCGCTGGCCTCGTGCTACCACCCGGACCGCAATCCCGCATCCGACGCGATCGAGCGCATCCAGCGCATCAACGCGGCGCACGAGGTGCTGTGCGATCCCGTGCGGCGGCGCGCCTACGACGCCACGCTCAGCGGCGAGCCCCCGCCCGACGACACCGACCCGCAGACACCCGATCCCCTGGCCGAACGCTGGCAGATCGCGGCCGGATTCTTTCCCGAGCTGCGGCGACTGCACCGGCGGCTGCACCGGCTGTCGCCCCGCATGGGCGAGGACTTCCGCCTGCAGCTGCTCCAGCACCAGCATTACGGCGAGGCCCAGGGACTGGCGGACCGGCTGCGCACGGACTTCCTGCACCGGCATTTCGGGCCGGACCCCGCCCTGCAGGCCTACGCCGATCAGCTCGTGCTGGCCCGCGAGGTCGAAGCGGCGCGCTTCGTCGGGCGGATCGTGTCGGTGCTGGGCAGCAGCGTCAGCGCCGACAGCGTGCGCGAGAAGGTCGCACAACGCTTCCCGCGCACCGTGACCAGTCTGCACAAGCGGGCCTTGTACGAACGGGTGGAGCAGTCCTCGCCCCCGGACCGGGACGCCATCCAGACGCTGGTCGGGCTGTGCGACGGGGTGGTGCAGCGGGCCTTGCTGCGTGGGGGCGGGACGCTGCGGCTGGGACTGCACGACCTGAAGTTCGACGACGACGAGGCGCTGCGCCAGCTGGTGGTGCGCCGGCTGGCCGCCGAATGCGGTTGAACACCACGTGGCCAGGGCATCGGCGTCGAGGAAGGCACGGCGGAGTCGGATCGTGTGGGACATGGCAAATCTCCCCATGGGCTGTCATGGGTTGACCAGACTGGACCGACCCGGCCCGGCCCGCTACGCTGTGCGCCTTTAGCCTACCGCAGTGATGTGATGACAGACAAGCTCAACGATTTCGGCCTGATCGGTCTGGCCGTGATGGGTCAGAACCTGGTGCTCAATGTGGAAAGCCGGGGGTTCCATGTCAGCGTCTACAACCGCACCAACACGGTCACGGACGCCTTCGTGGCGCAGCACCCGGCCAGGCGGCTGACCGCCACGCACAGCCTGGCCGCGTTCGTGCAGAGCCTGGCGCGCCCGCGCAAGGTGATGGTCATGGTCCAGGCCGGCGCCGCGGTGGACGCGGTGATCGAACAACTCGTCCCACTGCTGGAAGCCGACGACATCGTGATCGACGGCGGCAACAGCCTCTACACCGACACCGAGCGCCGCGATGCGTGGCTGACGCCGCTGGGCCTGCGCTTCATCGGCGCGGGCGTGTCGGGTGGCGAGGAAGGCGCGCGCAAGGGGCCGGCCATCATGCCGGGCGGGCCGGCGTCTACCTGGGCCGTGATGCAGCCGATCTTCGAGAGCATCGCGGCGGTCGCCGAAGGCCAGCCCTGCGTGCGCCACATCGGGCCGGGCGGCGCGGGCCACTACGTCAAGATGATCCACAACGGCATCGAATACGGTGACATGCAGCTCATCTGCGAGGCCTACCACCTGATGCAGGCAGCGGGCATGGCGACGCCCGAGATCGCCGAGGTCTTCAACCGCTGGAACGAGGGTGCGCTGCAGAGCTACCTGATCCAGATCACCGGCAAGGCGCTGGAGCAGATCGACCCGGAGACCGGCCGCCCCATCGTCGAACTCATCCTCGACAAGGCCGGCCAGAAGGGCACAGGCCAGTGGACGATCGTGAACGGCGCCGAGCAGGCCGTCGTGATCAGCACCATCAACGCCGCGGTGGAAGCCCGCGTGCTGTCGTCGCAGAAGGCGCAGCGCGTGGCGGCCAGCGCGGTGCTGCACGGCCCGGCCGCTGCGGCGCCACTGGACACCGCAGCCCGTGACGCGCTGGTGGCGAAGATCCACGACGCGCTCTACGCCGCCAAGGTCATCAGCTACGCGCAGGGGCTGGACCTCGTCAGGAGCATGAGCGCACGCAAGGGCTGGGACATCGACCTCGGCGGGCTGGCGGCGATCTGGCGCGGTGGCTGCATCATCCGGGCGCGGTTCCTCAACCACATCACCGACGCCTACCGGACCCAGCCGGACCTGGCGCACCTGATGCTGGCGCCCTACTTCGCCGATCTGCTCAACCGCACGCAGCAGGCGTGGCGCGAGGTGGTCGCACACGCGGTGATGCAAGGCATTCCGGTGCCGGCGATGAGCGCCTCGCTGGGTTACTACGACAGCCTGCGCACCGCCCGCCTGCCTGCGAACCTGCTGCAGGCGCAGCGCGACTTCTTCGGCGCGCACACCTACGAGCGCACCGACAAGCCGGCAGGCGAGAAATTCCATACCGTGTGGCCGGACGTGGTGGGCTGAAACCGCGACAAACCTGACAGGGCCGCCCGACTCGGCCGATGGCGGAGGCGCACGCATTCAAGTCGGGACGGCGAAAGTCGAAAACTCCAGCAGTGATCACCCTGGAGTTGCGCATGTTCCCCCGTCCCGCTGCCCCCGCCGCTCACTGGCTGTCGTGCGCCCTGGCTGCTGCGGCGCTGTTGTCCAGTCCCTGGTCCCATGCCCGTGACGTGCCAGTGCCCACCGAAGAGCTGCAGCGGCGCTTGCAGGAGCGCATTGCCCAGGTCCGGCCCCCCCATGCCCAGACCCAGCCTACCGCGTCCATCCACGCCCGGCGCAGCGCCACCGCCACCAGCCAGCGCCGGCCAGCGGCCCCGAACACGGCACATGCCGCGGCCATGGCCCAGGTCTCCGGGATGGCCGCCCCGGGCACCCATGCCGTCGACGGTGCCCCGCATGCCGAATCCCACCCCACCCACTGGTCCTACAGCGGGGACGGCGGGCCGGCCGAGTGGGGCAAGCTGCGGCCGGAGTTTTCGGCTTGCGCGAAAGGTCAGCGGCAAAGCCCGATCGACATCCGTGGCGGCATCCGGGTCGATCTGGAGCCGATCAAGTTCCAGTACCGTCTCAGTGGCTTCAACGTGGTGGACAACGGCCACACGGTGCAGGCCAACATCGGCCATGGCAACAGCATCGAGGTCGGCGGACGGCGCTACGACCTGGTGCAGTTCCACTTCCACCGGCCGTCGGAAGAGCGCATCAACGGCAAGCAGTTCGAGCTGGTCGCCCACCTGGTCCACAAGGATCCCGAAGGTCGGCTGGCAGTGGTGGCCGTGCTGATGGACCAGGGCAAGCAGCACCCGATGGTGCAGCTCGTCTGGAACAGCCTGCCACTGGAAAAAAACGAGGAGTACCCCTCGGCCGTCCCCCTCGACATGAACCTGATGCTGCCCGAGGACCGCCGCTACTACACCTACATGGGATCCCTCACCACGCCGCCGTGCAGCGAGGGTGTGCTGTGGCTGGTGCTCAAGCAGCCGGCACAGCTCTCGGCCGAGCAGCTCGCGGTGTTCACCCGGCTCTATCCGATGAACGCCCGTCCGGTCCAGCAGGCCAGCGGCCGGATGCTCAAGGAATCGAACTGATCGAGCTGAGTTCGCACTGGGCGATCTCGGTCGCCAGTGCCAGCAGCGCGGACGCCTCCAGCGAATCCGCGTTCACCTGGGCAGCCTCCTTCAGGCGCAGGTAATGGCCATTCTGCGACCGCGTGTACAGCGGGTCGTAATGCAACGCCATCAGCTCGCCGAACAGCGGGCCGAGTTGCCCCGCCAGCGCCCATGCCTGCCAGCGCGCGATCGTCTCGTTCGCCTGCAGGCCGTGCAACTGGCCGAGTGTCTCCGCCAGCCGCGGGCCGTCGTCGCCCAGATACACGTAGTCGCGCAGCAGGTAAGCCAGCCGCGCCTCGGGTGAGGCGACGATCTCGATGCACGGACTCGCACGCAACCGCTCCAGCAGCGGTGTCGGCAAGGAGATCTGGCCGATCTTGCGGCTCTCGGCCTCGACATAGACCGGGCGGCTCAGGTCGAGCGCCTGCAGCTGCATGGCCAGTTGCGTCTCGAACCGCTTCTGCGAAGGCTGCGGCGTGTCCGGCACCTTGCCCAGCACCGAGCCCTTGTGGACCGCCAGCCCCTCCAGATCCAGCACCTGCTCGCCCTGCGCGGCCAGCGCATGCAGCAACGCGGTCTTGGCGCTGCCGGTCGGGCCGCAGAGCACGCGCAGCGGCAGCTGCGGCGCGATGGATTCGATCTGCGCGATGACGTGGCCGCGGAAACGCTTGTAGCCGCCGGCGAGCTGCTGCGCGTCCCAGCCGACCAGGCGCAGCCACTGCACCATCGAGCCGCTGCGCATGCCGCCGCGCCAGCAATAGACCAGCGGACGCCAGGTCGCCGGCTGCTCGGCGAAACGCTCGCGCAGGTGCCGCGCCAGATTGGCCGCCACCATCGCGCCACCGACGCGGCGGGCTTCGAATGCGCCCTGCTGCTTGTAGAGCGTGCCGACGATGCGGCGCTCCTCGTCGTCCAGCACAGGGCAGTTGATGGCGCCAGGCAGGTGGTCGAGCGCGAACTCGGACGGCGAGCGGGCGTCGATGACGGTGTGGAACGCGGCGATCTGGTCGACGCCGACGGGACGGTTGTGGCTCATGGGCGATTCACTTCAGCAGCACGGCACCCACACCGGCAGGCCGGATCAGGAACTGCGGGCTGCTGGTGGCGGTGAGCGTGAAATTGCCGGAGCGGGTGGTGGAGGCCCCAGCGAACGTGGTGCGGTGGGCCACGGTCGTGCCCGCCGTGCGCACCGTCACGGGCAGCGTGCCCTGCGGTGCCCAGAAGGCGGTGATGCGCTTGCGCTTGCCGTCGGCCGGGTCGAGGTAGTCACATTCGACGGTGTAGAGCCGGGTCGGGCGGTAGAGGATCCACTGGTCGGTCAGGCGCTTGTCCCAGGTGGTGGTCTTCACGTCACCGCTGACCAGCGTCCAGTTCGTGCCCCGGATCACCAGCGGCGCCAGCGCCTTCATCGGCGCGAAGGCGGGCTTGTCCACCAGAGTCGCCGTGACCGCGCCGAAGCTGCCCTCGCGCCCGGCGTGGGGCTGGTTGGCGAACTCGTAGAACCACACACCCTTCACATACGGCAGCGTGCGGTAGAGCAAGGCCATGCGCTGCAGGTAGTCGGCCTGGATCGTCTCGGAAATGGCCTGGCCGCTGGAGGTGACGTTGGGGATGCCGGTCTCGGTGAGGTAGAAATCCTTGGGCGAGGCAGCGAACGCAGGCGAGCGCGTCATCAGCCAGTGGCGGCCGGTGACGAGGCCGCTGTAGAGCCGCTCGGGGATGGCCACGGGGTCGTAGTCGGCGTAGGGGTGGATGCCGAGACCGTCGATCCGCGACAGGTTGCCGCCCAGGCGCTTGACGTGGGCCAGCTGGTCGATGAGCCACGGCCAGCACATGCCGTAGGGCAGCGCCGTGCTCGGTGCGCAGTCCGCGAGTCCGGCCGTGAGCAGCCGGGCTTGCGGGGCGCGGGCACGCAGCTCGGCGGCCACCGAGAGGTAGAGCCGCGCATAGGTCTCGCCGTCGCGTACCTGCGTGTAGTTCGGTGTGGCGCGGTCCAGGTGAAAACCGCCGTTCCACTCGTTGCCGATCTGGTAAAGCCCCTGGCCCGGCCGGCGCACGACCTGCCGTTGCGCGTAGGCGCGGAAACCCTGGGCGTAGGTCTGGAACACCGAGCCGGGAGCGGCGGGGTTGGCGGTGATGTCCTGCGTGGCCTGCTGCCAGTAGAGGGGGTTCTCGAAGCCGAGGATCTGCAGGCCCTGGAGCCCGGCGGGCTTGAGGCGGTCACGCACCTGCGCGACGGCGGCATCGAGATCGGCGCCGTAGCGGATGAGGCCGGCCGTGCCGAACTCGGACCAGGCCCATTCCTCGGCGTCGCGGTAGGTGTTGGCGCCACTGGTGGCGAGCCGGTCGGCCAGCGCGGGCAGCGTGCCGAACTGGTGGGTGAAGGGCAGATGCACGTTCCAGCCGTAGAGGAAGGCGCTGGCGGCGGGCATGGGCGTGACCGTCTGCGCGGACGCGGCGGCGCCCAGCAGCGAAGTCAGCAGGACAGCGGGGGCGTACCGGATCGGACGGTTCATGGTGTGGCAGGCAGAATGCAGAATTGCCGATTGTCCTTCACCGCCACCATGACCCCTCCTGCCGTCAATCCGCCATCCGTCACGCCGCTTGACGCTGCCACCTCACCTGCTTTGACCCAGCTCGCCCACGGCGGTGGCTGCGGCTGCAAGATCGCCCCCGGCGTGCTCAGCGACATCCTCTCGCGCAACACGCCGGGCCTGATCCCGCCGGAGCTGATGGTCGGCATCGAGACCAGCGACGACGCCGCCGTGTGGAAACTCAACGACGAGCAGGCGCTGGTGGCGACGACCGACTTCTTCACCCCGATCGTCGATGACCCCTACGACTTCGGCCGCATCGCCGCGACCAATGCGCTGTCCGATGTCTACGCGATGGGCGGCCGGCCGATCATGGCGCTGGCCATCGTGGGGATGCCGATCAACACGCTGTCGCCCGAAGTCATCGGCCGCATCCTCGAAGGCGGCGCCAGCGTCTGCCGTGAGGCGGGCATCCCGATTGCGGGCGGGCACTCGATCGACGTGGTGGAGCCGATCTACGGGCTGGTGGCGCTGGGACTGGTGCACCCGAAGCGCGTGCGCCGCAACGCCGACGCACAGGCCGGCGACGTGCTGGTGCTGGGCAAGCCGCTGGGCGTGGGCGTGCTGTCGGCGGCGCTGAAGAAGGGGTTGCTGGACGCGGATGGATATGCCGAGATGCTGCGCCACACGACCAAGCTGAACCGCGTCGGCGCCGATCTGGCTGGGCTGGACACCGTGCATGCGATCACCGACGTGACGGGCTTCGGGCTGGCCGGCCACCTGCTGGAAATCTGCCGGGGGTCGAAGCTCGCGGCCGAGGTGCGCTGGGACGCGCTGCCGCTGATCGCCAGCGCGGTCGTTCATGCGCACAACGGCATCTGGACCGGCGCCTCGACACGCAACTGGGCTGGCTACGGCGCCAGCGTCACCCTGCCCGAGGGTTTCCCGGACTGGCAACGGGCACTGGTCACCGATCCGCAGACCAGCGGCGGGCTGCTGGTGAGCGTGGCACCCGAGGGGGTGGACGCCGTGCTGACGATGTTCCGCGAGGCGGGGTTTGGCGAAGCCGCGATCGTTGGTGAACTGACCGTCGGCGCGCCCTGCATCACCGTGGTCTGAACACCTTCAACTTCCATCCCTCCATACACCGAGTCACCATGTTCACCGGCATCGTCCAATCCATCGCCACCGTCGCGGCCGTCACCGATCGCCCCGGCCTGCGCACCTTCACGCTCGCATTCCCGCCCGGCTTCCTCGACGGCCAGTCCATCGGCGCGAGCGTGTCCTGTGACGGCACCTGCCTGACCGTCACACAGCACCGCGACGCCTGCCACGCCGATTTCGACGTGATGCTGCAGAGCCTCAACCTGACCACGCTCGGCACGCTGCAGGTCGGCAGCCGGATCAACGTCGAGCGCGCCGCCCGCGACGGCGTGGAGATCGG
>JAAFKB010000099.1 GCA_013299055.1 Sphaerotilus sp.
CCCCATAGTGCAGATTGGTCCCGCCGACAGGAACATTGCAGGAATTGAACCGCTTTCCCGTGATTGCCCAGGTTCCGCGCTGTCTGCACCTTCTCCCTCCTGCAGACCCGCCAGAACAGGGGATCTGACCCCCCTCAAGATCCCGGCGATTCGGTCGATAGCCGAGATACCCTAGGGTTCCATTCCCCACGATTTACACACGATGGCGTCGTTCTCGAAGCTCCCCTCTGGCCTGTGGCGCGCACAGGTTGCCCGCCTGGGGGTCCGCGTCTCAGCATCATTCGGCACCAAGCGGGCCGCCCAAGAGTGGGCCGCCGCTCAGGAGGCCGCCATTGCGGCGGGCGCCAGGGGAGAGTACCCACGCAAGACCGTGCTGGATGCGCTGGCCAGGTACGCCGCCGAGGTGTCGCCGACAAAGCGCACGGGGCCGCGGGAAGTCATCCGCCTTGCCGCGTTCGGCCGCGAGCCCTGGGCATCCAAGCTGCTCACGGAGCTGACGCCGGACGACCTAGGCCAGTGGAGGGACAGGCGCGCGAAGGTGCTCAAGCCGGAGTCGATCCGGCGCGACCTGACCACTCTCTCGGGCGTCTTCAGCACCGCGTCGAAGGAATGGCGCTGGATGCCATCCAACCCGGTGAAGGATGTCCGCTGGCCAGCGCCAGGCCGCCCTCGCGACCGCGTGCCCACGCCGAGCGAGATCCGCCGCATCTGCAGGTCATGCGGGTACGTCACGGGCCAGTCGCCGGAATCGAAGACGGGCGAGATCGCGCACATCCTGCTGATTGCCCTGCGCACCGCGATGAGAAAGGGCGAGATCCTGGGCCTGGTCGCCGCGGACGTCGATCTGTCGCGCTCAGTCGCCACCCTGCACGAAACGAAAAACGGCGACCGAAGGGAAGTTCCCCTCGGCCGCCGTGCGGTCCGCCTCCTGCGTGTCGTCTATCCGGCCGGATGGACGATCAGCTCGGCATCCCTGGACAGCATGTGGCGCAAGGTGTGCGCCCGTCTCGATATCAAAGACCTGCACTTGCACGATTCCAGGGCCGCGGCACTCACAAGCATGGCCAGGCGCGTCGACGTCCTCACGCTGGCCAGGATCAGCGGGCACCGGGACATCAGCCAGTTGATGACGTACTACCGGGCGACGTCGTCGCAGATCGCTTCGAGGCTTTGACCCGCTGCCTGGCTATCCACTGCAGCACCGCCGCGCGATCCCATCGGACTGTTTTCCGGCTCAGGACCAGCGCCGGCGCCGGGAAGTCCACCCGCTTGGTGACGACGCTCGTCACATAGTCGCGGTTCAGTTGCACCAGGGCCGCGATGTCTGCCGTTCCGATCAGCTCACCCATGGTGGACCTCGCTGGATTCTGATCCATTCGCGGCGGAACCGCAAAACCGAGGAGCGCTCCAGCCGAGCGCGTGAAACAGCGACTCGATCGCATCCGCGGCCTCTGCGGCATCCTCCAGAAACCCCCGCCGGCTGGTGCCGAGGCACCCCTGCCACTGCGCGCACTCTTCGGCGCATTCATCGCAGACGCTGACGCCCAGGTTCTCGCCGGCGGCGCAGCAGTGCCCGACCGGCTGCATCGCCTCGCGCACCGCCTCGATGGGCAGGCACAGCTCGGCCGCCGCAGCCTCGCGCGCTGCCTGGATGTCGCCATAGCAGGCGCCATCGAGCGCACGCTCTACGGCCTCATGGACTGCCTTCCGTGTGACGATCATCGTGCGGCCTCCTGTGCGGCCACCACCCCGCCCTCGATCCAGAACGCTTCGACGTTCTCGGGCAGGGCCTCCGCCGCCGGCTTCGCCTTCAGCGTACCCAGCAGCAGCACGGAGTCGATGCGGCCAGCTCGCACCAGCTCGTCGAGCCAGTAGAGGCAGTCCCCGCGGGATTCGACATCGAGGACGTCGAAGCGGTCAAGGATCAGCAGCTTGACGCCGGACAGCTCGGCCACGCATGCCGCGATCATCGCGTCCGCGCGCCACTGCTGCGACTCGCTCATCAGCGCGTACGGCGTACCCATCAGCGCCGAGCGGATCGTCATGTCGGCCAGCACCTCCACGCGGTCCCACTGCGCGAACTCCGCGCCGGCGGCGAGCGCGCGATTCAGCGGATCCAGCGCAGAGGCCAGCAGCTCGGCGGGGATGCCGCTGGGCGCCAGCGCCTCCGCGATGCTCACCCACAGCGTGACAAGGCCGTGCGCCTCACGGGCCTTGCGCTCGGTAGCCTCTGCAGATCTGGCCGCACCCTGGGCACTCAGCAGCCCGTCGAGCGTCTTCCGCTGCGCCTCCACCGCCCTGTCGGCCGCCGCCGCACGCTCGGACGCCGCGGTGATCGACGGGACTTCGCCAACCTTGGCCAGCTCGGCCTCGGCATGTGCCAGCCGCCGGCCAGCTTCGACCGCGCCATCATGGTCGCGGGTCGACGCCTCGATAGATCGCTGCATCATCTGCAGGCTTGAGCGTGCCGCAGGCAGGGCGGCCAGCGCCACGGGGTCGCCGGCCGCGCCGATCTTTCCGTGCGTCTGTTCGTAGGTTGCCAGCGCGCCGCGCGCCTCATCCATCCCCGCGAACTCCCCCCACTCCGCGACGCTGCCGTTCATGTGGTACCCGGCAACCCCCGCGCTATCGCCTGCAATGCCGACCAGCAGCGCGCACGCCCTGGCCAGGTCATGCACCAAGCCGACCTTCGGCGCAGACCCTGCGCGCGCCTCCAGATCTCGGACCCGCTCCACCCACTCGGCCAGGCTGGCCGTGTCGGCGCCGAGCTTCGTCTTTGCGCGCGACAGCCGCTGCGAGGCGACCGTCAGGCTCTCGATGTCCGAGCGGATCGTCGTCACCCGCTGCAGCACCTGGCGCGCCTGCCCGAGCGCCTCGCGCTCCGTCTCCTGCGCCGCCACCAGCGTGGCCAGCCCGCGCCGCGCTGCGTCGACGTGCTCTTCCTTGGGCTCGTCGACATGCGCGGGCCGCCAGTCCTCCGCCTTCTGCGCGCCGTACGCCTCGCCGGTGATCGCGCGCCACTCCGCGCGGTACTGCGCCGCCTTCTCCACTGCTGCGCGCTCGCCTGCGGGAAAGCCGCCGGGCTTCATCGCGGCCACGGCTGCAGCCACTGCCGCGCACGCCGCGGGCGAGCTACCAGCGCGCCGCAGAATCATGGCCTTCACGGCCTCGGTGTTGTAGGGCGCGCCCATCAAGCCGAAGAGGAAAGCGCGCCGCTCGTCGACCTGCAGGCCTGCCATGCGCTGGGCATCCAGCACGTACGGCAGCGCAGGGCCGGCCGCCCAGCCGTCGCACTTCATCGCGCCGGACGCGCGGATCGTGGCCGAGAACTCCGTTTCCATCGTTCCGCCGGCGTTGGCGGCCACGCTTACCGATGCCAGCTTTGCGCCGGTGCTCACCAGCTCGGCCGCCTGCTTCTTCAGCAGCGATCGCGGAAGCGCGCAGGACAGGGCCAGCACCACCGCCTCGGCGATAGACGTCTTTCCCGCTTCGTTCCTCCCGCACACCAGCGTGACGGGCTTCGTCAGCGTCATGGCCACGGAGCGCGCTCCGCGCAGGTTATCGATTTTGATTCCGGTCAGCTTCATGTTCTGGTTCTCCTGGCGCCCAGCGCGCCGGCGCTGGGCGGGTTGTTCGTCAGGCCTGGGGCGCGTCGCCGCCGGTGCTGCTGGGCTCGTCGGGCTTCTTGGCCGCCGCTGCCGCTGCCGCCTCTTCCTGCTTCCAGCCGTCGATCCATGCCGTCACCAGCCCGATGCGCTCCATCGGCGCCGCCTCGACCGGCAGGCCATCGCGGTAGGCCACGCGGCCGCGCTCCCGATACGCGGCGTGGTCGGACTCCACGTTACCCAGGGCGCGGGCCATGATGTCGATCACCTCGTCGGACTTCGCCGGCTCCATTCCTTTGCCGTCCGTGTTCAGCGCGTATTCATGCCCAAGGGCGAGCCCCCGCTGGTCGCTCTCGCCTTTGACGCCGTTCATGTCGCCGGTGTAGTCCGCCGCATCCGCCACAACGATGAGGCAGAGTTCTCCTTCGGAATCAGCCAGCTGGTGTCGGGCGGGGCAGGACTTCGACAGCTCGAACTCGGCGACGATCCTGTTCTTGAAAACGACTTTCTTCAAGGTCGCCTCGGCCACGGCTCGGCCGTCGCTGGCGATCAGGTTCACGGCCTGCACCACGCCGTCGAACACGCTTTCGCGCGCCCGGTCGATCACTTCGTCCTGCTCGGACCGCGACAGCTTCGGCCAGGGCTTCGGCAGCATCCGCAGCTCTTGCACCATCGTTTCCAGCAGGCTGCGCCCGATGCGGTTGATCGTCATCGTCTTGGTGTCGGGGGTGTTTGCGTCGTTCATGGGTCAATTCCTCGGTTGTGAAAGATGGCGCCGCGTCTCCGCGGGCTGGCCGGATGTCCTTGTGTGGGGGGAGACACCCCGGGCCGGCCAGGCTCGCCCGGAAAATCAGGCGTTCACTCGATGCCGCCAGGTCGGCGGCGCTGCGCCGCTGCAGGGGCAGGGGCAGGGGCAGGGGCAGGGCTGGCCAGCTCTGCGCGCCGCCGCGCCGCGATGTCCGCCAGCATGTCCTTGGTATCGGCCGTCGCCTCGATGCTGCGGATCTCGTCGGCCAGCACATCGAGCGCGTCGATGTCGCCGCAGGAGGTCAGCCGGTCCGCGAAGGCGTCAGCGTCGAACCACGGCGGCCCGGGTCGGTCAATCTCGCCGGTGGTCGGGTTGACGACCTCCACCACCTGGCCAGGCGCTGCAGCGTCCGCCCGCCGTGCCGCCGTGCGCGGAGGCGTTGGAACGTGCAGAGGCTCCATTGCCTCGGGCGCCGGCTCTTCGACCGCGAACCGCCCATCGTCGCCGCGGGTGGCCACGAACACGTCCTGAGCCTCTTCGACGGACTGCAGCCCCATCAGCAGCTCGGGCGCGTACAGCTTGCCGAAGAACGAGGCGGTGCGGTATCGCAGCATCAGCTCGGGCATCGTCTGCCACTTCGACCCGTTCTTCCCGTACCAGCCCTCGGCCACCGCCATCCCGATGCTGACCTTGGGGGACTCCAGACGCTCGCCCGTCTCGCGCTCGATCACCCACGCGACGCACTCGATGTCGCGGATCGTGACGGACTTCTTGACGTTGACCCGCTGGCCGCGCTGCTCGCCCCACTCGCTCACGGTGTACTCGACCACCCGCTCGCCCAGGTCCGTGAGCTTGAAGCGCAGCGGGGAGAACCGGCCGCAGCCGTTCACTGCGGCAATGATCCACTGCGACGACCAGCTCGGCCGCCCCTCCACGATGTAGAGGTTTTGCATCACCATGAGCGTATCGGCGCCCATGCGCTGCGCCATGTTCGTGGCGATCACACAGTTCGGAATGGCGTTCGGGTTCTCTTCCACCAGATCGGGCCCGCCGTTCTTCCCCTTCTTGACCGTCTCGGCGCGGTACTGCGCAGGCACCAGCGTGGACGACGAAAGGAGCTTCGCCTGGCGGACCGCCAGCTCGAATGACTGCAGCGAGCCGAACCCTGGGGTGATGGCGGGCATCGTCACCTCGGCGGGGGTCGCGGCCTGGTGCCGCGGCGCAGGAACAGGCGCACGGGCGACGGCTTGGGATTGTTGAGCTTGCATGTTGTTCGTTTCTCTCAGGCGGGTTGATCAGGCTTCAGCCATTTCGGCCACAAGCACGGGGGCAGGCAGGGGCTGGCGCAGCTCGGCCTCGAATGCGGAAACCATGCGCTCGAACACGATCAGGTCATCGACCATCGCGTCGATGTATTCCTCGTCTCTGTAGACGCGCCAGCGGCACAGCTCGCGACCAATGGGGGCCAGAGCAGGGCAGAACACGCAGAAGTCCCACCACTCGCGACCGGTTATCCACATCCCGCCCTGAACCTGGCCCATGTACGGGCTGATGTCGTTCAACAGGATCGTGTCCCGGAGGCGCTCAGGCGAGACGAGGCACTTGTATTCGGCGCCGCCGTCGTGTCCGATCAGGCCGTCAGCAGACGCGCCGAACAGGCGGTCGTCGGTCGTCACGAAGCCGGCCGTCTTGACGATCACGTCGGCATGGGCTTCGTGCGCCGCACGGGCCGCGGGCTCCATCTCATGCCCGCGGCGCATCTGCCAGTTTTCGTACCCCTCATCGAGCGGCACGCCGCTGATTCGCTCGATCGCAAGACGGAAGGCGTAGTCGCGGGCCGCGTCGCTCGGCTCGCCCACCTTCTCGCCGCGCAGCGCCCGCGCGATCGACTCGGCCTTCGGCTTCGCCTTGTATTCAGCTATCGCCATCGCCTGGGTTTCGCTCGTTCCGCGCAGCAGCGCGTCGACGTACGCCTGCTGTTGAGCGTTCAGGCCGTTCACGCGCTGGCGTGCGGTCGAGAACATCGAGGCGGTGATGACGCCGGCACGTGCGGCGTGCCAGCCTGGAGAACCCTGGGGGGCGCGGTGGATCAACATCAGATGGTCCTTTCGTCTTGGGTGGTCGGCATTGGCTTTGCGGTGGGCTGCGATGGCAGGGGAGGGGCGGGTGACATCTGGACAGGCGCGACGGCCGGCTCGAAGTAGTCCTCGGGCTCGCCTCCGCCGCAGCCGGCGAGCAGGAAGGCGGCGAACACAACCATCACGGCGGCGATCAGCCAGGCCACGCCGCGCTCTTCGCGCGTCATCGGCGGCAGATCGAGGTTTTCCGGCTCGCTGTAGCTCTCGTCTGCCAGCAGCCCCCAGTCGGTCAGGGTCGCCTCGACCCGGCCGCCTGCGCACTGCACCTTATGCGGGCACGCGGTACGCCCTTGGGCGCAATGTCCTTTGCACGGCATGTCAGTGCCCCGCGAATGCGATGACCGCTGCGCGCAGGGCGCGAGCCAGTCGGGTGAAGATGGAAGGTTTGGTGCGGCGGGGAGCCGGGCGCCCCCAGGTGTCGCCGACGATGAAGCCAGCCTCGGCGCCGATCCAGTCGGCGTAGACGTCGGCGCGGCGGCCGATGGCGTTGTTGTTGCGGTCGGTCATCACATCGCCCCTGCCAGTTCGCGGCGCAGCGCATGGCGCTCTTCGATGCGGTCCAGCGCGTCACGGTCTGTCTCGCGCTCCATCTGCTTGACGACAGCAACGTCGATCCGGCCGGCGAAGTCGCTGTTCAGCAGCAGCTCGGACAAGTCCGTTCCCGGCTTGACCGTGATGACCCATGCGCCCTCGATGTCCGCATCAAACCCACACATCAGCTCGACGCCGTGAACCGCTACCGCGTACTCGCGCAGGCAACCCGTGGTGGATGCGGCCGCCAATGCGGCGCGCATCGCCGCTTTGTGGTCTGCGCCCGCCGCCAGTGCGCGGCCCATGGCGCGCACTGCTCGGTCAATCGTCTGTTCGTCGTGGGTGCTCATGCCGCCACCTCGTCAGCCGGAACAGCGGTCACGGTGCGGGCATGCTCAATCCGCGAGCGAGCCACGTCGATCAGCAGGCGGTACTCGGTGCGCGTGCGCTCGTCGTGCTTTTCGGCCGACCTCGCCAGGAACTCGTCCACCGTCCCGTAGAAGCAGCCGCGCGTTACCAGCAGCGTGTTGTCCTTGCCGTTGTAGACCGTCAGCGTGCCGTTTTCAGTGCCGACGACGGAGGCCCAGAAGATCAGGCCACGACCGTAGACCCGGGCATTGCCGGAGACCCGGGCATTGCCGGAGACCCGGGCATTGCCGGAGACCCGGGCATTGCCGGAGACCCAGGCATTGCCGGAGACCCAGGCGTTGTCGGATACCTGGCCCTCTTTCTCGACATACCCGCCAAGGTCACCCGGCGACACGCCAAGCGCCGCAATGGCAACCAGCGCCCGAATGCGCTTCACTGTCCGGCCTGGTGCGATGACGATCTCGTCACCCGGAACGAACTCGAATCTCTTCTGCTCCATCTCTCACCCCTTGCAGCACCGTGCTGCGTTGGAGTGAACTGTAGCCTCAGGCTAACAAACAATCAATAGCCAAGGGCTAACATTTTTCACGCGCCTGCTATTGGTGCGCCCCCTCGCCGGCAGAGGGCGTGGTCTACCGGCAGACCGCAGGCGCAACCAGGACGGAAAAACCCGCCGAAGCCTCAGGAGTCAGGGACTGATCCCGATAGGGAGGAATCGAGGCTGCTGTAGAGTGACGCCATGAACACCGCTGTGCTCCCGTTCGGAATGGGCGATCTGGTCCGCCAGTGCGCTGGCGCCGTCGCGCTGGTGTCGCCGCGCTCGCTCGCGCTGGCCCTGCGCTTCGCACCGGGGTCAGCGCTTGACCTGTTCAGTGGTCATGTGATCGGCCGTGTCGATGCACTGGCCCGCCGGCTCTCGGCCAGCGCGCTGTCGATGGAGGCGCTGCTGGAGCGCATTGACTCGACGCCTTGCGCTGGTGCGCCGCTGGATCCTGATGATGGGCTTTACCGGCTGCTACGCGATCTGGAGGCGAACATGCGCGAAGCATCGGCCACCGTGCGCCGCGAGTGGGTCGGCCTGGGCATCCCGGCCAGCAGTCGGCGCGCCATGATCTCCGCAGCAGTGGTCCGGATGGGGGTCAGCCTCGACATGGTGGCCGAGACCGCCCGAGATTTGCGCGGCGCTATCCAGGCGCACGACGCCAATGTGGATGCGATCCTGCGTGCCAGCCGGGCGGCAGAGCGCACGGCTACCACGCCGCAAGAGCTGGCTGACCAACTGGACGATGTGTTCCGCCGATGATCGACGGGCGCGTCATCCGCGCCGTGGACTGCAACGCGGACACCTTCCGGCGCAGCCTGTCCCGCATCCGTGACACTGCGCTTCAGGCGGAGATTCGCGATGCGCTGCGTCTGCTGCTGCTGACCGATCTGGATGCGCCCGCCCGTGTGCTGCACCTGCACCAACTGAAGAACCGGGAAGTTCCTTCCGTACTTCGGGCTGGGCACAAGGTCAATCCTTGGACGATCCACGTCACCCGGAATGACGCCTACAAGGCCAGCTTCACTCTGGAAAACGGCACGGCCTACCTGCGAATCTGCGACGAGCACGACATCGTGGACAAGCGGCCGTGACACTCACCCCCGCCGCGGCTTGATCCA
The DNA here is from genome assembly GCA_013299055.1 of Sphaerotilus sp. GTDB lineage: Bacteria > Pseudomonadota > Gammaproteobacteria > Burkholderiales > Burkholderiaceae_C > Sphaerotilus. Next base: position 9,054 of record JAAFKB010000099.1, read on the forward strand.
CTCCGCGACGGCCACCAGCACCAGGCCGTCGGCTGCGCTGTCCAGCTCCAGGTACACGCCATCCCCGCGCCCAGTGACGGCACGCCAGGCACCGCCGCGGCCCTCGGCGTAGCGCCGCAGGTACAGCGCCCCGTGGCTGTCGCGCACGAGCACGATGTCCCCGCGCTGAGGCGCCAGATCCACGGTGGACATGATCAGCTCCGCACCACGCGGCGCGTCATCCGGTAGCGCGTCGTCCGGCGCGGCGATCCGGATCAGCCCGGCTGGTGCAGTGGTTCCCATCAGTTCATCCCAAGTCATCAGGGGCGGAACTGTAAATTCATCCAGTATCTGAATCGTCGCAGTACCACCTACTGCGGGGCGCTGATCTGGGTGGGCCACGTCCATCCACCCTCGTGGTAGGCCGCACCGCTCTTCGATCTCGCGCGCCAAGTCATCACCGACCTCGCGCGGCTGTCCTGTCTTGCTGTGCTTCGAGCGGTTCTTGAGTTGGCTGACTTGGCTGTGCGAGCGGCCGAGATGCTCGGAGAACCTGCTGACGCCGCCCCGCTCCTCTATGAGTCGCACCAAGTTGCCGTGACGGATTTCTGAAGAGGTCGTCATGCGTGTATTTGATAGCCAATAGCTAACTATTTGAATTGGCTCAGGGCTACCGTTTTGGTAAGCCTTGGGCTAACATACGTGTATGGACCTTCGCACGTACACCTCATCTACCGCCGGCACCGCATCTGCGATGGCTGCAGCCCTCGGCGTTTCCCGCACCTCCGTCAGCGAGTGGGCCTCCGGGCGGAAGAAGCCCGCACCCGAGCGATGCGTAGAAATCGAGCAAGCCACTTCCGGGTCGGTCATGCGCTGGGACTTGTGCCCGACCGACTGGCACAAGATCTGGCCCGAGCTGCGCCAGCACCCCGACGCCCCACCGATCCCGACCTCATCGGCAGATCCGGCGGGAACTGAAGGGCAGGGGGTGGAGTCGTGATCTGCGCCGACGACATTCAGGACCACATCCCCACTGAGGCGGACTGCGCCGCCGACGCGCTGGTCGATGCATGGAAGGCGTCGCGCACCCGTGATGCCGTCCGCGCGCTGTCGGAGCGCTTGGATTCCGAGCGCCGTCGCCGCGCCCACGAGCTGTTCGATGCAGCCATCCGCCGAGAGATGGGCGGTGCAGCATGACCCGCCGCCTCTGGACCGAGTCCGATCGCGAGGTGCTCCGCCGCACCTATGCCGACTACCCGACCGAGAACATCGCGCGCACCCTTGAGCGGACAGTCGGGCAGGTGCGCCATCAAGCGCATGCGCTCGGCCTGAGCAAGTCGGCCGAGTACATCGCGCGAACTGCGTGCGAGCGGTCGATGCGCCCCGATCACGGCGGCCGCGCCACCCGGTTCCAGCCCGGGCTGGCGCCGGCAAACAAGGGCCTGCGCCGCCCCGGCTACGCGCCCGGCGAGATGGCTCGCACGCAGTTCAAGCCCGGTCGCGCGGCGCACGAGTCGGCGAACTACGTGCCTATCGGGTCGCTGCGCATCAATGCTGATGGCTACCTGGAACGCAAGGTGACCGACGACAAGTCATTCGTCCCGGCTCGCCGCTGGGTGGCAGAGCACCGGCTGGTCTGGGAGTCGGTTCACGGCCAGGTGCCGGCTGGCCAGGTCGTCGTGTTCCGCGCCGGCCAGTTCACCTCCGAAGCCAGCCAGATCACAGCCGACCGCCTCGAATGCCTGACGCGCGCCGAGCTGATGCGACGCAACACCATTCACCGCTACCCCGAGCCGGTCAAGCAGGTCATGCGCCTGCGCGGCCAGCTTTCGCGCGCCATTGCCACGCAAGAGGAAAACCCATGAGCAACGACATCACGGCGCTGCGCGCGATCCTGTTCGAGACCCTGCGCGGCGTCAAAGACGGCACCGTCGAACTCGACAAGGCGCGGACGATCAGCGACATCAGCGCCCGGCTGATCGAAACAGCGAAGGTCGAGGTCGGCTACTTGCGGGCCACCGGTGGCGGCGAGTCGTCGTTCATCGATTCCGCCGCCGGCACCAACAACCTGCCGCCCGGGATCACGGGCATCACCCGGCACCGCCTCACATGATCCGCCGCGCCCTCAAAGCCGCCTTCGCGCACGTCGCCTGCGCCGCGTTCCTGACCCTCGTCCGCGGTTACTGCCGGGTGCGCCTCGCGTACTACCGGCTGGTCATCGAGCACATCAGCCGCCACCAGCCGACCCACCCCGACC